>NZ_JBMOUD010000002.1:0-446656 GCF_049319665.1 Rouxiella sp. Mn2063 | reverse complement strand
TCCATCTGAGCAGCACCGGTGATCATGTTTTTAACGTAGTCGGCGTGCCCTGGGCAGTCAACGTGCGCGTAGTGGCGTGCTGGGGTGTCATATTCAACGTGAGAAGTGTTGATGGTGATACCACGAGCTTTTTCTTCTGGTGCGTTATCGATCTGGTCGAATGCACGAGCAGAACCGCCGTAAGCTTTAGCCAAAACGGTAGTGATTGCTGCAGTCAGGGTAGTTTTACCGTGGTCAACGTGGCCGATAGTACCAACGTTAACGTGCGGTTTGGAACGTTCAAATTTTTCTTTAGACACGGCTATATTCCTTACTCTTGTGCTCCCCCCTTATGGAGAGAGCACGGGATCAATGTATTAAACTCGAAGGCTTATTATTTGCCACGAGCTTCGATAACGGCCTGAGCAACGTTGCTCGGTGCATCATCGTACTTCAGGAACTCCATGGAGTAAGAAGCACGACCTTTGGTCAGAGAACGCAATTGAGTTGCGTATCCGAACATCTCGGACAACGGAACTTCAGCGTGAATCTGAACGCCAGTAGCGTTAGATTCCTGACCTTTCAGTTGACCACGACGACGGCTTAAGTCACCGATGACGTCACCAGTGTTCTCTTCTGGAGTTTCAACTTCAACCTTCATGATAGGTTCAAGAAGCACAGGTTTTGCTTTCTTAAAGCCATCTTTAAAGGCGATGGAAGCTGCCAGTTTAAACGCCAACTCAGAGGAGTCAACGTCATGGTAAGAACCGAAGTGCAGACGAACACCGATATCTACTACCGGGTAACCAGCCAATGGACCAGCTTTCAGCTGCTCCTGGACGCCTTTATCGATCGCGGAGATGAATTCACCAGGAATTACACCACCTTTGATGTCATTGATGAACTCATAACCTTTCGGATTTGAGCCTGGCTCCAGCGGATACAGATCGAATACAACGTGGCCGTACTGACCGCGTCCACCAGACTGTTTCGCGTGCTTACCTTCAACATCAGTAACTTTCGCGCGAATTGCTTCGCGGTAAGCAACCTGAGGTTTACCGACGTTTGCTTCAACGTTGAATTCACGCTTCATACGGTCAACGATGATGTCCAGGTGCAACTCACCCATACCTGCGATGATTGTCTGGTTAGACTCTTCATCAGTCCATACGCGGAATGATGGGTCTTCTTTAGCCAGACGGCCCAGAGCCAGACCCATTTTTTCTTGGTCAGCTTTGGTTTTCGGTTCTACAGCGATGGAGATTACCGGTTCAGGGAATTCCATACGCTCCAGAATGATGACGTTATCTGGGTTACACAGAGTGTCACCAGTAGTCACGTCTTTCAGACCGATTGCAGCAGCGATGTCGCCTGCACGAACTTCTTTGATCTCTTCACGCTTGTTAGCGTGCATCTGAACGATACGACCAAAACGCTCACGTGCAGCTTTTACTGAGTTCAGTACGGTGTCACCGGAGTTAACAACACCAGAGTACACACGGAAGAACGTCAGGTTACCAACGAACGGGTCGGTAGCAATTTTGAATGCCAGTGCAGCAAATGGCTCTTCATCGCTAGCGTGACGCTCAGCTGGAGTATCTTTACCGTCGTCCAGAATACCGTTGATTGCTGGTACGTCAGTTGGTGCTGGCAGGTAATCGATTACCGCATCCAGCATCGCCTGTACACCTTTGTTCTTAAATGCAGAACCACAGGTAACCAGGATAATTTCGTTGTTCAGAACGCGTTGACGCAGAGCAGTCTTGATTTCTTCCTCGGTCAGCTCTTCGCCGCCCAAGTATTTTTCCATCAGCTCTTCAGAAGCTTCTGCAGCAGACTCGATCAGGTTCTGGTGCCATTCGTCAGCCAGGTCCTGCATGTCAGCTGGGATATCTTCGTATTCGAAGGTAACGCCCTGATCTTCGTCGTTCCAGTTGATAGCTTTCATTTTCACCAGGTCGATAACACCGGTGAATTTCTCTTCAGCACCAATCGCCAACTGCAGCGGAACAGGGTTCGCGCCCAGACGGGATTTGATCTGGCCTACAACTTTCAAGAAGTTCGCGCCCATACGGTCCATTTTGTTAACGAACGCGATGCGTGGAACTTTATATTTGTTAGCCTGACGCCATACGGTCTCAGACTGTGGCTGAACGCCGCCAACAGCACAGTAAACCATTACAGCACCATCAAGAACACGCATAGAACGTTCTACTTCGATGGTGAAGTCAACGTGTCCTGGGGTGTCGATGATGTTTACGCGGTGTGGCTCAAACTGCTTAGCCATACCAGACCAGAATGCAGTTGTTGCTGCAGAAGTGATGGTAATACCACGCTCCTGCTCCTGCTCCATCCAGTCCATGGTGGCAGCGCCGTCATGAACTTCACCGATTTTGTGGTTTACACCGGTGTAGAACAGAATACGTTCGGTAGTGGTAGTCTTACCGGCGTCGATGTGAGCACTGATACCGATGTTACGATAGCGCTCAATGGGTGTTGTACGAGCCATTTGATTCCTCTATTACTAGGGCGTTCAAGTTCGGTTAAGCCAAGCGGGTTGGCCAAAGTTGACGCCCGCTTGGTTAGCATAACTACTACAGGGTAATTATTACCAACGGTAGTGTGCGAACGCCTTGTTGGCTTCAGCCATGCGGTGAACGTCTTCACGTTTCTTAACAGCAGTACCTTTGTTGTCTGCAGCATCAGAAAGTTCGTTCGCCAGGCGAAGAGCCATGGATTTATCACCGCGTTTACGAGCAGCTTCAACGATCCAACGCATTGCCAAGGCATTACGACGAACCGGACGTACTTCAACCGGTACCTGATAAGTAGAACCACCTACGCGGCGGGACTTAACTTCGACGGTCGGACGGACGTTGTCCAGAGCGACTTCGAAAGCTTCCAGGCTATCTTTACCGCTACGTTGAGCCAGGGTCTCAAGTGCAGTGTAGACGATTGCTTCTGCAGTAGATTTTTTACCATCTACCATCAGGATATTTACAAATTTAGCCAACAACTCTGACCCGAACTTAGGATCTGGCAGGATTTTACGTTGACCAATGACGCGACGACGTGGCATGGAAATACTCCGTTGTTAATTCAGGATTGTCCAAAACTCTACGAGTTTATTTTGACATTAAAGTGAAAATGTTTGGCCTTACTTAACGGAGAACCATTAAGACTTCGGCTTTTTAACGCCGTATTTAGAACGAGCTTGTTTACGGTCCTTAACGCCTGAACAGTCCAGCGCGCCACGGACGGTGTGATAACGCACACCTGGCAAGTCTTTAACACGACCGCCACGGATCAGGATCACGGAGTGCTCCTGCAGGTTATGACCTTCACCGCCGATGTAGGAGGTAACTTCAAAACCGTTAGTCAAACGAACACGACATACTTTACGCAATGCGGAGTTCGGTTTTTTAGGAGTGGTAGTATATACACGAGTACATACGCCACGTTTTTGCGGGCAAGCTTCCAGCGCAGGAACGTTGCTTTTAGCAACCTTCGTAGAGCGTGGTTTGCGTACCAGCTGATTAATTGTTGCCATTAAAAAGCTCCTGGATTTTGGTTCGTAAACTACTTTGTAAACACGTGATAAATCGCCCCACGATCAGCAAACGCTAATATGGGACGCAGAATTTTATTGCTGACCTTGAAGGGTGTCAAGAAATATACAGCATTTAGATAAATCACCACGCAATATGCTGAATGTGTTTCTCACTTAAGGTGACGAAACCAGTATAGTCGATCACAGCAATATTGTGTGAAATTTGAGCAGCAATTCCGCGTGCCTGTAAATCTTCACATAACGCATAAACAAGCAAATCACGTGATGTTAATTGCTTAAGCGCTTGAGAACCTTGCAGTGCAGCAAATACGCCGTCTTGCATCAGCAACAGCACATCATCAGGGCCGATCAGTTCGATAAGCGCGCCAAAATCACAGTGTTGTGGTGAGTGGGCCAAGGTATACAGCATCTACAGTCTCGTTTAAAAAGTCATGACGGCATCATAGGATGCCAATACCTGACGCAGCATCTCTGGCGCTAACTTCTCAACGCTAAGCACCCAATCTGCATAATCAGATAGTCCCCGACTCTCGGCTGATGATGCACAGAGATAGCATTTGTCGATATCGTACAGCGATAAAACACCGTAGGTGGCGATATAATCTCGGGCTAATATTTTTTCAGGCTGCTGGGTTGATAACAGTTGAAAAACACCGTCGCCAATAAAAAATACGCCAATCTCATCCGTCAGCGCAGACGTCGCCAGTAAAGCATCAAGTCCTTCGCGACCAGCAGACGAGGTATGTGGTCCTTGAGTAAAAAGGAATGCGACCTTTTTCATCGTTATGAATGGCTCCGCGCTTAAAACTGCATCAAACGGTCACAACTGAGCGCCGCTTCCGCCAGGCTACCCAGTCCCGTAAAAGTGAATCCAGCCTGAAGATTAGAAACCTGCAGCCCTTGATTGGCGGCTTCATTGCTATCAATCACGCCACGACGCAATGCAGCAGCAACGCATAAATGCAGTTCAACCTGATGATCCGCAGCCAGTCGCTGCCATGCGCGGACTAAATCAAACTCATCTGATGCCGGAGAAGAGAGCAGATTGCCGTTAAGTACGCCTTCGCGATAAAAGAAAACGCTAGCAATCTGGTGACCACGCGATAACAGAGCCAACGCAAACTGATAAGCGGCACTCGCTTGCTGTGTACCATAAGCCGGGCCCGTTACTAAAATGCAATAACGCAGACTCAACGCTCGTTCCCCACCAAATCACCACTTTTGAACTGGCGGATATATAGATACACCGTGTGTTTAGAGATATTAAGTCGCTCTGCCACTTGGTTAATGGCATCTTTAATATCAAAAATACCTTTCTCGTAGAGGTTCAGTACCACTTGACGATTTTTGGCATTGTTAGAGACATTACGATCGGCGTTAACTTCTTCAATGGTGAACTCAAGGGTTTGAGCAACCAAATCATCGACTGAAGAGGCGAAATTAACCGCTGGGGCAGATTCTTGCGCTTCAGGCGGCATGAAGGTTTTGATGATTTGCGAGAAAGGCACATCAAGGTTCATGTTGATGCACAACAAACCAATAGAACGCTGTTCCCGATTACGAATAGCAATGGTGACTGACTTCATCAGTACGCCACTTTTTGCGCGGGTAAAATAGGCATTGGAGACGTTACTGTCTGCACCCCTCATTTCGTGCAACATCCGCAGAGCAAGATCAGTTATTGGCGAGCCAATCTTACGTCCAGTATGTTCTCCGTTGGCTATGCGCACCGCTGAGCACTTCAAATCTTCCAAGGAATGCAAAACGATCTCACAGTGTTGGCCAATTAACATTGCCAACCCGTCAACGACTGCCTCATAAGAGGCCAATATTTCATGGTCAGTTGCACTGAAAGGACGTTGATCCAGTAAATCCAGTTCACCGATTTCGCCATTTAAAAGCGAATTAGACATCGAAGCTACCACCCTCAGCATCTACCTCTACCCAACGTCAGGGACAAGGCTCATCATTCAATCTCACTAGGCCGCAGTGTAACAAATTCATAACACAAACGCCCCTACCCTTATTTTTATACTTTGAACACGCCGTTTATTGAACAATTTACACAGTAAACATTTTACACCTTGAACACTTTACGTACTGAAAAATGCTTCTGGTGAACAATGACGGTATGCCCGCAACGTAACATCGTCAAGTAATCATCATAGAATAACCACAGTCAAATAAAGGTGAGATAGAGAGGTATGGCGAAAAAAAACCGCCGCTTATGCGACGGTTTATTTACTGGCAATAAAAAAACTTATTCAGCTTTAGCTGCTGCTGCATCAACTGGTTTCTCAGCGTCTTTTGCGTCAGCTTTTGGTGCTGGCTTGATATCCAACAGCTCTACTTCAAATACCAGAGTAGAGTTAGCTGGGATACCTGGGACACCCGTTTTACCGTATGCCAATGCTGGTGGAATAACCAGTTTGATTTTACCGCCTTTCTTAATGTGTTTCAGGCCTTCAGTCCAACCTGGGATAACACCATCAAGACGGAATGACAAAGGTTCACCACGGGTGTAAGAGTTATCGAACTCAGTCCCGTCAGTCAATGTACCTTTGTAGTTAACAACAACAGTGTCGCTATCTTTAGGTTCTGCACCGGTACCTGGTTTCTCAACCTGATACTGCAAACCAGATTTAGTGGTCTTCACGCCTTTTTCTTTGGCAAACTCAGCGCGGAACTTGTCGCCTTTATCAGCGTTAACTTTAGCGTCTTGATCTACTTTAGCCTGAGCCGCTTCTTTCACACGGCCTTCGAAGGTTTGTAGTGTTTTCTCGATATCAGCATCGGAGAGTTTGGTTTTGTTAGCAAACGCATCCTGGATACCAGAGATTAATTGATCTTTATCCAGCTTAATGCCAAGTTTCTCTTGTTCTTTCAGAGAGTTGTCCATGTAGCGGCCAAATGAGGCACCCAGCGCGTAAGCAGCCTGCTCATCATCACTTTTAAACTTGGTAGTATCTGTTGCTGCTGGCGCCGCTGCTGTCGCAGGTGCAGTAGCCGCTGCCGGTGCAGCTGCCGTATCAGCAGTCGCTTTTGCAGCATCGTCGGCCATAACCTGAGTTGCATTCAGCGCAAGTGCCATCGTAGTAGCCAACAGCGTTACTTTAAACAGTGATTTCATCCATTTCTCCAAGACTTGGAACACGTTGCCCAAGTAACAATTACGAAAATTCGCCGGTTAATATAACTGCCTCTATCAAGAGATGACAATCTCTATACGCACCGAACGCGTTTTATTATGACCTTTTTTGCATCAATAAGTTTCGATAAGCACTTAGAAAACCTATGGCTAACATGATGATTTAGGTATGAGCCGTTTGCAGGTAGAATAATCAGCTTAATTTACATGTCGCATGCAATCGCGTGCCGGTATAAGGGGTTACGCTATCATGGACCAAAATACTTTTGAGCAACGCCTGGAACTGCTGGAAAGCCGTTTAGCTTTTCAAGAAGTGACGATTGAAGAGTTAAATCTGATTGTCACTGAACATCAGATGGAAATGAGCAAATTGCACGATCACCTGCGCCTGTTAACCGACAGATTACGCGCCACCCAGCCATCAAATATTGCCGACCAGTCGGAAGAGACGCCTCCACCACACTATTGATTATTAAGTGGGTTTTTCGCTCGGCCGCGGGGTGAGAAAGCAAGTTTTATAAACTTGGAGAAATCTTTTTCTAAAAGCAGATCGAGAATATTTCGGTTTTTGAAGCAATGACCGTGCTTGTTCGGTTATTAAAACCGGAATAGTGTAATTTTCGGTTTTTCAAATGCTATGCTCAATGTGGTCTCGCAGCTAAAACCGAGCCAAGGGGGGTGGCGCCCCCCTTCGCGATCCCACGCCTTTTTATCACATCGATATCCAGTCCAGCGGAGGCCATATTTCAGCAGCTTTCGTGATAGCGCAAATTTCATCCCATCAGGGATGCCCGGCTGCGGATACGAGCCAACGATAACGCTGTTGTCTCTTAATCACTTACCGGTGAAATGTTGAGTGCGCTTAGCGGCTTTTAAATCAACAGAAAAAACAAAAAAGCAAAGGCAGTTTAGATTTTGGCCTTAAAAACGCTGGTGAGGCGCACTCAAAATTTCACTGACGAGTGATGGAGAGACGGCGAAGCA
This sequence comes from Rouxiella sp. Mn2063, assembly GCF_049319665.1. NCBI lineage: Bacteria > Pseudomonadati > Pseudomonadota > Gammaproteobacteria > Enterobacterales > Yersiniaceae > Rouxiella > Rouxiella sp. Mn2063. The sequence continues at coordinate 438,974 of NZ_JBMOUD010000002.1, read as the reverse complement.
GGCTCGAATCCAAGGAAGGGATGGCGGAGCCATGAAATTTGCGCCTGTCACAGTAGTACCTGAAACATAGCCTCCACTGGATGGCCGTGTTGAAGTTTGAAAAGGCGCAGGATTGCAAAGGAGCGCGCCCACGCGCCTTTGCTCGGTTTCGGCTGAGAAGCCACATTGAGAACTGCAATTCGGAAACCGAAATACTCACCGTTCCCGGTTTTTCAACCCCCTGTCAAGCTAGGTCAAGCTTGAGAAAAAGAAATATCCACCGTTCTCGGTTTTACAAAACCGCCTGAATCTCGGTCTAGATTCCCATCCAGGGGATAAAAAAGGGGGGCGCTTGTATCAACAAGCGCCCCCCTCCTTCAAACAACACAGACCGCACATGGCACGGTCATGCCATCATTAATGGCAACCGCATCCGCCGTTACCGCAACCACCTTTACCGTGGTCATGGTCGTGTTCATGGCTGTGATCGTGGCCGTGGCCACCGCAGCAACCGTGGTCGTGGTCGTGACCATGGTCATGACCGTGCTCACCGTGAACGTGGCCGTGAGCCAGCTCTTCTTCAGTCGCTTCACGAATCGCCACAACTTCAACGTTGAAGTTCAGGTTCTGACCAGCCAGCATATGGTTACCGTCAACCACTACGTGGTCACCGTCAACTTCAGTGATTTCAACTGGAACTGGACCTTGGTCGGTGTCAGCCAGGAAGCGCATACCCACTTCCAGCTCTTCAACCCCCATAAACACGTCTTTAGGAACGCGTTGAACCAAGTTCTCATCGTAATTGCCGTATGCATCGTTAGCACCTACGTGCACATCGAAACGATCGCCAACAGCATGGCCTTCCAGCGCATTTTCCAGGCCGGAGATCAGTGAACCATGACCGTGCAGGTAGTCCAACGGTGCACTAACCGGAGACTCGTCAACTAATACACCGTCTTCTGTACGTACCTGATATGCAACGCTTACAACCAGGTCTTTTGATACTTTCATGATAACTCCTACCGTTGGATACTACGTTTTGAGTAGCGCTAATTTTTGAGTAGCAATGGCCAAAGAAACCCTCAGCTATCTATCACTACTTTAGGCAATTCAGTGACGTCATCGTTTTGTAAACAGAAGCCGATAACGAATAAATTTGGCGAAGATTGTAGCGGAAAACCACGCCGCTGTACCGTTCAGCATAAAAAAAGCCGCCAGAATACTACTTCGGATCAAAAATACCGATAACCTGCTCATCACGACGAACGTGTTTTTCAACTTGTGCGTCGGTTTGGCGCTGGTGGTGACCGCACTTAACGCATTCCACCACTTCAACACCATCTTCTTGCCATAACGCCAACGTATCTAACGCTTTACACTTTGGGCATACCGCGCCTGCAATAAAACGTTTACGTGTTGCAGCCATTATCCTTTTCTCCGCTATTCGTCATCATCCCAGCCATCCAAGCGACGACGCTCATTATGCATTTCACGCTCGAAAATATCTTCCAACTCCCGACGCGCTTCTTTTATACGAGAGATCTGCGCAACATCTCCTTTAACCTGCGGCACTAACTCACGCAACATCCGCATATCCAGCCGTTTGAAATGTTGCTGAGCACGATACGCATTATGTGGATGCATCCCCAACGTAATCAGGGCTTTTTTGCCTAATTCAAGGGCACTGGAGAATGTTTCACGCGAGAAGTTTTTCACACCAGCCTGCAATAACTCATGAGCTTCAACACGACCACGTGCACGCGCCAGGATCTGCAATTGCGGGAAATGCTGTTGGCACAGATGAACAATCTCCATCGTATCTTCCGGCTCATTGCAGGTAATCACGATAGATTGAGCCTGTTCCGCACCGCTGGCTCGCAGCATCTCGAGCTTAGTCGCATCACCATAATAGACTTTATAACCATAAGTGCGCATCAGGTTCACCGCGCTAATATCACGCTCAAGCACGGTAATACGCATTTTGTTGGCTATCAGCAGTCGCCCGATCACCTGACCAAAACGCCCAAAGCCAACAATAATCACCTGAGGCTCATCGTCCTCAACATAATGCTTTTCGTCGCTTTCTTCCGTGTCGTTATAACGTCTGGCCAGAATACGATCGATGACCTGCATTAACACCGGCGTTGTCATCATCGATAACGTCACAATGACTAACAACAGCGGCAGTTGGTCTGCCGACAAGACTTTTTGCGCCCCAGCAGCTGAGAACAAGACAAACGCGAATTCACCGCCCTGACTCAACACGCCAGCAAATTGCAGGCGCACAGAACGACTCAAACCAAACAAACGAGCCAACAGATACAACACGCAGCTCTTTACAGAAACCAATACCGCAACGCCAACTAATACCCATAGCAAATGGCTATAGAGCACACCTAAATCGAGCGCCATCCCAACCGAGATAAAGAACAACCCCAGCAACAGCCCTTTGAATGGCTCGATAGCAATTTCCAGCTCATGCTGATATTCACTTTCCGCCAATAAAATACCGGCGATAAAGGTGCCCAGCGCCATTGAGAAACCTAGCGACTCCATGAAGAAGGCCGACCCCAGCACCACCAACAATGCCGCGGCAGTAAAGACCTCACGCACGCCAGACGCCACAATCAAACGGAATAGCGGACGCAGTAAATAACGCCCGCCAATCAACATACCTGCGAAGGCCAGCACCTTCATCGCGACCATGCCCCAATCGTTGCCGCCTTGCGAGGTACCGGCAAGAATAGGAATTAACGCTAACGCCGGGATCACCGCAATATCCTGGAATAGCAGCACGGCAAAACCGAGCTGACCGCCTTCATTGCGGGTCATACTTTTATCACGCATCAATTGCAGCGCCATGGCCGTTGATGACATGGCAAAACCAATGCCACCAATCAGCGCCGCTTGCCAGGCAAAATTGGTGATATACAGCACGCCGGTCAGCACCGCAGCCGTGAGGAGCACCTGTCCGGCCCCCACGCCAAAAATTTGCCGGCGTAATTGCCATAGCTTCCCAGGATTAAGCTCCAGCCCGATGATAAACATCAGGAACACCACGCCCAGTTCGGAGAAGTGCAAAATCTCATCCACATCACGGATAAAACCTAAGCCCCAGGGGCCAAGGGCGATACCCGCCAGCAAATAGCCTAATACCGCACCAATTCCCAGGCGCTGAGCAATAGGCACCGCCACCACGGCAGCAAACAGGAACATCATAATCGCCGTAACGATATTCGTGCCGTCCATATCACAATCCCCCATGAGGTATAGGAGATTGCAGCCATTCACCGTAAGCCTGTGCATGGCTATGCAGCACCTCTTTCGGCTGGCGGCGCGCCCAATAAATAATCATCGGCGACAGCCAATGCATATGACACATTGCGGCAGTCAGCTCAAAAGGACGCAGAATGTCGGTCATCGGATAGCGATTGTATCCGCCAATTTTATAAGCGCCTTCCGGCTCCCCTGTTGTCACAACCGAACGCCAATATTTTCCAAGCAAGGCATTCCCTCCGGCGCCGCTGGCAAAACCACGCTCTAATACGCGATCCATCCACTCTTTTAATAAAGCAGGGCAGCTATAGGTATAAAGGGGATATTGAAAAACAATCACTTTATGCTCACGTAGCAACTGCTGTTCATGATGAATATCGATAAAAAAATCGGGATAGTGAGCATAAAGATCGTGCACAGTAACGTGCTCAAGCTTATTGGCTTGTTCTAATAACACGCGGTTGGCGACAGAATCAGGTGACTCGGGGTGAGCATACAGCAGCAAAACCTTTGGTGGCTGCGACATCAATAACCTCCAAAGCGTCGTCAGGGTGCGGTTTTTCCGTTACCATGCTTCGCAAATACACAAATGGGACGCACTGCGTCTTGTTTAACCTAATTTTATGACAATTTAACATACTCTATATTCAAAAAAATTCGAGATGCAGGTAGACGGCAATTGAATGAATCCTTAGGAACTTAGTTAACTAAGTGACTGAGGTGAATGAAAGCAGCCAACGCCCCTGCAGTTCGAATTATGACGGGTATAAACTGACGGCACACTATGATTGTTATCTCCTCGTTACAAATTCGGCGTGGCACCAACGTCTTGCTGGACAATGCGTCTGCCACGATTAACCCCGGCCAAAAAGTGGGCTTAGTGGGTAAAAATGGGTGCGGAAAATCGACACTCATCTCGCTTTTAAAAAATGAAATGAGCGCGGATGCTGGCAATCTGAGTTTCCCTAATAACTGGGCATTAGCCTGGGTTAATCAGGAAACGCCTGCTCTCGATGTTCCCGCCATAGAGTATGTTATCGATGGTGACCGAGAATTTCGTCAGCTTGAGTCTGAATTACAGGCGGCCAATGAACGCGACGACGGCCATGCGATTGCCAGCGTCCACGGCAAACTTGATGCGATTCAGGCCTGGACTATTCCCGCACGTGCCGCCAGCTTATTAAGTGGCTTAGGTTTTACGCAAAATCAGCTACAACAACCGGTAAAATCATTCTCCGGCGGCTGGCGTATGCGTCTGAACCTGGCACAAGCGCTGATCTGCCGCTCGGACCTATTATTACTTGATGAACCGACTAACCACTTAGATCTTGATGCGGTTATCTGGCTGGAAAAATGGCTGAAAAGCTACAACGGTACGCTGGTGCTGATTTCCCACGACCGTGATTTTCTCGATCCCATTGTCGATAAAATTCTGCATATCGAACAGCAAACGCTCAACGAATATACCGGCAACTACTCGTCGTTCGAACGTCAACGTGCGACCAAGCTGGCACAACAGCAGTCGCTGTTTGAGCATCAGCAAGAAAAAGTCGCCCACCTGCAAAGTTACATTGATCGTTTCCGCGCACAGGCGACCAAAGCCAAACAGGCGCAGAGTCGTATCAAAATGCTTGAACGTATGGAGCTTATCGCCCCTGCGCACGTCGATAACCCATTCCACTTTAGCTTCCGCTCGCCAGAAAGCCTGCCCGACCCATTGTTGCGCATGGAAAAAGTCAGCGCCGGTTATGGTGACAACACCATCCTTGAGTCAATTAAGCTCAATCTGGTGCCTGGCTCGCGCATTGGGTTGTTAGGCCGCAACGGTGCAGGTAAATCAACGCTGATCAAACTGCTGGCTGGCACTATGCCGCCGCTGTCCGGTGATATTGGTCTGGCGAAAGGCGTCAAACTGGGTTACTTCGCCCAGCATCAGTTGGAATTTTTACGCGCCGATGAATCCCCCTTGCAGCATCTGACTCGCTTAGCCGCTAAAGAAACCGAGCAACAATTGCGCGATTATCTCGGCGGCTTTGGTTTCCAGGGCGATAAAGTCACTGAAAGAACCGAGCGCTTCTCCGGTGGTGAAAAAGCCCGTCTGGTGCTGGCGCTAATCGTCTGGCAGCGCCCTAACCTGCTGCTGCTCGATGAACCGACTAACCATCTGGATTTAGATATGCGCCAAGCGCTAACCGAAGCCCTGATCGACTTCGAAGGCGCGATGGTTGTCGTCTCGCACGACCGTCACCTGTTACGCTCGACCACCGATGATCTCTATCTGGTACACGGCGGCAAAGTTGAGCAGTTCGACGGTGATTTGGATGATTACCAGCAGTGGCTGGTGGATATTCAGCGTCAGGAAAGCCAGCAAGATGCGCCAGCCAAAGAAACTGGCGTGAACAGCGCTCAGTCACGTAAAGATCAAAAGCGTCGTGAAGCAGACTTCCGTAATCAAACACAGCCGCTGCGTAAACAGATAACTCAGCTAGAAAAACAGCTGGATAAACTGGGTGCAGAACTGGCTGAGATTGAAGCCAAGCTGGCTGACTCTGCAATTTACGACAGCGCTCGCAAAGCCGATCTCACCGCCTGTCTGCAACAGCAGATCAAAGTAAAAGGCGCGTTGGAAGAGACTGAAATGACCTGGCTAGACGCACAGGAAGAACTAGAAACGCTGTCAAAAGCCTTTGAAATTGACACATCACAATAACTGTTGCACAGATCATTGGCCGCCAAGCGTGCCTTGTCGGCCAATGTCAGCAAGCGGTTTACTGTCCTAGGTATAATCTGCAATAGCCTTTTGTAATGGCGCAACCTGAGTGCTGTTCGCCGGGCTTATCACCGCATAGTTATAACGCTTGTCGCTCCAGTATTGTGCCATCAAATTATCGGCCTTACGTTCGCCTTTACCGATATCTAATGCGCCAGAAGGCCGAATGTAATACGTGACTCGCATACCGGCGGCATCTTGATACACAATCAGGGCTGATGGGCCGCGGTCAGTTGCCATCAAACGCCCACCAATAATTTTGAACCCGTAATTCTCCAGATTTGGCGGCAGATTACCGTTGATAAAATATTGACTCATCCACAGGTTCATCTGGTTATTGTCTTTAGCGACCACATCCAAAGCTTTCACATGATCATTGCTAAACAAGCGATAAGCCTGAATGGCATCTTCCATTGGCAATATTGCATGTTGTTCACTGCCTGCATGCAACTGCCAGCCCCCCACGCCCCCCATTCCCAACGAGAAAATTACCGTAAACGCCATGGCTACGCGCAGCTGTCGGCGTTTTTTTACTCGAGAGCGTACGCTCTGTAATGGCACAGAACGCGGTGCCAGCGGCGGGGTAAACGCATCGAGAGCGATACGCAGGCCTTGTGCATCTGCCTGCCATTTGGCAACCTGCGCCGCGATCGCCGGCTGCTCTTCTAAGTATTGTTTAACCCACTGTTGCTGCTCTTCATCAAGCTGACCATCAACGTAAGCATGTAAGTCTTGCTCTTCGGGAGGTAATGGATTCATTTCAATCTCCTTAATACCCCGGGGGAAGCGCTGCCTTCTCCCCATTGTTGTAACTGTTTACGCGCTCGAGACAACCGAGACATGACCGTTCCTAATGGAATATCCAGCGTCTGGGCAACCTCTTTATAGCTGAGCCCTTCGACACTGACTAAAATTAACAACGCTCGCTGTTCCGTGGGTAACTGGGCGAATGCCGCTAGCATATCATCGTTAATCATCATCTCTTCAGCCGAAGACACCACCTCAGTATCCTCCCCGGTGAATAACGATAAAATACGCTGATATCGCCGCTTACGCCGCTGACCATCAATAAACTGGCGGTAAAGAATGGAGAACAGCCAAGCCCGCAGGCTCGGCGCATTCTTTAAGGATTTACTCTGCGCCAGTGCTTTCTCCAGACAAGACTGCACCAAATCCTCAGCCGAATGAGGATCGCGCGTTAGCCATAGGGAAAAACGCTGCAAATGAGGCAGCATTTCCCTCACTTCCCCCTCGGTCAACTCTGGCATACGCCTTCCACCTTCATCAATAACCAAAGCCATCGCTTATTTTTAGCCACGATGTTTATTACCTGACATGCTGCTAAAGACGCCATCACGCAGGATTAACGCATGAAATAAAGCCGCCGTTAAGTGTGCCAATATCGCGATAAAAAGCAGTAAAGCGACCCAAGTATGCGCCGGGCACAGCAATGCATAGAGATCAATGTTTTTCCCCAGCAGCGGCGGCAGGGTAAAACCCGCCCATAGCGTAATCGGGTAGCCCGCGGCAGAAAGCATCGCCCAGCCAAGCAATGGCTGAAGCAACATCAACGCGTATAACAGCCAATGTGATAAATACGCTACGCGTTTTTGGGCGGCAGGCAACTGAGCAGGTAGTGCCGGCGTTGGGTAGCGAAAACGCAAATAGAGTCGTACAACCACCAGCAGCAAGAGCGCAATGCCCAGCGGTTTATGCAATGAAATGAGCGTCTCATGTAGCGATGAAACGGTCGATACCATGCCAACACCAATAAACAGCATGGCCATAATAAGTAAGGCCATTAGCCAATGAACCAGACGCAAAACTGGATGAAAATGGCGAGGTGAGTTCATAGTCCCGCTCCTTGATGTGCCTGAGCTTCTTCATGAGTACGACGATTGAAAGACGTAGAGTACGCCGCAGAGCGCGCACTCAGCAGCGGATCGTCCGAACCGGCAATACCGTTTGGCAGCACCAGCGGGTCATAATTAATATCGCGACAATGGCCAACGTCTTGTTCTTGAGACGAGGTCAGTACCAACGTACCTGCATTGATTTTTTGGCGGTTATCCGGCCAGGCTTTAGTTGCATCAGTAGTCAGATCATTCTTGTCTGCCAAGGTGATGATTAAATTCCACTTCAGCGGTGCCAATGACAAACGCTGCTGCAAATCATGCTGCAAGAACAGCGGGTTCGCTTTATCTGCGGCGCTGATTGGCGTAGCGGCAGTTTGTGTCACCATGCTCCAGCGGACATTGTGACTAGTACCTTGCGCATCAATAAAACGAAAAGCATTCAAGCTGTTAAAGCTATCGCTAGCCCAGCTCGACGTTGGAACATACTGTTTAACCCAGGAAAAAAACGGCCGCGCTTGTGGATAGGCAGCTAGAAATGCCTGCATCTTGGCAGGGTCGGGTTTCCCCGTCGCCGGATCGGGCTGTGCTGCCTGCTGTTGAGCTAAAAACCCTTGTGGGGTGGATACCGAAAAAAATGGCAGAGCATTCATGCCGGTCCGCCACTCTTGCCCATCGGCGGTTTTAAATTGTAGTGCCAGGCTGCGTACCGGTACCGCACCATCAGGCGCATTGGGATTATCACCGGCAATCGCAAAGCGGCCGATAACCGGCGTGCGCCCCTGACGAAATACGCTGGCTTTTGAAATCGTGCTGGCATTGCCGTTGGCCTCAAAATAGCCTGCGACACAAATGCCTTTCGCATGATTACGACGATAACCAGGATGGACACCGCCGGTTTTTTCCAACGCGTTGACCAATGTGTCCGGTGAAAGACGCTCAGGCGAGAATATCCCCCACGCCCAGGCAAATAACGCGCAAATCACTACAGGAATTAGCGCCACCAGAGCAAGGCGCGGCCATATTGCTGCCCTTGTGGAAAGACTGGCGGAGGGTTTTGGGTTGTCAGGCGCATCGCGCAAGGAAGAACGGGGTTTAGGCATATTATAAGCTCACAGAATAAGGTATTCATACCTGCCATACTTGAAGTTGCTTCTGTGTTGGCTGCGCTCCCTTGAGGCAACTTCAATTATTTTGGATATATCTCGTTGTGCATTGAGCCTATAAGACGAACCATGATGTATTTTATTCCCAGCAGGGAAAAATTATTTTTACCACATCAAACGATGCTCATAATGCTGCATCTATTTAGTCCAGCCAGCCGGTGAAAGCTTCAGTAACCTGCCGATATTCTCACAGGTACGCGCAATATTTTCTGGCCCTTGAGCCAGCAAGGTCTCGATAGACGCCGCCCCCGGTACTATGCCAAAAATCGCGTCAATACCTTCTGAATACAGCTCATTCACTCCCGCGCCGATATAACCTGCGAGAGCGATGACCGGCACACCATGAGATCTCGCCACTTGTGCGACGCCATAAGGGGTTTTGCCAAATTTGGTTTGAAAATCAATCCCGCCTTCGCCAGTCAAACAATAGTCAGCGCCGCGCAATTTATCACTTAGCCCTGAATACTCAGTCACAATATCAATCCCACGCGCCATGTTGCATTGGGTGAAAGCCATCAAGCCCGCCCCCAAACCACCGGCAGCGCCCGCCCCCGGGACATCTTTAACCACCCGCCCCAATTGTTCGAAAATAATCTGGGCATAATGCGCTAACCCGGCATCCAGGGTAGCGATCATCTCTGGCGTAGCGCCTTTTTGTGGGCCAAAGACGTTTGATGCACCGGTTTCGCCACACAATGGGTTCGTCACATCGCAAGCAACAATGAACTCAACATCCGCAATACGCGAATCCATGCCGCTAATATCAATTGTACTCAACAAACCTAACGCACCGCCGCCGGGTGGCAATGCAGCGCCATGTTTATCTAAAAATCTCACGCCAAGCGCGGCGGCCATCCCTGCACCGCCATCATTAGTGGCACTGCCACCAATACCAAGAATGATTTTCTTCACCCCTTTATCAAGGCTCGCCTTGATTAACTCTCCTGTGCCATACGTCGTAGCTTCAAGCGGGTTCTTGGTGTGTTGGTTGGTGTATTGAATACCGCTGGCGGATGCCATTTCTATGACAGCAGTTTGCTGAGAGTGGATGATGCCAAACTGAGCGGCCACGTTTTGACCGACCGGCCCGCTAACAGTTTTTGAGTAGATTTCCCCGCCCGTGGCATCAATTAATGATTGCATCGTCCCTTCGCCACCGTCAGCCATCGGCACATGAATAAATTCCGCCTCTGGAAAAAGTATTTTCAAACCGGCTTCCATTGCCTGACACACTTGTTTAGCGGTCATACTTTCTTTAAAGGAGTCTGGAGCCAATACAAATCGGATGTTCTTCATGCGGCCTCTCGAGAGTCAATCCATGGATGACGAGCAAACGCCAGATCATTAGAGCAATTTGGTGCCCAGCGGTACATCGAAGTCCGGCACGCAAAGAGCAACCCGTCCTTGTTCGTCATGAAATCCCGTGACTAAACATTCTGATTGTATTGGTCCGATCTGTTTTTTAGGGAAGTTAACCACGGCAACGACCAGCTTGTTAAGCAACGTGTCGGGGTTATAAAGCTGAGTGATTTGGGCACTGGACTTCCTGATGCCAATCTCCGGGCCAAAATCGATATGCAGAATAAAAGCCGGTTTTCTGGCTTTTTCAAAAGAGGCTACCTCGATAACTTTGCCGACCCTTAATTCGACTTTAGTAAAATCGCCCCATTCAATCTGTTCCATCTTTAATTCCGCCCACATTATCAGCATCAAAATATGTGCAGAAGTATTTATCAAACGCCCCACCTTTGCAAAAAGGCGAGGCGTTTACGTGATGAAGCCATAAAATTTTCGTGGTGATATCTTCAACCCTCACGATAAAACGGCTTGTCTCCTAAAATCGTAGCGCGGTGCATAATACGGCGCTGTGGCAGATAGTCGGCATTAGCATAATGTTGCGTCACGCGGTTATCCCAGATGGCAATATCATTCTCCTGCCAGCGCCAACGCACCTGGAAGTCCGGTTTAGTGATATGACTAAACAAGAAATTCAGCAGCGTACTGCTCTCTTTTTCGCTCAAATCGACAATCCGGGTGGTAAAGCCTTCGTTAACGAACAGCGCCTGTCTACCACTCACCGGATGGGTACGAATAACCGGATGCAGCAACGGTGGATTCTTGGCTTTTGCACTCTGCCACTGCTGGTGCTCTTCCGGCGTCTTACGATGTTTGAATTCCGGGAAAGACTTGGTGAAATCATGTTCAGCCTGCAATCCCGCTAATAATTTTTTAAAGGGCTCAGAGAGCGCCTCATAGGCAGCAATTCCGCTGGTCCATAAAGTATCCCCTCCCGTGCTGGGCAATTGTTTTGCCGCCAAAATTGCGCCAGCGGGCGGCGTCTCGATAAAGGTCACATCGGTATGCCAAGTGTCGTTATCCGGTGGATTATCATCATGGGTATCCAGCACGATAATTTCTTCGACATCCGGCGCATGCGGATACACCGGATGAATATGCAAATCGCCAAAACGTGCCGCTAATGCACGCTGCTGATGTGGCGTGACCGGTTGGTTGCGGAAAAACAACACCTGATGTTTTAACAAGGCATGGTAAAGCTGCTCAAACTGGGCATCTGATAAAGGTCTCACCAACGAGACATTGTCAACTTGTGCGCCAATGTAAGGGCCAAGTGGCGTAATATTGAGTCGCTCGTTCATTGTTGTTCTCCATGCCAAGGCGTTAATTTACGTTGTACAGCCCGCAGGCCCAGTTCTAAAGCACAGGCGATCAAGGCAATGACGCCGATCCCCGCAATAACCACATCTGTTGCCAAAAACTCACCGGCAGATTGCACCATAAAACCGAGTCCTCGCGTGGCGGCGATAAGTTCTGCTGCCACCAGCGTTGACCAGCCAACGCCTAATCCAATGCGGATACCGGTGAGAATTTCAGGTAATGCGCTGGGTAATACCACAAAACGCAGTACTTGGAGGCGATTGGCACCCAGGGCTTGCGCAGCATGTACTCGAACTTGCGATACGCTACGGACACCGGCCAGGGTTGACATAGCGACCGGGGCAAAAATCGCCAAATAAATCAGTAAGATTTTGGACGTTTCGCCGATGCCAAACCAAATGACGATCAACGGCAGGTAGGCCAATGGCGGCACCGGCCGATATAATTCAATCAGCGGGTCGAGAATGCCGCGCAGGGTTTCATTCAAGCCCATCGCAATACCGACGGGTACCCCAATAATAACGGCTGCCAGCAGTGCTACTAAAATACGAGCCAAACTCGCGCCAAGGTGTTGCCATAGCGTGGCATCCATAAAACCTTGTGGGCTGGCAATCACCCACAGCTGATGCAAGACCTGCTGCGGCGCAGGTAAAAACAATGGCGGGATCAGTTTTAATGCCGTTACTGCCCACCAGACAAACAGCAGCACCACAATGGTGGCAATACTCAAACGTACGTTGCGCGGAATACGCTGACGTTTGCGAGCCGAGGCAGGCGCTGACAAAGTAGAATCGAGACTCATATCAGCACCTCACGCTGTTGAAACACTTTGCTCAAAACATATTCGCGCTGGGCGATAAATTCAGGATCTGATTTGATGGCACGGCAAGCTTCGCCATCGGCATAACGCTTGCCAAAGTTCAGTTTCAAACGTTCGACCACTTGCCCCGGACCAGGTGACAGCAATAGCAGCTCGCTGGCCAGAAATACCGCTTCTTCAATATCGTGGGTGATCAATAGCACCTGTTTGCCGGTATCACGCCAGATGTTGAGCAGCAGTTCTTGCATCTGTTCACGAGTAAAGGCATCTAAAGCGCCAAAAGGCTCATCGAGCAGCAACAGTCGCGGATCTGCCGCCAGCGCGCGGGCAATCCCCACTCGCTGACGCATCCCGCCCGACAGTTGCCACAGCGCGTGGTGCTGATAATCGGCTAACCCGACTTTTTTTAGCACCCGCCGCGCGGTTTCCTGACGTTCGGTTTTACTCACACCAGCCAATTGCAGGCCAAACTCCACGTTGCTCAACACATCGCGCCACGGCAACAGCCCTTCATGCTGAAACACCACGCCGCGATCGGCTCCCGGCCCGGTTACCGGCTTATCATCCAGCGTAATCGTGCCGGAAGATGGCGCAATGAATCCGGCAATCAGATTGAGCAAGGTTGTTTTGCCACAACCTGACGGGCCTAAAACGACCACTAACTGACCATTACCAATCTCTAATGAGATATCTTTCAGCGCAGGTCGCCCCTGATAGTTGGCCGAGAGGTGAGAAACCTGAAGCATACGCCCTCCTTAAGATTTCGGTGCTGCTTGTACCGCTTTAACAAAGCGATCGGTGACGTAGCTGCTGTAATCGCTATCAAGCTGCGGGATTTTGCCCTGCTCTTTCAAGAATGCAGCGGTATCTTTAATTGCCTTATCTACCGGCTGTCCCAGTTGAGTGATCTGGTCAGCGACTGGCAAATAGCGGTTGCCCTGCACTAATCCTGGAATTTGTGCATCCGGCACGCCGCTTAAGCGTGAGAGGATCTCAATATTGTGGCTATCTTTAAGCCATTTTTCCGGTTGTTGCAGATAATCACCCTGTGCGGCTAACGCGCTACGGGCAAAGGCGGTAACGATATCAGGATGTGCGGCAGCGAAGTCTTTGCGCACTACCCACACATCCAGCGTTGGTGAACCCCATTTACTGACCTGCGAAGAATCTGTAAGTACGTGACCCGTTTTCTCGAGTTCGTTGACCGCCGGTGCCCAAACGTAAGCGCCATCGATATCTCCGCGCTCCCACGCCGCCGCAATGGCTGGGGGTTGCAGGTTAACAATCGTCACCTGTTTAGGGTCAATACCCCAATGCTTAAGCGCGGCCAGCAGGCTGTAATGGGTGGTTGAGATAAAAGGCACGGCGATACGCTTGCCAATCAAATCTTTTGGCGAGGTAATATTTTTCTTCACCACAAAGGCTTCAGAGCTGCCTAGTTCAGAGGCCAGCAGGAAGGCTTCAATCGGTAATTTTTGGCTGGCAGCCACGGCTAACGGGCTGGAGCCGATATTACCAATCTGTACATCACCTGACGCTAACGCCCGCAGCACGCTGGAGCCACTGTCAAACTTGCGCCACTCGACTTTTGCGCCTGAATCTTTTGCGAAGGTATTGTCGGCCTGAGCCACCTTTGCCGGTTCCGCCGACGTTTGATAAGCCACGGTCACATCCGTTGCGTAAGCGCTAGCGGCACTCACCGACAGCAACAGCGCCAGAGTGCGGGCTTTTGGAACAGAAAGTCTAAACGGGGTAAAAAGGTTGCTCGCCATAATCAGGTGCTCCACAAAAGATCATCAGAAATTCTCAGGGTGTGATGACTGTTGTAGCCGAGCGAATGGCGCACTTAAAGTAATTAGAAATTATCTTTAATTACCTTTTGGAATATATAAGAAAATCAGATAAGAACCAAACTATTGCAATAAAGCCTTTAACCCCTCTTTTGACCCTCTCTATTTTGACTTTAGCTCTTTTGACTTTAGCCCTTTTGACCTTCAACAGCGCATCTTGTCGGCCAAACGAACGAATGAGGCCAGGGGAAATCGACCAAGGACGGTCGATTTAGGTTGAGCCGGTCAGGGACGACCGTCTCAGCCGACCCACCCGGCCGAAGCAGAGAGTGCGGGCAGTCGCGCAGCGACCCGATAAGTTTAAGCGTAAGGCGGGGATGCAAGGGTTTCGCCTTAAACCCTTGCCGGGCGCGTTCGACAACGCTGACATATTACGATGTATTCATAAGCGCCCGAACCTGCACAACGCTGCCATAACCAGTTTTATGATGACGAGCTGGATGGCTTTTCCATCAAACTCAATGGCTTGGTCATTACTTTTATATGTTTATTTCAAATAAGACCTGATCACCGACACGATCTCTTCCATATCGGCTTCTCGCTGCGCCGGCGTTTCGTTCTCATTCATCAGATGCTCACGGATATGTCCTTCCATCACTTCGCTCATCAACCCATTGACCGCGCCGCGAATAGCCGCGATCTGCTGCAATATGTTGATGCACTCATTCTCTGAGCCGATCGACTTTTCAAGAGATTCGGCTTGGCCTTTTATCCGGCGAATTCGAGCCAGTAGTTTTTTCTGATTGGAAATAATATGCGCCATTTCGATCTCCATGTTGATCTAATAGTATACTGGGGTATAGTATATTTATGTTCTGGGGACAGCCAGAACCTTTACTTTAATACTATCATTTCGAGCCGCTAACATGACCGACTTTGCCGCATTACTCAATCATGGCACGTCAAGTGCTCTTATCTTCATCCCTAGCGCCATATTGCTAGGGGCCTTACATGGCCTTGAACCAGGCCATTCAAAAACCATGATGGCCGCTTTTATTGTCGCCATCCGAGGAACGGTTAAACAGGCCGTGATGCTTGGCCTGGCTGCGACCCTTTCACATACCGTGGTCGTTTGGCTCGTGGCCATGAGCGGGATGATGATCAGCAGGAAATTTACGCCAGAAGCCGTAGAACCTTGGTTCCAGCTGATCTCCGGCGCCATTATTATTGGTACCGCAGCCTGGATGTTTTGGCGCACCTGGTCAGATCAACGTCAATGGAAAGCCTCGCAATCTGGCGATCATCACGATCATGACGAAGTGAGAATCATCAATACCGGCCATGGCGAGGTCAGGCTGGAAATTGTTGAAGTCAACGCACCGCCGCGTTGGAATTTACAAACGCTATCAGGGCAAAAATGGCAGGCTAATGATGCCACACTAGAAACTGAGCGTGCTGACGGCAGTACACAACGCTTTATCTTTAAGCAGCAAGATGGCTTGTTGGTATCAGAGGAGATCATTCCAGAACCGCATGAATTCAAGGTGCGTTTACACCTTGGACACGGCCACCACTTCCACAGCTATGAGGTTGATTTCCAAGAGCATGAACATGCACACGATCATGCCAAGTTGGATGGGCTGGAACAGGGTTCACAGGAATATCAGGATGCTCACGAACGTGCGCATGCCAGTGATATCAGCAAACGCTTTGCTAATCGCGATGTCACCAACGGGCAAATTCTGCTGTTCGGGTTGACCGGCGGATTAGTCCCTTGCCCGGCGGCGATTACCGTCTTGCTGTTATGCATCCAGGTGAAAAAGTTTGCCCTCGGTGCGGCGCTCGTTTTCTGCTTCAGCATCGGATTAGCACTCACGCTGGTTACCGTTGGTGTGGGCGCGGCCTATAGCGTACGCCATGTTAGCAAACGCTGGAGCGGCTTCTCCACGCTGGCACGCCGTGCCCCCTATTTTTCCAGTGCGCTGATCGCCGTGGTGGGATTCTACATGGCGATGCACGGTTTTCATGACGTTGCGATATAACTTTCTTTGGCCGGCGATAAGCCGGCCACATTACGCTAAGGTAAGAAACAACATGTTCTGGATACTGATAAAATATGCCATCACTGCCAGCGTTGTCGTGTTGGTGTCGGAAGTGGCGAAACGCAGCGACAGGCTGGGCGGGTTGCTGGCCGCTCTGCCGCTAGTCACCATCTTGGTATTAATTTGGATGAAAGTAGAAGGCCAGCCGCTCAATAAAATTGCCAATCACGCGTGGTACACATTCTGGTATGTCGTACCGACGCTGCCGATGTTTCTTTTATTCCCTGTGCTGCTCAACCGCTTTGGTTTTTGGCCGACTCTGGCCATCTGCTGTGTCGTTACCGTACTGCTATTTATCCTCTATGCCATGGTCGTGCGGCGATTTGGGATTCAATTATTGTGAAGAAATTTTTAGTAAATGCCTTTGTCGTCAATACACTAAACATCAGGATCAAATTAACTACTAGCATTCGATAAACTATTCACGCCAGACCACCCATTAACGCCAAATCAATAACACGCAGGCAGCGGTTAATAGCCCCATAGAGATATTAAAGGTGTACCATGAGCGCCGGCTGTGCAGCAGACGGCCAATCACCGTGCCAAAACCCAGCCAGATAACTCCCGCTACAAGATTGACTAAAAAGATGCCCAGCGCGATGGCCGCAATTGACTGATTGTAGGCCGCTCCCGGCAAACTGAAACTGGCAACGGCACCTAATCCCATCAGCCAGGCTTTCGGGTTAAGGAACTGCAATAACCAACCTTGATAAAGACGTAAAGGCTTGGGAGGTGCGACACCTACCTCTAAGGTTTCATAAGCTGAAGTTGCCACTTTCCAGGCCAGCCATAACAGATAAAGGCTACCGAGTACTTTCAGGATAGTATGCAGCAGCGGATAAACCAGAATCAGGCTACCGACGCCAAACGCCACCAATAGCATGATGCTTTGCATCCCCAACATGATGCCGATCATCAACAGTAACGAACGGACAAAACCAAAATTGGCGCCGGAGGTGGTTAATAGCATATTATTCGGGCCTGGCGTAATTGCCGCGACCCATAAAAAGCCAAGCATTGATAGAAAGAAACCAATTTCCATTTAATAAGGTATCCTACCCAAGATATGTCATCAGTGATGAAATTATCAGTGTGGTATTGATCCTACAAGTTTGTTTTTAAGAGAATTTAATTCACGTTATGCATGAAATATTCCGCCCTCTGTCAGGTGCTCGTAATCCTCACCTGCAAACACTGCTGCCAAGATTGTTGCGGCGACGCACGCTGATCAAGCCGCATTGGCAGCGGTTGAATCTTCCCGACGGCGATTTTATTGACCTAGCGTGGAGTGAAGATCCCGAACTGGCGAAAGACAAGCCTCGTATGGTGATGTTTCATGGATTAGAGGGCAGCGTGCATAGCCCTTATGCTCATGGTTTACTCAATGCCTGGCGCAAGCAAGGCTGGCTGGGTGTCGTGATGCATTTTCGTGGTTGCAGCGGTGAGCCAAATAAGATGGAGCGTATCTATCATTCGGGTGAAACCGAAGATGCACGCTTCTTCCTCAACTGGATGACCCAAACTTATGGCGATGTGCCAACCGGAGCGGTTGGTGTGTCACTTGGCGGCAATATGCTGGCCTGTTATCTGGCCGAAGAAGGGGAAAACTGCCGGTTGAAAGCGGCGGTGGTGGTCTCTGCCCCCTTAATGTTAGAACCTTGTTCATACCGTTTGGAAAAAGGCCCATCGCAGTTTTATCAGCGCTATTTACTCAATCAGTTAAAAATTAACGCCCGGCGTAAACTGAAAAAATATCCAGATAGTTTGCCGGTCACGCTAAAACAGCTCAATGCCATGAAACGTCTGCGCGAATTTGATGATGCCATTACCTCTAAGGCTCATGGTTTTGAAGATGCGTTGGATTATTATCGCCGCTGTAGCGCCCTGCCACTCTTACCCCAGGTGGCGATCCCATTGCTGATTATCCACGCCAAGGACGATCCCTTCATGACTCATGATGTGATCCCCGACGTTAAAGATTTACCGGCCAATATCGAATATCAACTGACCGAGCACGGCGGCCACGTCGGTTTTGTTACTGGCAGCTTACGTCGTCCACAAATGTGGCTCGAGCAGCGAATTCCAACCTGGCTGGCACCTCATTTGGTTTAAGAGAGAGCCTATCGTGATTATTCCCTGGAAAGAGTTGGACGCGGAAACCCTGAATAACGTCATTGAGGCCTTCGTCCTGCGCGAAGGTACCGATTACGGCGAACAGGAACGCTCGCTGGAACAGAAAGTCGCCGACGTTATTCGTCAGCTAAAAAGCAGCGACGTGGTATTAGTCTGGTCAGAATTGCACGAAACGCTGAACATTATGCCGCGCGGACAATTCCGCGCGGGGGATGAAGAGAGAGAACAGTTTTAAGCAGGATGCCGTTAGAAAGAACTCGCGCGCCAAGGACGGCGTTTAAAACGATCGCTGCCCGCCCGCTCGGCTAAACTATTCGCCGCCTGCTGCGAGCGCAACAAAACTTCCCGTTCGTTCACTCTGGTCAGCTTACCGTTACGTAATACCGGTTCACCATCAATAAACACATCCGTCACCTCATGGCCCAGCGCCGAGTAAACCAGCGAAGAAACCGGATGATGCACCGGCGTCATTGCCGGATGATCGGTGCCCACGATAGCAATATCCGCTTTTTTACCCACTTCTATCGAACCAATCAGGTGATCCAAGCCGATAGCCCGTGCACCGTCGATAGTTGCCATCTCTAGCACTTTTTCTGCAGTCATAATCGTCGGGTCGCGATGTACACCTTTTTGCAACAGCGCCGCCATTTTCATCGCTTGGAATAAGCTGTGATTATTACTGCTCGCCGGACCATCCGAGCCTAATCCCACTGTAATACCCGCCGCTAACATTTCTGGGATAGGCGCCACGCCAGAGGCCAGATACATATTGCTGCACGGATTATGGGATACGCGCACATCGTGATGCTTCAATGCACGGATATCGCGGCTGGCGCACTGTACGCAATGTACCGCCAATACATCCGGGCCAAGAAAGCCAATATCGCTTAAAAATTCGGTATCAGTAGACTGGAAGCGCAGCTGCGACTGGGCTATCTCGAAATCGGTTTCTGCGATGTGAGTCGTAATCAGCGCCCCCGTTTCATTAGCGAGTTCGCGCGTACCGCGCAGCACTTTCTCGTCCAATGCCCAGATCATACTCGGCGCAATACCCACTTTTACCCGCGCATCGGGGCGGTTATAAAATTTTATCAAACGCCGCGCATCGGCCAGTGCCGCCTCGGGCGTTTCGATTAATTCACTCGGGATACCGTGCTCTGCACCAGTGGTGAGAAAACCGCGGCAAACGTAACCGCGAATACCCGTTATCTCAAAGGCCTCGACCACTTTCGCAGTCAGCCCCGGGCGCGGATGCGCATACATAAAATCGACCAGCGAGGTAACACCGGAACGCAAAGACTCCACACAGCCATGCATCGCCGCTGCCGACACATCTTCTTCGGTCAATTCCACGGCGCTCGGTCCAGTCATGCAGGTGAACCATTTTTTCAGCACCATATCATCGCCTAGCCCTTTTAATAGGGTTTGGAACAGATGCGTATGGGTATTGACCATGCCGGGAATAATAATCGCATTGCGGCAATCCAATACCTCGGCTTCAGGATGGCTGGCGACCAGTTGTCCGCGCGTGCCAATTGCACTAATGCGATCACCTTCAATCAATATGCTGGCTTCTTCTAGCACTTCGCGCGCGGGGTTCATGGTGACGACCCAGCCGTCGGCCAAAATATAACTGCCCATCTGTTACCTCAATCGTTCTACACGGCAGACTCGGCCAACTGTTCAAGCAGTTGCTGCGAATCCGTCACAAAACCAAAGCACTGGCGCACGTTATATAACGTGGCATCCATACAAAACTGCGGCGATGTCGTTGCGCAGCAATCTTCGAGCAGTAAACAGTCATAGCCGTGGAAATTGGCATCCTGCAAGGTACAAAGCACGCACTGGTCGGCATTCACCCCGGCAAACAACAAGGTCGTGACATTGAGGTTGCGCAAGATGCTATCAAGCTCGGTATCCTGAAACCCTGACATGCGATATTTATTCACCAATATGTCTTGCGGCTGTGGTGCAAGTTCATCGACTACCGCCGCCGCCCAGCTCCCCGCCTCTAATACCGGAGCATGATTCGAGGGCAGCGGATCGCCCAATCCCACGCCTTCACCGGTCGGTTTATAGACATGTAACACCGCAGGGCTGAGATTCAGCTTATCCGTGCGATTGCCCCAGTTGAGCCACAGCACCGGCATTGCCGATTGGCGCAGCGAAGGCAACAAACGCTGTAGTGGCGCAATCGGTGCTCGGGCGGGCGTGACATCTACGCCGATATGACTTAACCAGCCTTGTGGGTGACAGAAGTCGTTTTGCATATCCACCACAATCAGCGCGGTGCGGCCAACATCGAGGTGAATACGCCGCTGGCCATCACGCAGTGTCACCGTCGCAGGCGGCGGCGTATCACGGACTAAATCTACGTCCTGTGCGGACACATGCCACTGGTTACGCGAGCTGGCACCCAGCGGAGTCAAGTTAGCCGGTCGTTGACGCATTACGCCTGCTCCCCACTGAGGATCCTCAAGTCTTCGTCATCCAGCGCAACGGGTTCACCGGAACGGATCAATTCGGCAAAGCCTTCATTGGGCGTCATTACCGTCAAGGTATAGAGCTTGCTGCTACCGGTATTGCGGATCACATGCTCATTACCTGGTTTAAGCAGCAAAGCATCCCCCTTGCGTAGTGACACCTCTTCACCACTACAGCTGGCAATGCCTTCACCGTGCAACACGTAGAAAAATTCGTGTGCTACCGCGTGTTCATTAGGTGGCGTCGCACCGCCGATTTTAAAAATCTCGATAACGAAAATATTTTCGATATCGTCCTGATGCTTATCGAACAAAATAGCGAAGTAGTTGCTGTCATTCGGGCTGATACGAAAAGCCTGAGCGGATTTCACATCGGTACCACGGAAGTTGCTGATCATCGGTATCTCCTAAAATATCCAGGTAGCAGAATCCCCTGCTACTCCTTACGATAAGGCTGAGTGAGGGCACCCGGTTGGACAGTTTTCCCTACCAAGCCGGACATCGCTAAAATGGTGAGTAAATACGGCAACGCCAGCAGCAACTGTGCAGGGATGTGGTTATTTACCAATTGCAAAGAGAGTTGCAGCGCATCGGCCGCACCGAAAATAAAGGCAGCCAATAGCGCTTTTACCGGGCTCCAACGGCCAAAAATAACGATCGCCAGCGCAATAAAACCTTCGCCGCTGACAATATTGTCGCGAAACAGGCCAATCTGCGCGGTGACCAGATAACCACCGGCTAACCCGGCGCTTAACCCGGAGAGCATCACGCCATAGGTACGAATGCGCTGGACGTTTAAGCCTGCAGCATGAGCGGCGCGGGGATTTTCTCCTACCGCACGCAGCGATAACCCAAAGCGCGTATGGAATAAAACCACCTGTGCCACAACGACCATCACTAAGGTGAAATAGAGCGGCCAAGGTTGATGGAAAAACACTCGACCAATCAACGGGATTGACGACAACCAGGGAACTGACAGCGAGTTAAACATGGTGATGGTCGGTGAACTGCTATTGCCCATCACCAGGCTGTAGATATAAGTCGATAATCCGGCGGCCAAAATATTAAATACAATCCCGACCACCACCTGGCTGGCCAGCGCCCGCAGATAAAAGAACGCCAAAAATAGCCCGACCAGTAACCCGCCTATTCCACCCGCAAAAAATCCCAACACGCTGGAGCCGGAATAGACCGATACCAGATAGCTCGACAGCGCGCCCATTAAGACCGTGCCTTCAATACCAATATTGAGCACCCCGGAACGTTCGGCATAAATCTCGCCCAGCGAGGCCAGTAAAACTGGACCAGCCAGACGCACAGCCGCTGCTAACCAAGTGACAACGAATGCGCTGTCCAAATCAGCCCACAGACTCATGATTTCTTCTCCTGCGCGGTATCTAACCGGTGCTCCAGCACACGCTTTGGCCAGTTAATGCGGTAATAACGCAAAATATCGCCTGCCAGAATCAACAACACGACCAGGCTCTCCAAAATGAAGATCACCGAGGTTGGCAAACCGCTATCACGTTGCATGGCGTTACCACCGACTTCCAGACCGCCGTATAAAATCGCCGTTGGGATCACCATCAATGGATTAAGCCTTGCCAGTAACGCGACAACTACCCCGACAAAACCAACGCCACCGGCAAGCCCATCCATCAAACGATGCTGAACACCCAACACCGCGCACAGTCCGGCTAGTGCCGCCATGCCCCCGCCGAGGAACACCGCCAACATTTGACGACGCATCACGTTGATGCCGCCATAACGCGCCGCTTTCGGATTGAGTCCGCTGACGATAATTTCGTAACCCAGCGGAGTTTTTCGGATCAGCGCCCAGACAAATAGTGAACAGACCAGGGCAATCACCAGCCCCATATGCACGCGCATTGCGCTAAACATCGGCGGCAACCAAGTGTCCAACGGCAGACGCGGCGTTTGTGGTAAATCGCCCACGGCACGCATCGGGCCAGAAACCAGGTACTGCACCAAAAAAGCCGCAACATAGTTAGCCATCAAGGAAATCAACACGTCGTTGCCGCCAAAACGCACGCGCAGAATCCCAACCAGACCTGCCCATAACGCCCCCGCGGCGAAAGCGACGACCAGCACGACAGGCCAAAACGCCCACGCCGGTAACGCGATGCCTATCCCTTGTGAAACATTGCCCAGCGCAACCCAAGAAGCGGCGGTTGCACCGACTAAAAAACACCCCTCAAAGCCGATATAACCCAGGCCACCGCGCCAAATGACAATGGTGGCTTGGGCAATCAAAATCAGTGGCGTGGCTTGGATCAGGGTTTGCGCCAGACCACGCAAAGAGCCAAAAGCTTCACCAAACAAAGAAACAAAAGCCTGCAATGGCCTCGCGCCAAAAGGGATAAACAGCAGCCCTGCCAGCACAAAAGCCAGCAATAATGCGAATATCGTGGTGCCAGCTAACGCCCAGCGCGAATCGGCTGGCGTTTGTCGACGTTCAAAAATAGGTTTCATGCCACCTCCTGACGCACGGGCAGCTTGCCACCGGCCATTAGTTCACCAATTTGTTCTACCGTCGCCTCGCGGGTATCTAGTACGCCGGCGATTTGGCCGCTGTACATCACTGCAATGCGATCGGATAAATTCATAATTTCTTCCAACTCGGCGGAGATCATCACAATCGCGCAGCCTTGCTGGCGTGCCTCGAGTAGTCCTTGCCACACCGCCTCCACCGCACCGACGTCCAGTCCGCGCGTCGGCTGCTCGACCACCAGCAATTTTGGCGCCCGCATGACTTCGCGCCCGAGGATCAATTTTTGCAGATTGCCACCGGACAACTTACCGGCCTCAAAATCCAGATCCGGTGTGACAACGTTGAAGTGTTTAACAATATCTTTCGCTTTAGCCGCGATCGCTTGCAGGCTAAGGAACCAGCCGCCTTTATGGGTGTATTGACGCTGCGCGCCCAAGATAGCGTTGTCAGCAATTGACATTGAAACGATGGAACCCACGCCACGGCGGTCTGCAGGAATAAAACCAATACCTGCGGCACGACGTTGTGCCGGGCTATAGTCAGAAATATCCACGCCAGATAAACGAATGCGTCCAGCTTCAATAGGGCGCAAATTCAATAGTGCATCGGCCAGTTCTGATTGCCCGTTGCCATCCACACCGGCAATACCAAGAATTTCACCGGCGCGAACTTTGAGCGAGACACGCCAAATCTTCTGATTACCGGCGCTGTCACGCATGGCGATATTGTCGATGTGTAATACCTCGTCACCTGGTACTTGTTGCGGCTTTTCGACGCGCAGCAACACATCACGCCCCACCATACGCCGCGCCAGATCCGCCTCCGAGGTGGCGGCAACCGCCACGCTTTCCACCATCTTGCCACTTCGCATCACCGAGACGCTGTCGGCAATCGCCATGATTTCGTACAACTTATGAGTGACGATAACAATGGAACGACCGTCGGCACGTAATGAAGCCAAGGTAGCGAACAATCCCTCTTTTTCGCGCGGTGTCAGTACTGCGGTAGGCTCATCGAGGATCAACACTTTGGCATCGCGATATAGCAGCTTGAGGATCTCAACGCGCTGCTGCACACCAATTGGCAAATGTTCGACCCGAGCCCAGGGATCAACAGCCAGCCCGTGGCGATCGGAAATGGCCTGCAAACGCTTAGCAGCGCTGTGCAGATCCAGCCGACCGCTGCGCGTCTCTTTAAGTCCAAGGATGACGTTCTCAACCACGGTCATCGGCTGTACCAGCATAAATTCTTGATGCACCATGCCGATACCCAACGCAATGGCATCGCCGGGATGGGTGATGCGTACTGGTTTACCGGCGACCCTAATCTCTCCGGCATCCGCCTGATACAGACCATAAAGGATCTGCATCAGGGTGCTTTTTCCCGCGCCGTTTTCGCCTAACAGCGCGACAATTTTCCCACTGCCGATAGTCATGCTGACGCTATCGTTAGCCAGAACTTTACCGAACTGTTTAGTGATGCCTTTCAGTTCCACAAACGCCGGAGCTGCAGCGGTATTACGCAGGTTCATGAGCGAACTACCCTCAAGACTTAATCAAACTGGCAACATCGATGCTGCCACTGTCGAGCTGTTGCCAGATGGTCTGGAATTTGGCCCAGTTATCAGCCGTAATCAGCTTGCTGTTGTAACTCTCTTTGCCATACAGCGGCAGCCAGGCTTTCGCCACCGACGGTTTCCATTCCTGACCACCTAGGAATTTTTTATTCTGTACGTCGTGTCCGATTTGCTCGACCACCCAAGGCAGGTTAGTTTCAAAACTAGTGGCAACAAAGTCCGGCGCAATTTGTGATTGGTCGGAGTAGCAACCAATGGCTTTAACTTTTGCCGCGGCCGCCCCTTGGATCGCACCCAAGCCGGTCACATCGGCGCTGTGCCAAATCACGTCCGCACCGTTGCCAATCATGGTGCTGGCCGCTTCACGACCTTTAGCGGCGTTGTCGTAGTCGCCGGTAACAATGCCCACTCCTTTAATGCCTGGACGAGTCTTCTGCGCACCGGCGATAAAGGCGCGCATCATGCCCTGCTGCGTCGGGTTGTCACCGCCGCCGACAAAGCCAACCGCTTTCCCTTTTTCAGAAATTAATGCCGCCAGTGCGCCTGCGCCGTAAGCCACATTCAGATAAGCCAAATCAACAAATTCAACGTTGGTTGGTGCTTTCTCTGCCGGTTTGAAGGTGGTGGCAAAGAAATAGGTATCCGGGTATTCCGGGGCAATTTCGTCAAAAGCCGAGCCATATTCAAAGCTGTGGCCGATAATCAGGGTATAGCCGTCGTCGGCATAGCCGCGAATGGTCTGCTCCATCTGCGCCTGCGAGACGCTTTCACTGCTGGATACTTTAAAACCCTGTGCTTTCAGATTTTGCAGCCCTTGATAAGCCAGTTGGTTCCAGCCACCGTCGGCAATTGAGCCTGGCAATAACAGGGCAACTTTAATCTCTTCACCGGCAGCAAATGCCTTACGGCTTAACAGCGGTGCGGCCAACGGAACCAACATCATGCTTGCCAGCGCTTTGGCAAAATTACGGCGCGATAAACCAGACATAACCTTTACTCCCCCGGATAACAGAAGTTCAGTTATGCCTCGATTTTCGTTACCTTAAAAGCACAGTTTTTCGCACTCAACGATGCCTTTTAAGCAACGCTTGTGCTAAAAATGTGCAATCACATCTGGCGGAGAGAAAACATGCTGCAATACCGATTATTGATGTACCTCGATCAAGTGGCTCGTGCCGGCTCTATCCGTAAAGCAGCGGCCCGTTTGCATATCTCGGCATCTGCGATTAACCGACAGATTTTGGCGTTAGAAGATGAGCTGGGTACGCCGTTATTTCAGCGCCTGCCGCGCAAAATGGTGCTGACCGCCGCAGGAGAAGTATTGATTCATCACGTGCGCCAATCTTTTAAAGAGATGGAATGGGCACAGATAAAAATCGAAGAGTTGAAGGGATTACGCCGCGGCGAAGTCACCGTGGCGATGATGAGCGGATTGGCCGCCAACCTGATCCCAAGGCTGGTTAGCGAATTCCGTCGCGCCAATCCGCGGGTAAAATTACTGCTGCGCCAACTGACCGATGGCGATGACATCATGTCCGCCGTTGAATCTGGCGAGGCCGATTTAGGCTTAGGCTTCGATTTTGTGCTGCCGCCGACATTGCGTTTGCTCTCCAGCGCCGTCGGGCGATTAGGTGCCGTTGTCGCACCAGGTCATCCACTGGCGGATAAGACCAGTCTGCGCATCAGTGACTGTATTAACTATCCGATTGTGATTGCAGATAAAACCACGGTTATTCGCCCCTATCTCAACGATGTTTTCGCTAAAAACCTGGTGACGGTCCATCCTGCGGTGGAAACTAACTCCATTGAGGTGATGCGCCACACGGCGATGATCGACCAAATGCTAACCTTCCTGACGCCATTTGATATCGAATTTGATCAACGCGCAGGGCGTTTGATTTACATTCCGGTACGAGAGTTGGGCCAGCAGACGCAAAAATTAATGCTGATTGGTCACGATCGCGGGACCAGCACCATCGGCAGCGTGCTGGCAGAAACCATTAAAGGCATGATGGAGGAAACCGGCTGACAGAGCGCAGCCGGTAGACAGCGATGAGAAAGCTAAAAACGGGTGTTCTGCGTCAGCGCGCTTAACGGATAATCTGCCACTTCTTTCACTAATGCGATCAGTGCATTGGCGGCGCGCTCTACCTGTTCTGCGCCACGCTTGGCATCAGCGGCGGCGGCATTACCTGTTACGCCCGCCGGATGTAAGTCTTGCGCCTGCCAGCCGAAGCTTACCCCACCTTCTGGCGTTAAAATGCCGCCTTTTTTCGCCAAAGATTCCGCCGCCGAGGTGAAATCCTCCGCTAACGCCATCTTCACTAATTCTGGGTGCAGGTGCAGCATTACGCTGGTTTCGGTTTCCCCGCCGTGCAACCCAAACTGTAATTCTTTCTCGCTATACAGATCTGAGCTGTCGATAGTGGCAAACCAGCTGGCGCCGACGGCAAACATCCCCAATTCAACACGCAATTTACGGCAGATAATCTCCATTAGTTGCGGCTGACCGCCGTGAGAGTTCCAAAAGATAATTTTACGTACACCGGCTCGCCACGCGCTTTTCGCCACTTCAAACCACACCTGCGCCAAGACCTCGAAAGGCAGGGTCAAAGTGCCGGGGTATTCCAGATGCTCGTCTGATTTACCAATCGGTAATGCGGGCATCACCAGTGCCGGTAAGTCAGCCGGGAATAGCTCAACAGCGCGAGCCACAATCCCGGCGTTAATCGCCTCGTCTACCCGCACCGGCAGATGCGGCCCGTGCTGTTCAACCGCCCCGATTGGCAAGATGGCAACAATGTTTTCCATCTCTAATTGGCTAAATTCCAATGTGGACAGATCCCACCACCAGCGCGATGAAGGCATTTGCATATCAGGTATCTCCGAGAGTTTTGAGCAACAGGTCGCGATGCTTTTGCCGACAGTGTAGTGAATTACATCTGAGATTAAAGCAACAAAAAGTCGCCGCTGCGTTGTGTTTTAGGCATCACTCAACACAAGAAATAGGCCACAGATTATGCTGCACAGTGTTCTATAATTTGTTGCCTAAGTATGGTAACAATGGACTAATTATGCGCGGACTTCACCAGCCCGTGTCACCAGTAGGGAGCCACCATCAGCTATGTCCGCTAAACACCCTGTTATCGCCGTCACCGGCTCAAGTGGAGCTGGAACCACCACCACCAGCTTGGCATTTCGCAAGATTTTTCAGCAATTCGGGCTGCGCGCCGCTGAATTGGAAGGGGATAGTTTTCACCGTTTTACCCGTC
The DNA here is from genome assembly GCF_049319665.1 of Rouxiella sp. Mn2063. Taxonomy (NCBI): domain Bacteria; kingdom Pseudomonadati; phylum Pseudomonadota; class Gammaproteobacteria; order Enterobacterales; family Yersiniaceae; genus Rouxiella; species Rouxiella sp. Mn2063. The sequence goes on along the minus strand of NZ_JBMOUD010000002.1, from coordinate 410,566 downwards.
CCGAAATGGACACGGCCATTCGTAAAGCACGGGATCAAGGTCGCCATATCAGCTATTTCGGCCCGGAAGCTAATGACTTCTCTCTCTTAGAACAAAGCTTTATCGAATACGGCAGAAGCGGCACGGGTCGGTCACGCAAGTATTTGCATACCTATGATGAAGCCGTTCCTTATAACCAGTTACCGGGGACGTTTACTCCCTGGCAGCCGCTGCCTGAGCCTACCGACATTCTGTTTTATGAAGGGCTGCACGGCGGCGTGGTGGCAAAAGACATTAATGTTGCCAGCCACGTAGATTTATTGGTTGGCGTAGTACCGATTGTCAATCTGGAATGGATTCAGAAACTGGTGCGTGACACCGGGGAGCGCGGGCATTCACGTGAAGCGGTGATGGATTCCGTGGTGCGTTCGATGGATGATTACATTAACTACATTACGCCGCAGTTTTCGCGCACCCATATCAACTTCCAGCGCGTACCCACCGTCGATACCTCGAATCCCTTCGCCGCCAAAGCGATTCCTTCATTGGATGAAAGCTTTGTGGTGATCCACTTCCGTGGCTTGGATCATATCGATTTCCCGTATCTGCTGGCGATGATCCAAGGATCGTTTATTTCACATATCAATACGTTGGTCGTCCCCGGCGGCAAAATGGGGCTGGCGATGGAGCTCATTATGGCCCCGCTGGTACAACGGTTGATGGAAGGCAAGAAGATCGAGTAAAACGTAAAGCACCCAGACGATAGCTGGGTGCTTTACCTCTCGACAAATGACATTAATTCATCAACAACTCGCGAATAAACCCAACGTGGAGTTTTACACCAATTGCCAGCATGGCTTCATCGAGTTTAAACAACGGATTGTGCACCATGTAGTTGGCGTTAATCTGCGGATTGCCGCTGCCGACAAATAAGAAACAACCGGGGATTTTTTCCTGATAAGAAGAGAAATCTTCGCTGCCATACATAGGTACGCTGGCTTCTTGCAATGCCTCTTCCCCGATTGAATTAACAATCACTTTGCGAGCAATCGCACTGGCATCAGGATGATTGTGCCCAATGGTATAGCCTTCGCTCCATTTAATATCGAATCCAGCACCAAAGGCCTGCGTAATCCCCTTAACTGTCTGCTCCATCAGCTTGGGCACTTCTTGACGAACCTGCGGGCTGTGCGTACGCAGTGTCCCAGTCAATACCGCCGTATCAGGAATAATGTTGTAGATTTGTCCAGCATTGAACGTTGCCACTGTCAGCACAGGTGCGAAGCTAGGGTTAAGGCGACGAGAAACAATATTTTGTAGTGCAGTAATGACCTGCGCCCCGACGGTGACAGGGTCGATACTGAGATAAGGGGCAGAACCATGCCCACCTTTTCCTTTGATCAAAATATCAAAATTATCACTGGAACCTGAATATACGCCCTCTTTGAGCATGACCTTCCCCGTGGGAGCGAGCGGCATCACGTGCAATCCGAAAATCATCGTTACCCCTTCCAAAACGCCGAGTTTCACTAATTCCTGCGCGCCACCCGGTGGTACTTCTTCGGCATGCTGAAAAATAAAACGCACGGTTCCGCGCAGAGCGCTTTGGCATTGCGATAAGACTTTGGCAGCCCCCAGCAACATTGCCGTATGCGCATCATGCCCACAGGCGTGCATCACCCCGGGGTGAGTCGAAGCAAACTCTTCGCCAGTTTCTTCCAAAATCGGCAAGGCATCGATATCTGCACGCAAGGCATAAATAGGGCCTGCCTGGCTGCCTTTTAATTCAGCAACGACGCTGGTGGGAGTCAGGCGACTAATCGTCAAAGGACCAAATTCAGCCAGTTGTTCGGCAATGTAATCTGCCGTCGCCTGTTCATGAAACGACAGTTCTGGATGGGCGTGTATATGCCGGCGCCAACGCACAACGTCTGCATTAACTTCTGAAATTAACTTAGTAAAATCAATTGTCATCGTTAAGCTCCATATTTACACCACGTCATGCAAGGCAACGGGTACCTTGCGGATCAGTGGCAACATAAAAAGCCCGGCAATAATCATTGCCAGGCTGAGAAAGAGAAAAGCATAGGTGTAGCCGTGTTCGGGGCTTATCAGGTACCCCATGACAATAGGGGCAACAAAGCCGCCGAGGATCCCGCCACTATTGAGCACCCCCATTGTTCCACCGATAATTTCAATCGGCAGTCGTTTCATCGGTAAGGTAAATCCAGTGAGGAACGCTGTAGTAATACAGATAATGCTGGCAACTAAAGAGAGCGTAATAGCCAGCTCTCCCCGGCTATTACCAAGACACCAAACCGCGACGCCAGATAGCACAGAAAAAACCACCATGACTTGCGGCTCTTTGCCTTGCATATGGCGCCCAACGACCCAACCAGTGACTAAAAACGCGAGCCAACTCCCTGCTCCAGACAGCGCCATGATGGCGCTAGATGTACCCAGCGGCAGCTCACGCTGCTGTACCATGTACTTTGGTAACCAAGCCATCAGCCCATAAACCGACATATTGATACAAAACATACTCAAGAACAGCAGTATGACTAATGAGCTTTTTAAGGCTTCACGATAGTGGGAAGTACGATGTTCCGGGGTAGATTGCGAAGAACTCTTAGTTATTGGAGCAGGCACCAGAAATAAAACACAGCCCGCCAATAGCAAAGCGATGATACCCAGAATGACTGAGTAATCACGCCAACCAATCGTACTCAACGCCCATAATGCGAGCAGTGGGCCAACCACTTGTGCCACCCCGCTAGAAGAGAGCAATACGGATTGAGCGAAAGTACGCTGTTCAAATGAATAGTTAGAGACGACCGCTTTTGCACAGGATGGCGGATAACCTGAATGTCCAATCCCAGCCAAAAAGCGAATAACGATCAATAAACCTAAGCTGGCACCTAATAGGCCGAAGCTGATGGCAAAAATACCTAATAAACCGAGAGATAGCGGAAGTAATTTTTTATATCCCCAGCGGTCTGTAAGCCAGCCAAAGGGTAGTTGGAAGATTGAATAAGCGAGAAAAAAGCCTCCTGTGATATATCCGAGCTGATCGGAGCGTAAATGAAACTCTTTGCTAATGGGTAACAGAGAAAAACCGATAGCCATTTTGTCTGTATAAATAAGAACATAACCTAAAAAAAGCAGAAAGATCATAAAGGAAGATTTTTTCATTGTTGTATCCTCGATACGTTTACCCCAAGGGTTTACCACTTGTGATAATGCACAACTCAAAAATGCGACATCAGTCACTTCACATTCAATAACAATGAGTTAAATCACAGCTAGTGACGCTAACAGCTTTATATGAGTGGGATAAGATGAAATTTTTCTAATCGGGATACTTTATTGGCATAGGAATTTAGATGAGATATCTTCCGAAGTTACAGCAACTGAAAGTGTTCCAACAGGTTATCCGGGCGGGGAGCATTCGCGCCGCGGCGCGAGCAATGAATCAAACCCAGCCAGCGGTCAGCAGAGCATTGCGAGAATTAGAGCAAACGCTAGAAACCCAACTTATTATTCGTGGTACGCACGGCATGACCTTGACGCCAAGTGGCCAGGCTTTTGCGCAGCGTATGCAGTTTATTTTGGAAGAGTTGCAACGGGCGGTAGATGAAGTACAGCAAATCGATGCTATGTCAGCGGGATCGGTCAGCGTTGGTTTTTCCTCGTCGATGGGCATGCTCTTGCTTCCCCAACTTACTGAGCAGTTTAGTGAACAATTCCCGCAGGCCAAATTACGCGTTGAGGAAGGGCACCTTTTAACGCTCTTGCCTGCACTACGTGAAGGGCGTCTGGACATGGCGATAGATATTATCAGCCCTGACGTACCACTGACGGGACTAGCCAGTGAATCACTATTTATCACGCCAATATGCGTAATCGCACGCCGACACCATCCGTTGCAGCGCGCGACCAACATCGCGCAATTGGCTAAAGCGAGCTGGCTACTGCCCGACGATGACATGGGCTACTATCAAAAACTTAGCCAATCGCTGCTGGCAATTCCCTCGCGAACGGGGCAAACGGTATTGCATAGCAACTCTCTGTTATTTGGGTTAACACTGGTGCTTAGCGCTGATTATCTTACGTTGGGAACCGCGGCCATGTTCAGACTGCCGTTGATGCAACGTATGTTCTGCCCCTTGCCAATCCCGCATCTTCCAACAGTCGAGTACAGCCTGATTTACTCACAAAAAACGCCGCTAACCTTAACGGCGCGGCGTTTTATAGAATTAGTGCGTCATCGTTGCCAGCAACTTAGCGGACAAAACGACGACCTCTTATAATGAGGTATTCGCATCCTGCGGGTTAATCACTTCAAAGCTGTGCGTAATGGTGGCGGCTTTACCCAGCATCAGCGATACCGAGCAGTACTTCTCCGCAGACAGGCTGACCGCACGTTCAACCACTTTATCGGTCAAACCAGTGCCTGTAACAATAAAATGCAGGTTGATGCGAGTAAATAAACGAGGCGCTTCTTCACGACGTTCTGAGGTCAGCTTCACCTCGCAATCCACCACATCGTTACGACCTTTTTGCAAAATAGACACCACATCAATGGCGCTACATCCACCAGCGGACATCAACAACATTTCCATTGGGCTTGGCGCTTTATCACCCGCATTTCCGTCCATCAATACCTGATGACCTGATGCGGATTCGCCTAAAAACGTCAACCCTTCGACCCACTTTACCCGTGCCTGCATCTCTTTTTCTCCCAGCGAATATTCCCCGACAGACTACCCTTTTAGCCTAAAAATGCAATGCAGGGAGATCGCCGTCATGCTGAAGCGAGACAACAGGAGACACTAGGGCAATCCTGTGTTACAAACAAAGCGACAGAAACTTATCAGCAATTTCCGGCTCCGGTTTTCATAGTGACACCCCTTTTTTGAGGGATATCGCTCCGCCTGTCGCTTGCAGTATTGCTGATCTGTTCATATGCTAAAATGGCGCTTATTTATAAAAACGCCGTACAGGGAACTCAGACGGTAATAACAGAGGATAATAGCTAATGGTTCTCGGCAAACCACAAACAGACCCTACTCTCGAATGGTTCCTGTCTCATTGTCATATACACAAATATCCATCTAAAAGTACGCTGATTCACCAAGGTGAAAAAGCCGAAACGCTTTACTACATCGTGAAAGGTTCGGTTGCCGTGCTGATCAAGGATGAAGAAGGCAAAGAGATGATCCTCTCCTATCTGAATCAGGGAGATTTCATCGGCGAGCTTGGTCTTTTCGAAGAAGGCCAGGAACGTAGCGCTTGGGTACGGGCAAAAACTGCCTGTGAAGTGGCAGAAATTTCCTATAAGAAATTCCGCCAGTTGATCCAAGTGAACCCGGATATTTTAATGCGCCTTTCCGCGCAGATGGCGAACCGTTTGCAAGTGACTTCTGAAAAAGTAGGAAATCTTGCATTCCTTGATGTGACAGGCCGTATTGCCCAAACTCTGCTTAATCTGGCTAAACAGCCCGATGCCATGACCCACCCAGATGGTATGCAGATCAAAATCACTCGTCAGGAAATCGGTCAGATCGTCGGCTGCTCACGTGAGACAGTTGGACGTATCCTCAAAATGCTCGAAGATCAGAACCTGATCTCCGCACACGGTAAAACAATTGTCGTTTACGGCACCCGTTAATTCACCGCCAGCATTTATTAACCCTGAATAAAATCTTAAAGAAAAAATGGCGCAACAGATAATTCTGCTGCGCCATTTTTATTGGACTCTTTTAAGCCAGATATTAAACGCCAACAACCTGAGCAACCGCCTGTTCAAAGCGCGCCATACCTTCCCGAATATCATCAAAATCGATCACTAATGACGGGGCAAAGCGCATCACATTTGTGCCAGCCACCAAGACCATCACGCCTTGTTCAGCCGCGGCGGCAAGGAACTCACCAGCCCGGTTTTTATAAGCTTCTGACAACTCAGCGCCGATCAGCAAGCCTTGACCTCTAAACTCCTGGAAGACCTTATATTTGTCATTGATAGCCGTCAGCGCCTGTAAGAAGGCATCACGACGTTCATCAATGCCAGCCAATACTTCTGGCGTATTAATCAAATCCAGCGCCGCTTCGGCAACCGCACAAGCCAGCGGATTACCACCGTAAGTGGTACCGTGTTTGCCCGGTGCCATTACCGAGGCGACCTCTTCGCTAGTCAGCATCGCGCTCACTGGGAAACCACCGCCCAACGCTTTGGCCGTCGTGAGGATATCTGGCGTGACGCCATAATGCATATAGCTAAACAGTTTGCCGCTGCGCCCCATTCCGCTTTGCACTTCATCAAATACCAGCAGCGCGTTATGCTCATCGCACAGGTCACGTAAACCTTGCATAAATTCTTGGGTAGCTGGCGTTACACCGCCTTCACCTTGAATCGGTTCGACGACAATGGCACAAGTGTGGGAGTCGATAACCGCTTTAACCGCGGCCAGATCATTGAAAGGTACATGGACGATATCAGCAGGCTTGGGGCCAAATCCGTCCGAATATTTTGGCTGTCCACCGACTGAAACGGTAAACAACGTGCGGCCATGGAAAGCATTGTGGAAGGCAATAATTTTGCTTTTGTAAGGGCTATGGCGAGCAGATGCGTAGTAACGCGCCAGCTTGAATGCAGCTTCATTAGCTTCGGCACCCGAGTTGGCGAAAAATACCCGGTCAGCAAAGGTGGCATCAATTAGTTTCTGTGCCAAACGCAAAGCAGGCTCATTGGTAAAGACATTGCTGACATGCCACAAGGTTTCACCTTGTTTATGCAGCGCTTCTACCAAAGCAGGATGGCAATGACCCAGTGCCGTAACGGCAATACCGCCGGCAAAATCAATATACTCAGCGCCTTGCTGATCCCAGATACGACTGCCTTTCCCCTTGACCGGAATAAACTTAGCTGGTGCATAAACCGGCAGAATAACCCGATCAAAATCACTGCGCTCTACCGCTGGCTTTTGTGCCATCCCACACTCTCCCATCCGATTTATCGTCATTACGGCAAATTATCCCGCAAAGACAAATGAAAAATTACTCACAAAATATGAATAAAAAATCAAAATCAGGCAATAGAAATCAGTGCAATTTAAGAATTAATTATTAACTCATTAAATTTTAAGGAAATTATCGAGAAGTTGATGCCCCTGCTGGCTCAAAATGCTTTCAGGGTGGAATTGGACACCATGGAGTGCCAGTGAACGATGGGCAATGCCCATAATTTCATCGTCCTGGCCTGGCGTTTGTGTCCAGGCGGTCACTTCAAAACAATCAGGCAACGAGGCGGGTTCAACGACCAGAGAGTGATAGCGAGTAACGGTAAGCGGCTGCGCCAGCCCGTTAAATACGCCAGTTCCTCGATGTTCTATTCGTGAGGTTTTGCCGTGCATGACTTGTCTGGCGCGCACGATATTCGCGCCGAAAGCCTGCGCCATGGCCTGATGACCTAAACATACGCCCAGGATAGGTAATCGCGTCGAGAAATGCGCAATAGCGCTGACGGAAATCCCTGCCTGATCGGGCGTGCAAGGGCCGGGAGAGATAACCAAGTGTGAAGGCGCTAACTGCTCGATATCTTGCAAGCTGAGTTCATCGTTACGGCGCACCAGCACCTCAGCCCCTAGCTCACAGAAGTATTGATAGAGGTTGTAAGTGAAAGAGTCGTAGTTATCGATCATTAACAGCATGGGCATCCCGGCAAATAGCATCTTGAAATTAACCCGGCCATTCTACGCATTTGCCTCGCGACCATCAGCATTTTCGTTATGAGGTGAATAATATCAAAAATGTTGAATCAGCAAGAGAAGAGAGTAACCTAGCACTAGGTGCTATAGCGAAGGTAACAGGATGTCGGCCTGATGCGAATATTTAAAACGAAATGGTTTAACAAGGCAGCCAAGTCTCACGCGATCAAAGATAGTGAGTTATATCAAGCTATCGAATCAACTCTTCAAGGAAAAGCGAATGACCTCGGTGGAGGGGTTTATAAAAAACGCCTGAGCCAAAACAGAGATCGCGCCATCATATTGGCTAAAGGTGGCAACTATTGGTACTACACTTTCCTTTATGCCAAACAGGACATCACAAATATTGATGCTCGCGAATTGGCTGGATTTCGAGAGTTAGCAAAACACTATGCTCAACTTTCAGACGAGAAAATTACCGCATTGATTAACAGTAAAGAATTAGTGGAGATTTACTATGGCCGCAAAAAGTAAATTTAAAAGTTCAGCATTGGAGGCTATCCATAGCGCTGCATCTGGATTATTTAGCATTGACGCCATCGCTCAAGAAACGATGCGCAGCTTTGATCTCGCATGCATTACTCACGTCAGCGATCTTCAACCAATGGAAATTAAAGCATTACGTGAAAAATTAAACATTAGCCAACCGATTTTCGCACACTATCTGAATACCAGTGTTTCAACGGTACAGAAATGGGAAAGCGGGGCAAAACGCCCGAGTGGATTATCACTTAAACTGCTTTCCGTGGTGCAAAAGCATGGATTGAAGGTGCTGATTTAGTAAAATGCGTGCCTCGCCTTGCTCTATCAGCCCTTCACCGCGATAAAATAGCCCTCAGTAGTTAGCGCTTTCGCCCACCGCTTAGCGAACCCAGCACACCGCGCAGGAGCTGGCGGCCTAAATCTCTTGCCATGCTTTTTGCGGCTGTTTGTACTATCCCATCACGTTTACCACCGCGTGGACCAGTGGAGCCGAACAGCAGCTCGTTTAACCCGTCCATCAAACCGCCACCACTACTGGTTTTCTCGGCGGTTTTAGCAGGGGCATCTTGCTCACCTTGTACTTTGCCTAGGGTATTAAAGCCTTGTAAGACGATCTTCTCGTAAGCCGATTCGCGGTCGATGGCTTCTTCATAGCGACCATAGAGCGGGGATTTATTGATCGCACGATTCAATCCCTCCTCTCCCAACTCCCCCATTTTGGATTGTGGTGCAATGACCATCGCTCGTTCGACAATCTCCGGGCGGCCTTTTTCATCGAGGAAAGAGACCAACGCTTCCCCCACCCCCAGTTCGGTGATGGCGGTTTCAGCATCAAAAGCAGGATTCGCACGCAGTGTTTGCGCCGCGGCTTTAACGGCTTTTTGATCTCGCGGTGTGAAAGCTCGCAGCGCATGCTGTACCCGGTTGCCCAACTGCCCTAACACGCTATCAGGAATATCCAGCGGGTTTTGAGTCACGAAGTAAATACCTACGCCTTTGGAGCGGATCAACCGCACGACCTGTTCGATTTTAGTCAGCAGTGCTTCCGGTGCATCGGTAAACAACAGATGGGCTTCATCAAAGAAAAACACCAGCTTTGGTTGTTCAGGGTCACCAATTTCCGGCAAATGTTCAAACAACTCAGCCAACAGCCACAGTAAAAAGACCGAATAGAGTTTCGGCTGATTAATGAGTTTGTCAGCGGCCAATAAATTGATCACTCCACGGCCCTGCGCATCAGTCTTCATCAAGTCCTGAATATCGAGCATCGGCTCACCAAAGAACTGATTGGCTCCCTGGCCTTCTAACGTCAACAAACCACGCTGGATTGCGCCAATCGAAGCGGTAGAAATATTGCCGTATTGCGTCTGGAACTGTTTAGCGTTGTCACCGATAAACTGCACCATGGCCCGCAGGTCTTTCATATCAAGCAGTAACAGGCCATTATCATCCGCAATTTTATAGACCAGTTGCAGCACACCGCTTTGAATGTCATTCAAATCCAACAATCGAGCCAGCAGCAATGGTCCAAGATCTGACACCGTCGCGCGGATCGGATGACCTTTTTCGCCGAAGATATCCCAGGGGATAATCGTGCTCGCCTGCGGCTGCCAATCTTCTACACCAATGGCCGCCAAACGCGCTGCGAGTTTTTCTGAAGCCACGCCCTCAGCCCCGATACCGGAGAGATCGCCTTTTACGTCCGCCAGAAAGACCGGCACGCCAATTTGTGAAAACTGCTCGGCCATTTTTTGTAGGGTCACGGTTTTACCCGTCCCGGTCGCGCCGGTGATTAAACCATGGCGGTTAGCCAAGGCCGGTAAAATGGCTAACTCTTGCGCCGGGTTACCGGCATGCATCGCTTTGGCAATGATCCGTGCTTCACTCATAAACGATCCTTAAAAGAGGCAAAAATGAGGCTAAATCTTGAGAGATAGCGTGGATAAAATTATAAGTCACGCCGGTAAGTTACGCCCAAAAAAAAGCCTCCACGATGGGAGGCTTAGAGATATGCGAGAGAAATGCTGTATTTATGGCAGCACTTTCGCAGACAGGATAACCACCGGCGTGGTTGGGACATTTTGATAAGGCCCAACATTATCAGTTTTCACCTGAGAAATTTTATCTACTACATCCATTCCTTTGATGATTTTACCGAATACCGCATAGCCAAAATCACGCTGACCGTGGTCAAGGAAGGCGTTATCTGCCACGTTAAGGAAGAACTGGCTGGTGGCGCTGTCTTTATCTGCAGTACGCGCCATGGAAATGGTGCCACGCAAGTTGCGCAGGCCATTGTCGGCCTCATTTTTAATCGGTGCATTGGTCAACTTTTGCTGCATATCCGCAGTAAAGCCGCCGCCCTGTACCATGAAACCTGGGATCACACGATGGAATATGGTGTTGTTATAGTAGCCACTCTGCACATAATCAACGAAGTTCTTCACTGAAACAGGTGCCTTGGCATTATCGAGTTCTAACTCAATATTCCCCGCAGATGTCGTTAACATCACGTGTGTATCAGCCGATGCAGCAAAAACCGAAGGCGCAAACGCCGTCAGGGACAACATTGCTGTAAAGGCCACTAAAGTACGTTTAAACATGGACAGTTCCTTTCTCGAGGATACAAATAACAGAACGGCTTGATTCTAAAGAGCTAGCCTGTAATGCGCCACACTTTTACCTTTATTTACGCACATTGCGGCGGAAAGCGCGTTTTCACTGAGTAAAGTCGACGGATTCTGCACCTGCAAGGTGGATCGTCGTTTTCGCTGGCTGGGTTTCAGCAATCAATACCCCTGCGCGAACTGAGTAGCGAACCGGGGTCTGACGGCGCACCGCATCAAAGCCACTTTCTGCAGGCAGAATGACTAAGTTCGCTGGATTACCGCTCTTAATGCCGTAATCCGATAGATTTAGCGTTTTCGCACTGTGAGTAGTAATCAAATTAATACCGTCGTTGATTTGCTCATATCCCATCAACTGACAAACATGTAACCCCATATGCAAAACTTGCAGCATGTTGGCGGTGCCCAAAGGATACCAAGGGTCAAAGACATCATCATGCCCAAAACAGACGTTAATCCCTGCTTCGAGCATCTCTTTAACCCGCGTGATACCACGGCGCTTGGGATAAGTATCAAAGCGCCCTTGCAAGTGAATATTCACTAATGGATTAGCAACAAAGTTAATCTTGGAAAGCTTAAGCAAACGGAACAAGCGCGAGGTATAAGCACCGTTATACGAATGCATGGCGGTCGTGTGGCTAGCCGTTACCCGCTCGCCCATCTGCTCACGATGTGCCAACGCTGCCACAGTTTCTACGAATCGCGACTGCTCATCGTCAATTTCATCGCAGTGTACATCAATCAGCTTGTTATATTTTTGCGCCAGCGCGAAGGTTTTATGCAGCGATTCGACGCCATATTCACGGGTAAATTCAAAATGCGGGATAGCACCTACGACGTCGGCTCCAAGTTGCAAGGCTTGTTCAAGTAAGGCTTCGCCGTTGGGATAAGACATAATCCCTTCTTGGGGAAACGCCACAATTTGTAGCTCAACCCAAGGGGCAACCTCCTGTTTTACTTCCAACATCGCCTTAAGCGCCGTCAAATTAGGTTCGGACACATCAACGTGAGTACGGACAAACTGAATACCGTTGGCGATTTGCCATTTCAGCGTTTGCCAGGCACGCTGCTTCACATCCTCATGCGTCAGCAACGCTTTACGCTCAGCCCAACGCTCAATACCTTCAAACAGCGTGCCGGAGAGATTCCATGATGGCTGCCCGGCAGTTTGCGTGGTATCTAAATGAATATGTGGTTCAATAAATGGCGGTAACACGAGGCCACCTTCCGCATCTAATACTCCCTCTTGTGGCCCGTTATCCTGCGGCTGAGGCGTAATCTGCTGGATCTTTCCTTGGGCAAACGCTATCTGCCACAATCCTTCACAATGAGGTATTCGTACGTTCTTAATCGCCTGTAAGCTGTTTTTCTCCACGTCTCATCCCTTCCCATCAGTTTGTTATTCAATGCAGGCATAATCATTGACGATGGCAAAGAAGTGCCGATGGCCAATTACTACCGATAGACTGTTTTACCATGCCAAGCCCCTGACGACACTTATCTGAGCCTGTATCTGGGCGAAAAAAAACCACGTTTTGTGAACGTGGTTCCTTAATCTAAGCTGTGTCATTAATTACGGCTGTGCGACAAAACCGACGGCTTCATAGGCTTTTTTCAGCGTATCTTGCGCACGAGCGCGGGCTTTCTCCGCACCTTCACGCATGATTTGCTGCAACAGTGCTTCATCATTACGGAAATGGTGATAGCGCGTCTGCAAATCAGTCAACATGCTAGAAACAGCGTCAGCGACAGCACCTTTCAAATGCCCATACATCTGACCGTTAAATTCAGCTTCTAGCTCAGGGATTGATTTGCCAGTCACACCAGAGAGGATATCCAACAAGTTAGATACACCTGGCTTTGCCTTTTGATCATAACGAATGACAGGCGGCTCTTCAGAGTCGGTCATGGCACGTTTGATCTTCTTAGTTACCGATTTTGGATCTTCCAACAGGCCGATAACGTTATTACGGTTATCATCTGATTTGGACATCTTTTTGGTCGGGTCCTGCAAGGACATCACACGAGCACCGGATTTAGGAATGAACGGCTCAGGGATCGCAAATACGTTGCCATACAGATTATTGAAACGATTAGCGATATCGCGGCTCAGTTCCAAATGCTGTTTTTGGTCTTCGCCTACCGGAACCTGATTGGTCTGGTACAGCAGAATATCGGCCGCCATCAGCGACGGATAAGTAAACAGACCCGCAGTAATGTTTTCAGCATAGCGCGCAGATTTGTCTTTAAACTGCGTCATGCGGCTTAGTTCGCCAAACTGCGTATAACAGTTCAGTACCCAACCCAGTTGCGTGTGCTCAGGCACATGAGACTGAACAAAAATGGTACTTTTTTGCGGATCGATACCACAAGCTAAGTAAAGCGCCAACGTATCGAGCGTCGCCTTACGTAACTGAACGGGATCCTGGCGAACGGTGATCGCATGCAGGTCAACGATACAGTAGATACATTCGTAGTCATCCTGCATGTTAACCCATTGACGCAATGCACCCATGTAGTTACCAATACTCAACTCACCTGAGGGCTGCGCGCCGCTAAATACAATGGGTTTACTCATTTTAAACTTCCTGATTCTGTAAAGGTGCTAGCCCAAAAGTGGGCAGAAGGTCGGCAAAGCGTTCAAGGACCCTGTCAGGTTTGCTCAGCGCGATAGCTTCACCGTAGTTATATCCATATGTCATGCCTACGCAACAGCATCCTGCAGCCTGTGCCGCCTGAATATCGTTACGTGAATCCCCTACAAAGACCAATTCACTGGCGTGCAATCCTAGCTTGGCGAGCATCAGATAAATCGGCGCGGGATGCGGTTTTTTCACAGCCACATCATCGCCACCGATGACATGCGTAAAATAGTGCTCAATGCCCAACGAGGCTAACAGTGGCGCGACAAACGGCGTAGGTTTGTTGGTGATGACACCAAGCGGAATACCCGCTGCCACCAGTGCCGCCAGCGTTTCTTTTACCTGCGGATATAGCTGGCTACCTGCATCAACGGTTTGCGCATAGTAACGATCGAATTTTTCACGCACTTGCTGGCGAAACGCAGGGGACATATCGCCTTCAGCCCAACGCAGCGCTCGCTCAACCATGACATCAGCGCCGTTACCAATCCAGGTACTGACACGAGCAATACCCGCAGGCGGCAAAGAGAAATCCGCTAAGGCCAGATCGACCGCTTGTGCCAAACCCGGCGCACTATCAACCAGCGTACCATCTAGGTCAAAAGCCGCACCGCGCAGTGAAAGCGCCTCAGCCATGTGTCACCTTCGCCAACTCGCTACGCATTTTATCAATCACCACCCCATAATCGGGCTGATTGAAAATAGCAGAACCGGCAACGAACATATCTGCCCCTGCCGCAGCAATTTCAGCAATATTCTCCGGTTTAACACCGCCGTCAATTTCCAGGCGAATATCATAGCCACTTTCATCAATACGCTTACGCGCCTGGCGTAATTTATCAAGTGTACCAGGGATGAATGATTGACCACCGAAGCCAGGGTTAACGGACATCAGTAAGATGACATCTAGCTTATCCATCACATAATCAAGATAGCTCAAAGAGGTCGCCGGGTTGAAAACCAGACCGGCTTTACAGCCGTGCTCTTTAATCAACTGAATAGTGCGATCAACGTGTTCTGACGCTTCTGGATGGAAAGAGATATAGGTTGCACCCGCCGCGGCGAATTCGGGGATCAGACTATCGACCGGTTTAACCATCAAATGCACATCAATAGGCGCATCAACACCTGCCTGTTGCAGGTATTTGTGCAGCGCCTGGCATACAACTGGCCCTATCGTCATGTTAGGCACGTAGTGATTGTCCATTACATCGAAATGCACGACATCGCCGCCAGCTTTTAACGCGTTGACAGTATCTTCACCCAAACGGGCAAAATCAGCCGACAGAATGGACGGGGCTATCAAAAACTTTTTCATCCGCTTCTCCAAACGATAGGGGTATTTACCAAATTAGAGCCATGACCCTAGCTTAGCGATATTGGTCTTAGCCTTTACAGTACAGTGCCAAAAGCTCATTCACTTTACTACGTTGAGATGCATTACTGCTGATAGTCCGGCGAGCGGAAACCCGATGCAACTCAGCACCAGCGTACCACTCAAGCGTCAGCGGCGTCTCGTGATTGGAAATCAGTACGGGTACCCCGTGCTTACTAGAAAGCTGAGCGGCTAACTGAGCCAGGTTCATCTGATCTGCCATGCTAAAATTATTGGTGTGATAGGCCGTAAAATTCGCCGTTGCCGAGAGCGGCGCATAAGGCGGATCGCAATACACCACCGATCCGGCTTTCGCTTTCAACAGAGTTTGCTGGTAATGCTCGCAGACAAACTGTGCATTCTGTGCTTTTTCGGCAAACCAGTAGAGTTCAGCCTCGGGGAAATAAGGTTTCTTGTAACGGCCAAATGGGACGTTAAAAGCACCGCTCAAGTTATAGCGGCACAGCCCGTTGTAGCAATGACGGTTGAGATACAAAAAAAGTACCGAGCGGCGATAGTCATCCTGAGAGCGGTTAAACTCTTCCCGAAATTCGTAAAAGCGCTCTGATTGATTAAATTCAGGGGAAAAAAGCACGCGAGCATCCCGCACAAATTCGTCTGTGCGGGTTTTCACGATGTTATAAAGATTAATCAGGTCGCTGTTAATATCAGCCAGGATGTACGATTTGTAATCAGTATTCAGAAATACCGATCCCGCACCAACAAAAGGCTCAATTAAACAATCCCCCGCAGGTAGATGATGTTTGATGTCATCTACCAGCGGATACTTGCCACCAGCCCATTTTAAAAAAGCGCGGTTTTTCTTCATGCTATCAATTAGCTACTTATACAATTCACAGCCGCGGATTGTACTCTGCTTTTAGACAGCAATCGCGTACGAGATCAAATTCATTTTTTCAGGTCTTGCTGCACTTGATGTACAGGTTTAACCCACGGTTTTTTCGCCTGAACATCAGCAGGCAAGCTAGCTATTGCACGTTTAGCATCAGCAGAAGAAGCATAATTGCCACTCACCAACACAAACCAAGGTTGGCCATTACGTACAGTCTGATAAACCGAATAGTTCTTCAAACCCTGCTGCTTGGCAAAATTGTGCAGCGAAGTTGCTTGCGATGCCGCGCTTAATTGCAGAGTAAAATGACTGCCCGGTGCAGATTTCAGTGAGCTTGCACTGCCACTGGCAACTGCCGCTGGCTGTTGAGCGGCCACATGCGCTGGCGCTTTGGCTTCCGGCTTAACAGCAACAGGCGTACGAGCTTCGGACTGATGCACTGCTGGCTTATGCTCTTGGGTTTTTTGCACTACTGGCTTACGCACTTGCTCATGTGCTTTAGGCTTAGCTTCGCGTACTGGCGCAACATGCGCAGGCTGACGATGCTCAACCGGTGCAGGTTTGCTACGCACTGGACGTGGAGCAGTCTCTTTAACAGGAGCGACAACTTTCGGTGCGCCTTTGATTGAAGTATCAACCGTTGCTGGTGCTGTTGGCAAAGAGGTCTGAGACTGTGTCCCAGCATTAATGCCATCTTGAGCGGCCGCGTTGACCTGGTTCTGCTGTTGAGCCAACGCATCATTGATATCACCAGGCAAATCAACACGCTCTTTAAGCTGTGCATCACCTGTCGGTGCGGCAGCTTGCGTCGGCGTAGAAGAGATCGGTGGTAAACCAATATTCTGCGGCTGCTGTTGTCCATCGGCTGCCGGCTGTTGGGCAGGAGACGGTTGAGCCGCATCTGTCTGAGGCTGAGTTGCAGAAGATGGAGCCACAGATGGCTGAGAACCGTCTGCTGGTTGTGCTGGCGTTGCAGCAGCATCGCTACCTGCACCAGACAAATTAATATCTTTGGGTGCGTTGGCCTGCTGAGAAAGCTGGTGTTCAGTCGGTGCTTTTAGCGCCGAACCGATACCAACGATCAGTAAAATCAGCACCAAAATACCGACACCAATCATGATATGTTGACGAGATACCGCTGTTTTAGCGCCAGATGCTTTAGGGCCAGAAGCAGAAGCTGCGGGTTTGCGCGAACGGGAAGAACGTGAAACAGGACGATCGCTTGTATCGGGTTTAAGATCGTCCTCAGGAATGAGATCATCTTCTGGGAGCAAGTCATGCTCTGGGATCAGGTCATGTTCTGACTTCAGATTGTGTTCTGATTTCAGAGCATCTTCTGGTTTTACATCATCCATCTAAAATCCTCCAACCCAGCCTAAGGCCCGCATAGCATCACATTAAGCAGGCAACAATTATGGCGGATAAACGCTAACTTTCTGCTGACACAAAGCAGCCCGTCATCATTTATTGCCGGGCTGTTTAGCAAAACTGAAGTCTGTTAAGCACTAGGCTCAAACAGTCCGACAATCCTCAATGGAGGCCAGCACCATTTCGTGAGACACACCAGAACGTACTTCTGATTGTCCGATTGCCGTAGGCAGTACCAATCGCAATTTTCCCGCCAACACTTTCTTGTCTCGCATCATATGTGGCAGATAAGATTCCGCCGTCATCTCATCAGGGCCGCTAACAGGCAAGCCAGCACGTGAGATAAGTCGTTTGATACGTTCAACATCCTGTAAGCTAAACTGTCCTAAACGGTGAGCGGTAAAGGCCGCCATCACCATTCCTGCTGCAACAGCTTCTCCATGCAGCCAGTTGCCGTAGCCCATTTCGGCTTCGATGGCATGACCATAAGTATGGCCTAGATTGAGTAAAGCGCGCATGCCGCTTTCACGTTCATCGGCAGCCACTACTTCAGCTTTCAGCTCGCAGCAACGACGGATACAGTAAGCCATAGCACTCATATCGAGAGCCAACAACGCATCCATGTTGTCTTCAAGCCAAGTAAAGAAGTCGGCATCTAAAATAATGCCGTATTTTATCACCTCTGCCAGTCCTGAGGACAACTCACGGGCAGGAAGTGTTTGCAGGCAATTGAGATCGACGACAACAGACGCAGGTTGATAAAATGCGCCTATCATGTTTTTGCCTAACGGGTGGTTGACGGCAGTTTTGCCCCCAACGGAAGAATCGACCTGAGATAGAAGAGTCGTTGGCACTTGAACAAAGCGAACGCCGCGCTGATAACTTGCCGCAGCAAAACCTGTCAAATCTCCAATCACGCCACCGCCAAGGGCAACAAGCGTGGTATCACGACCATGAGGCTTCTCCAGTAACGCGGAAAAGACATCATTAAGAACAGACAGGGATTTATACTGCTCACCGTCAGGTAGAATCACCTGATCAACATGAGCGCCTGCCTGCTCTAACACTGAACGGACCTTGTCCAGATAGAGAGGCGCCAAAGTCTGGTTTGTTACCAGCATGACCTGATCGCCAGCCTTTATAGGCATAAAAGAAGCCGGATCATTAAATAATCCGGCGGCAATCGTAATGGGATAACTACGCTCCCCTAACGTTACGGTAATCCTCTCCATCTCGCGCTCAGTGACCTTCTTAACTTACACTCTCAGGCAATTGCGAAATACCAAACTTAGTTACTTTCCAGCATGTTGATTATCTGGTTAGCAACTACTTTGGCGCTTTGATCGTCAGTACGGATAGTGACATCGGCAATCTCTTCATACAACGGGTTACGCTCAGCCGCTAATGCTTCTAATACTTCTCGTGGCGGTGCGCTGACCTGCAACAAAGGACGCTTTTTGTCACGCTGTGTGCGTGCCAACTGTTTTTCAATTGTAGTTTCTAAATATACGACGACGCCTCGCGCAGACAAACGGTTACGGGTTTCACGGGATTTAACCGAGCCGCCGCCAGTTGCCAGAACGATGCCTTGTTTTTCGGTGAGTTCGTTGATCACTTTTTCTTCGCGGTCGCGGAATCCATCTTCGCCTTCCAAATCAAATACCCAGCCCACATCAGCTCCGGTACGTCGCTCAATTTCGTGATCGGAGTCGAAGAACTCCATATTGAGTTGTTGAGCTAACTGTCGACCAATAGTGCTTTTGCCGGCACCCATAGGCCCAACCAGAAAGATATTGCGTTTCTCTGCCATGTTTTTCGGTATTACTAAGACAATTCGTTGATGATAACCCGCCCCGCCAATCAAATCAGCGACGGGACCTAAACTGAAACCTCATGAGCGATAGTGTGAGATCAGATAAAAATTATCTCAACACTCCTGGTAGTTTGGCAACCGAATAAATTACAAACCACGCCGCAGGAGGGAAAACGTACGTTTTTTTCGGCGTGATTGCATTAATTAAAAATCTCGGTGCTCAATTCGGTAACCCTTGTAAGCTAAATCGGCCGCAGCGTCAAACCCATAAGGCTTTAGTGACACAAAAAGTTTCATAAGTTCAACTTTAGTATGCCATTTCATACATTAGCGAACCGTTATCCTATTGGCTTTCTATCAATGTTGGGGTAATAAAAATGACTAACTCGCGTCGTCGCTGTTCTGTTGATTGATATTTAAACAATGATCCAATAACGGGCACATTGCCAAGCCCGGGAACCTTACTTTGACCTTTCTCATTATGGCGCTGGAAAATGCCACCGAGCACAATGGTCTCCCCATTTTTGACCGTGACCTGAGTTTTGATTTCCTGCTTATCTATTGCTAGCGCTTCCCCTTCAGCCTGGCGAATAGAACGACCCGGCATATTCTGGCTAATTTCTAGTGCTAGCGTGATTGCACCATTGGGCAGGATTTTGGGCGTCACCTCCATACCTAACACTGCCTCTTTGAATTCGATGGACGTACTCCCGCTTGCCCCGCTAGAAACCTGATAAGGAATCTCAGTTCCCTGCTTGATGCTGGCGGTTTGTGCATGGGCCGTCAGCAATCTTGGGCTGGCAATAATCTCAACGTTTCCTTCTTGCTCCAACGCAGTAAGTTCCAGATCCAACAACCGCCCGCTAATGCGTGCCAGATTAAAGCCTGCAGTCAGCGTTGGATTCGCAACGGGTAAGCCCATATTCAGGTGATCAATGACCATGCTGCTGGCTTGAGTTTCCGACGAGTTAAAACCCCAACGCACGCCAAGCTCACGCAAACTATGGCTGTTAATCGTCACGATATGCGCCACCAATTGCACCTGTTGTAACGGTCTGTCCATCGCATCAACCCAAGATAAAACATCGTCCAGCACCTTGGCAGTGTCGCGAACTAATAGCGTGTTAGTACGGCTATCTGCCGAGGCCTGTCCACGTACCGATAACAAGGCACCTTGCTGGGCGTTCAAACTGGTTGCGACTTCGTTAGCATCAGCGTGTTTTAATGCCCATGTTTTACTCACTAACGGCTGTTCACTCAACTGCTGCGCCTTTCGTTCGACTTCCTGCTGGTGCAGCAATAGCAGTTCCGATTCAGGAAAAATCATCAGTACGTTGCCCTGCTTCTTACTGGTCAGCTTACCCATCTGCAAAATAATCTCGAATGCCTGCTGCCACGGCAGATCTCTCAAACGCAGGCTTAATACTCCCTCGACACCTGGCGCAACAACCAGATTCAGCTGTTGGTGATCCGCCAACGCCTGTAAAACCACATTCAGCGGCGCGTCGTTAAACTCTAGGCTTATCTTGTTCATGGCTGCGTTGCCGATTGTTTTATCGATAACGTGCGTCTTCCCTGCCTTGGTTTTTGCCGCGTGTCCCTGAACGGCTGGCACTACCGCCAACCCAATAATTGTTATTATCCACCCCAGCCTGCTAGCTACCTTGATCGTCCATGTCATCCTGTTCTGCCTTATTAATCCATTTTTGTAATGCTTTCTCTGGCTTCTTCTGGTTTTCGCTCTCCGGGTGAAGGCTCATCCGCTTATGACCTGCATCACAAGATGCACCGTCATTTTTCAGCCCATGACGTATCAGCACGATGCTATCGGTAGCAACCGAATCAACTAACCAGTCCGTAGAGGAAATACTGTGCCCTGCTTGTGCCTTTTTCCAACTGCCATCCGGCCAGGCTAGCCAGCCGGTTCGCTTTGTATTGCTACCGACAATACCTTTAAGCAGCGATTGGCTTAATACATCATGCCGCTCAAGGCACTGTTCTATTGTTCGTTGGTTAAAAGGGTCGCGGGATAACACCACATCTGGCATAGCGGGCCGTTGGGCAGAATAACGCGATGCCGATAGCAGCATGTCGATATCTAGCTCACCTGAAATAGCGTTAAGGCTAAGCTGCTCGATAGACGGTGGACTGCTCCCCGCTAACAGTTTTTGTAGGAAAACGGCCAGGCCCGGATAATCCATTTGCACTTTCAGCGCCGAGCGCGATAAACCCGATTCAACAGCAGGTTCGGGTTGCCACTGCTTTAACCGCGCGTTAGATGCCGCCAACGGTGCAGCGATTTGTTGCGTAAGCGGCGGCCGGCTTTTTTCCTGCATCAATAATGCCTGTCGTTTTTCATCTACTTCAGCCCTGACAGGGCGCAGGAGCAACGCGCGATACTGTGTAATAACCGTTAGGCGCTGTTGCGAGACATCCTGACTTATCCGTTGCTGTTCCTGCCAAAGCCCGTGGATCATGAGCCAATATGCTCCACAACAAAGGATCAACAGTACCGCGCCCATCCACATCACCCGTTGCCATCGTGGTTTATCGAGCCATCTTGTCAAAGCCGGGTTAGCCGCCAAGAGGCCAGGGAAGCTCTTTGTATTCAGACGATTTTTATCACCGTGATGACGATAAAATACGCGCATAGAAAGGCTCCTTGTTGCCCCTATCGAGGAAAAGGCCGTATTCGGCTAACGGCGAATTATCCTGTTCACTCAAGTTGGCACGAATCACAAAACGCAGGCGCTGCGTGGGTAGCTGACTCACTTCGTGGAGGGTGATATGTTCCAATACACCAAAAGACTGCAAATGTTTACTGAATGCCAATAGTTGGGGATAGTCCAGACTGAGCCCAGATAACATCAGTTTGCCGTCATGTTCATGCAATTGTGTTAGCCACACCTCATCGGGGATCGCTGTGGAGACAGCTTGCAGCAAATTTAGATAACGCAAACTACGCCGATATTGTTGCAAACTTTGCTCCCTTCTCTGCTGTACCAGTAATAAGGACGCCTCGGCCTTATCTACCAGGCTTTGTTGGTGTGCCAAAGCCTGTCGCTGATGCGCCAATGCAGCCAGCGTTCTTTGATTGGTGGCAATATCATCTTGCAAATACCACTGCCAACCGATGAACAACGGCACTATCAGCATGATTAGGACCGTAACAACACAAAATGCATTACTTAAACGCCGCAGGCGCTGCCATTGTCTCCACGGTAATAAATTGACTTGTAGCATCAGCCGTCATCCGCTCTTAGCGCCAGCCCCATCGCTATTGCAAAGGCTTCTGGATTACCTGGGAGCGGCGCAGACATTTGTGTCAAAGCACACAGCGGTGACCAACTTTTCCATACATCAGGCATTGGTCCGTCGAAGGTATGACTGCAATAAAGCCCCTCTTCACAGAGCTTCCCGGCCCGATATTGCAACACGATAGCTTGGCGCAATTGTGTAAGTTCTGGCGCTTCTTCGGCATTGATGACGCCAAATTCAAAAGGCAGCCCCCAAGGCGAAGCCCACATCCAGCCACCGTCTAATGGGTGAACTAATAGCGTTTCGGGGTTTAATCTGGCTGCACAAGCGGCGATTTGCAGCGCACAAGGCGCAAGCTCCATCACCTGTGGAAATAAACCTGCCTGTGCCAAGCAGGCCTGCCACTGGGCTACCTCTTTTTGCTGCGCTGCGGTGACAATAAGCTGCCGATCGCCACAAGGGTCGGCGCGATAATCCATCACCAACGATTGCTGACTTAGTGGAAGTTGCTTACTGGCGCTGGTTTTGATGTAGGTTTCGCGATGAGGCTCACGCAGCCGCATGTCTGGTTCTGGCATGCGTTGCTGCATGATTCGCTGCGCCGGAAGACTTAAACGCAATGAAATTTGTCTGGGCAAGCTGGAGCGCCACTTGGATAAAATGGCGATTAGTGGCGCGGTCTCATATAATATCCCCTCACGCAGAATATCCTCCGTGATGGGGTGCTGCCACCAATGACGCAATTGCCAACCGTTGCGTCTCCGCTGAACGGCTATTGCTCTGGCATATCCGGTTTGAATATCCAAACCTATCTGCCATGCTTTTAGACACATATCGGCCTGACCTCCATATCATTTGGTTGAAAAAAGAACGTATCCATGTCGTAGGCTTGCCTTTATACTCTTGCCTGCCACCACCGTACTGCGCGCGCGGTTATTTATAAACTGCCCAAAAGTCATTTAATGGGAAATCTCAGGTGAAGTTCGTAAAGTATTTATTCATTTTTGCACTGTGTTGCATTTTGTTGGGAGTTGCCTCGATATATGGGCTTTATCGATATATCGAGCCACAGCTACCTGACGTTGCCACGCTAAAAGATGTGCGTTTGCAAACGCCAATGCTGGTTTACAGTGCCGAGGGCAATTTGATCGCTCAATACGGTGAGAAACGCCGTATTCCACTGAAACTCGATCAGATCCCACCGAATCTGGTGCATGCGTTTATTGCCACTGAAGACAGCCGTTTCTACGAGCACCACGGTGTTGACCCAATCGGTATTTTCCGAGCGGCTTCCGTAGCGTTGGTCTCTGGCCATGCAAGCCAAGGGGCAAGTACCATCACTCAACAGCTGGCGAGAAACTTCTTCCTTAGCCCAGAACGCACATTGACTCGCAAAATCAAGGAAGCCTTCCTGGCTATCCGTATTGAACAGTTGATGAACAAGGATGAAATTCTTGAGCTATATCTCAACAAGATTTATCTCGGCTATCGCGCTTATGGCGTAGGTTCGGCGGCTCAGGTCTATTTTGGTAAGAATGTTGATCAGCTTACGCTAGGTGAGATGGCTGTTATCGCCGGCTTGCCAAAAGCGCCGTCAACGTTTAACCCGCTGTATTCCCACAGCCGTGCGCTAGCACGCCGCAATGTTGTCTTAGCGCGCATGCTCGATGAGAAATACATCACTCAAGCTCAGTATGATGAAGCGCGCCAGGAACCGCTGGTTGCTAACTATCACGCGCCAGAAATCGCCTTCTCAGCCCCTTATCTGACTGAAATGGTGCGCCAAGAGATGGTGAAACGTTATGGTGATAACGCGTATACCGATGGCTATCAGGTTTACACCACTATTACGAAAAAGACCCAGTTGGCTGCACAAGACGCCTTACGTAATAACGTCTTAGCTTATGATATGCGCCACGGTTACCGCGGCCCGGCTAACGTGCTGTGGAAAGCAGGTGAAACGCCTTGGGATCAAAAACGCATTGTTGAGTCGCTAAAAAATCTGCCGGTTTATGGGCCACTGTTCCCTGCGGTTATTACCCAGACGGACAATGCGCAGGCAACGGCGTTAATGGCCAACGGCGAGAGCGTCAGCCTGCCATTTAGCGGTATGCGCTGGGCACGAGCTTATCGTTCAGATATCAGCCAAGGCCCAACGCCAAAAAGCGTGAACGAGGTCGTGCACTCAGGCCAACAAGTCTGGATCCGCAAAGTTGGCGATGATTGGTGGCTGTCTCAGGTGCCAGACGTTAACTCAGCTATCGTGTCATTGAACCCACAAAACGGTGCTGTCGAAGCATTAGTCGGTGGATTCGACTTCAACCAGAGCAAATTCAACCGAGCGACCCAAGCTTTACGTCAGGTAGGTTCAAACATCAAACCATTCCTGTATACCGCGGCTATGGACAAAGGGCTCACGCTGGCTTCTATTCTCAACGATGCGCCAATTACCCGTTGGGATGCCGGTGCTGGTACCGATTGGCGACCGAAGAACTCCCCGGCAACCTACGATGGTCCAATCCGTTTACGCCAAGGTTTAGGGCAATCTAAAAACGTCGTCATGGTACGTGCGATGCGAGCAATGGGTGTCGACTATGCGGCGGACTATTTGCAACGTTTCGGCTTCCCGGCAGCCAACATCGTGCACTCAGAATCACTGGCATTGGGTTCTGCGTCCTTTACCCCGTTACAGCTGGTACGAGGCTACGCCACACTGACCAACGGCGGCTATCTGATTGATCCGTACTTCATCAGTAAAATTATCGACGAATCGGGTAAAACCGTGTTTGAAGAGAAACCTAAAATTGCCTGTGAAACCTGCAATATACCGGTGATTTATGGTGACTCTCAGCATTCAGCAGTGTTGTCAGATGACAATGTTGAAAATGTCGCCGTGTCTAATGAAGCCAATAACAATTCGGTACCAATGCCACAACTCGAGCAGGTCACTACGACTCAAGTTGCGAAAGACGGCGACCAGGAATATGCGCCGCACGTTATCAGCACTCAGCTCTCTTTCCTGATCCACGATGCGCTAAACAGCAATATCTTTGGTGAACCAGGTTGGATGGGTACCGCATGGCGTGCAGGACGTGATTTGAAACGTCACGATATCGGTGGAAAAACCGGTACGACCAACAGTTCAAAAGATGCATGGTTCTCCGGTTATGGCCCTGGTTACGTGACGTCTGTGTATATCGGTTTTGACGATCACCGCCGCGATTTAGGCCGTACCACCGCATCAGGAGCAATTGCGGATCAGATCTCTGGCTATGAAGGCGGAGCCAAAACGGCACAGCCAGCCTGGGACGATTATATGAAAGCCGTGCTGGAAGGCGTTCCCGAGCAACCGCTGGCACCACCGCCGGGTATTGTGACGGTTAATATCGATAGAAAAACCGGTAAGCTATCTGACGGCACCAGCAGCAGCCGTCCTGAATACTTTATCGATGGCACCCAGCCAACAGAACGCGCTGTTCATGAAGTCGGTACCACCATTATGGATAATGGTGAGTCGCATGAACTGTTCTGATAGATGAGCTAAATAGTACCGAAATGTCGGTCAGGTACGAAAGTGTCTGACCTCGCGACGTCAAAAAGGCAACAAAAAGCCGGTCATGCTGATAAGCAGACCGGCTTTTTTATTCTCGCTAACTCAATCTCAACGATTAGGGCGATTAGAGAAGCTCACGCTGCAAGAATTCCCGCGCCAAAAACAGTGCACTAACGTTTCTGGCTTCAGTAAAATCAGGTTGTTGCAACAACTCCATCATACGAGATATAGGCCAACGGGTCTGTGGCAGCGGTTCAGGCTCATCACCTTCCAGACTCTGCGGATATAATCCTTTAGCAATAACAATATTCATTTTGCTAGAGAAATAAGACGGGGCCATGCTCAATTTCGCCAGCACATCAAAATGCTTTGCGCCAAACCCGACCTCCTCCATCAACTCGCGATTTGCGGCTTCAAGCACGCTTTCGCCAGGATCGATGAGTCCTTTTGGAAAACCTAATTCGTAGCTTTCTGTTCCCACCGCGTATTCATGAATCAGCAACAAATCGTCGCCAATTACCGGCACAATAAGCACCGCTTCACGGCCAGAAGAACGCATGCGCTCGTAGACTCGATTCACACCATTGCTGAATGTCAGGTCAACCGACTCGATAGTAAACAAACGGGAGCTGGCGACAGTGTCTACTTTTAGGATTTTAGGTTTTTGCAGATGCTTATCCATATCGTCCCCAATTAAATTATTCCTTTGCGCAGACCAACGCTTGTCGGTGAAAAAAGCTATATTTGCCTGCTAGAAAAATGTTCAGTTGACTGCATTGTGCGTTAATGCTGGCCTCAATCGCAATCATTGAACGCTAAATTTTAGCCTGATATCCACTTCTTGTGGGCCGATTGGCTTCCAGAGTCAAAAGAAGTCACAGAAGAGATCCTTCAATAACAAGTCAACCGACATTTAAAAATAGGATTAGACCTGATATCAGTGTTAGTAAGAATGTTGTTATGCTCAAAAATGGCGTATATTGCGTTGCTGCTTGATTAGACCTAAGAAAAACAGGTAACCAAGTTACTTCGAGATACGAGCAGGCGATTACCGAACTCATCCTGATGCACTTGTATCAACAAGGAATTCGAGTGAACGAGGGCAGCAAACACCTCTGCATTTTGAAGGGCAAAGAGCATAAATTGTACTATGCTCGCCTTTATCCTTATACATTGGCCCAAGCCAACTTTTATGTTGAATAGAACATATTTTATGTTGAACAGAACATATTCTTCTCTGATGGCATAAGGCCATCTGCATCTGAACGGGGATCGGATGAGCACTGTTGTGATATTGATTGTATTGATTGTTGGTCTCACTGCTCTAGGCGTTTATATCTGGTTTACCCGCCAGCGCCGACGTGTGGCCCTGTCATCGATCAATTTATCAAATCCTAAGCAACGGAAACTGACCCGACAAGAACGGGATGCGGTAGAGCAATACCTGCGCCATAGCCAACGTCCAGAGCAATCTCCCCTACTACACAATAATAACTTCTCGTTATCGAGCGATAAGCTGACCTTAACTGCCAAAAGTGAAAACGTCTTCTCGGTCACCAATGCGATTACGCGTTATGGGCTGGCCAGTGAAACACACAACAAGTCACGCTATTTCATCGATACCACTGAGATTCATCTGCCGCCATTCTGGGAACAATATATTGCGGCAGAAAATCATGTTGAGCTTATCAAGACGCAAAGTGTCCCGCTGGTTATCTCACTAAACGGCCATTCACTGGCGAACCACATTTATGATCGCACCTCGCCTTCACCAACGGTGCCGAGTCAACCGCCGGAAAACGCCTCAATCCGGCAAGAAGATAATGCGTATGTTGAATTACTTAATGTGCGCAAAGAGACCAACGAAGAGCAAAAGCTTACGCAATCAAACGGCGTTCGCGAGGCGGCCGTCGTCGCTCTGATTATGGTGCTGCTGTTCGTTACGCTTATCGGGCCGGTTGCCATCTTGCCCTGGATGCTGGCTTGTGTTGCGATTTTGATCGGCTGGTTAGCATGGCGCATTATTCCGCAGTCAATGGGCTTGAACCGTAAAGAAATTCATTGCCTGCGGGGAATGCCTAAACGTTTGGGATTATTTGGCGAATCCAACCAAGGTGATATCAGCAATATCTCTCTGGGCGTGCTCGATTTAGTCTATCCGGCACATTGGCAACCCTATATTAATAATGAACTGGGCCAAAAAACTGACATTGATGTTTACGTCAATCAGCAGGTTGTGCGTCAGGGGAACTACCTGTCACTGCACGATGAAGTGAAAAACTTCCCGCTACAACATTGGGGTAAGAACCTGTTGATGGCCTGCTGTTCATTCATCTTACTTGCGATGATGTTTATTTATGTCCCACTGAGTTTACCTTTCAAGCTCAGCGTGGCTTGGCTGCAAGGAGCGCAAACTACGCAAGTCAGCCACGTAGAAGAATTAGAGAAAACGCCCTTACGCGTTGGGGATATCCTGAAAGTAAAGGGCAATGGTATGTGCTATGTTCCACCGCATTTCAACACGCGGCCAAGCAATAACTTTGCGCCTTTCGACTGCTCTGGCATTTACTGGAATGAAGCGGCACCGCTGCCGATACCCGAATCAGAAACAGTAGAGGCAGCCAATGCACTGTTGGCAACGCTGAACAATCAATTGCATCCAGCCAATAGCGCAACGGAGCAATCGATTAACCCGCAATTAGCAACTGCTATCGAAAAATCAGGCATGATTTTGCTCGATGATTTCTCAGATATCGTGCTGAAAACCCAAGACCTTTGCGGCAACAACGAAAATTGTGTGCGCCTGAAAAATGCCTTAGTGAATCTGGGTAATGCAGACAACTGGGCTGCGCTCGTTAAACGAGCACAATCTGGTTCACTTAAAGGCATGAATGTTCTATTGCGCCCAGTCAGTGCACAAATGCTTAGCGATTTGGCAAATACAGCAACCGCATCGTTTTTCACCCATGAAACATTACGGGCAGCTGAAGCACTGAATAGTCCACCGCCTGGCGGATTCTTGATCAGTAACGATGAAGGTAAACAGCTGGTCGCGCAACCTGCGCCTTCAGTGCCGCTATTTAACTATAACCCGCAGATGCAATGGGCTCAGCTCCAGAGCCTGTCTACGATGCTGCTGCACGCGCCGTTTACCGCCCAAGGCGTGATCACTAATATTAATACTGATGCCAATGGCACCCGACATATCAGCCTGCACAGCGAACCGGATATCTCAACACTTTGGCGCTATCTTGGCACCAGTTTGTTATTGGTGCTTTTGGCGGCCTGCATGATTTATAATGTCATTGTGTTAACGAAACGCATCATCAAAGATAAGCATCGTATTAAAGATATACAGGATTACTACAACCACTGCTTTAATCCAACGTTCATGGCTTCGCCGCTGCGCCCTCATAAATAAAGTGCGTGAGTTTCGGTGACATGACGGTACCCGGCCGTCATTATCTTTATCCGTTACCTCACCAATATTCTCATCCGCCAGGAGCTTGCATGCCGCCAGATTTTGACTGGAAAAACATTGATACCGTGCTGCTGGACATGGATGGCACATTATTAGATTTGGCTTTTGACAGTCGTTTTTGGCTACATACCGTACCTTTAACGCTCAGCCAAAAACGCCACATTCCTATTGAAGACGCCAAAGCGCTTATCCACCGGGAATATCTGGCGGTCCAGCACACCATGAACTGGTATTGCTTTGATTACTGGGCTGAAAAACTCGATCTCGATATTTATCAAATGATCGCCGATATTGGCGCAACGGCACGCTTACGCGAAGATACCCTGCCCTTTCTGCACGCATTACGCGATAGCGGACGCCGGACGATTTTACTGACTAACGCCCACACTCACGGACTCGCGGTAAAAATTGCGCATACCGGCTTAGATAAGCACCTTGATTTATTACTTTCCACCCACACATTTGGTTATCCGAAAGAAGATCATCGTTTATGGCAAGCGGTACAAAAGCACCTTAATTTCGACTCGCAGCGCACGCTCTTTGTCGATGACGGTGAACCGATTCTCGATGCGGCAAAAAACTTTGGCATCCGCTATTGTCTCGGCATCGAAAATCCTGACTCCAGTGCTGCCAATAAAGTGTTTTTAAACCATCCATCGGTTAATGATTACCATTGCTTGTTGCCATCCTTGCAACATTCAACAGCGGCGTTCAGTTCATAATCCGTCCGTTTTAAGGAGCCATTATGAAGGATAAAACGACACAATTGGATGACAGCGTTAGGCTCGATAAATGGTTATGGGCGGCGCGGTTTTATAAAACACGGGCTATTGCCCGCGAAATGATTGAAGGCGGTAAGGTTCACTATAACGGCCAGCGGGGGAAACCTAGCAAACAGGTCGAGGTGAATGCAGAGATAAAACTGCGACAAGGCAATGATGAGAGAACCATCGTTGTTCTGGGCCTGACCGGCCAGCGTCGTGGAGCAGAAGAAGCACAACAGCTGTACAAGGAAACGCAGGCCAGCATTGATAACCGGGAGAAAGTTGCCCAGGCGCGTAAACTGAATGCGTTAACTATGCCGCATCCTGACCGACGTCCAGATAAAAAAGAACGTCGCAACCTGATCAAATTTAAATATGGCGAAGCAGACGATAGCTAAGATGCTCAAGCCGCTTCAAACGCCAAACAGAGAGAATATTATGTCCAATCCAGACCAGTTACACCGCTATTTGTTCACCCATCACGCCGTACGTGGTGAGTTGGTTTCACTAAGCGAAACTTATCAGCAAATTATTGCTGGCCATGATTATCCGGCAGAAGTCCGTCACCTTTTGGGTGAAATGTTGGTCGCAACCAGCCTGCTCACCGCAACACTGAAATTTGATGGTGACATCACCGTTCAGTTACAAGGCGATGGCCCATTAAAGTTGGCCGTTATCAACGGCAATAACCGCCAGGAAATGCGTGGCGTTGCCCGTCTTCAGGGTGAAATTGCTGCAGATAGCAGCTTGAAGCAAATGATTGGCAACGGCTATATGGTGATCACCATTACACCTAGCGAAGGTGAGCGTTATCAAGGCATCGTAGGTCTGGAAGGTGAAACGCTGGCTGAATGTTTGGAAAACTACTTTATGCAATCCGAGCAGTTGCCTACCCGTATTTTCATCCGTACCGGCGAATCAGCAGGCCAGCCTGCTGCTGGCGGTATGCTGCTGCAAGTTCTCCCGGCACAAGAAACCGATGCTGAAGAATTTAATAATTTGGTACAACTGACAACCACTATCAAAGCCGAGGAGCTATTCACCTTACCGGCTAATGAAGTGTTATATCGCCTGTACCATCAGGAAGAAGTCACCCTTTATGAACCACAAGATGTGTGCTTCCGTTGCACCTGCTCGCGTGAGCGCTGCGGTGATGCGCTATTGACGCTGCCTGATGAAGAAGTGCTGGAAATGTTGGAAGAAGACGGCCAGATTGATATGCATTGCGATTACTGCGGTAGCCACTACATCTTCGATGCAATGGATATGGTGTCATTACGCTCAGGCAGTGCGGGCAGCACTGAAAACAACGTCCATTAACACACTAATAAGTAAATGAATTTTTGATGGGTGACTGCATTGTTGCCCATCATTATTTTATACCTGCAAAAAATGTATCACTGTTTTTGTAGTTACATCCTCACGTGTGCCATCTCCCAAAAGAGCCAAAAACTCAATGCTACCGACAATTTTTGATAGCAGTCTCAGACAGACAAGGTATTCTCCGTACAATTGTTTTACCACTCGAAATACAAAAACATCACAAAACACTTACAAGGAGCAGGGATATGCCGCATAAGCATCTTTCCACCGAGAAGCTGGCACAATACGGTATCCAGCAGGCAAGTGAAATCATCTATAACCCAGATTACGATTTGTTGTATCAGGAAGAAACTGCGCCTGGTCTGCAAGGGTTCGAACGTGGCCAACTCACTAAACTGGGTGCCATTAACGTTGACACCGGTATCTTTACCGGGCGTTCGCCGAAAGATAAATATATCGTTCGTGATGATATGACTCGCGACACTATTTGGTGGTCTGATCAAGGCAAAGGTAAAAACGACAACCAGCCGATGAGTCAGGAAGTCTGGTCATCACTGAAATCTTTAGTCGGTCAGCAACTTTCAGGCAAACGTTTGTTTGTCGTCGACGCATTCTGCGGCGCTAATGCTGACTCTCGCCTTAAAGTTCGTTTTATCACCGAAGTTGCCTGGCAGGCACACTTCGTTACCAACATGTTTATTCGCCCAAGCGAGGCGGAACTGGCCGACTTTGAGCCAGATTTTGTGGTCATGAACGGCGCGAAATGCACCAACCCTAACTGGAAAGAACAAGGTCTCCATTCCGAGAACTTTGTCGCCTTCAACCTCACCGAAGGCGTGCAGTTGATCGGCGGTAGCTGGTACGGCGGCGAAATGAAGAAAGGTCTGTTCTCAGTGATGAACTACCTGCTGCCATTAAAAGGCATCGCATCTATGCACTGCTCCGCCAATGTTGGGGAAAAAGGCGACGTTGCGGTGTTCTTCGGCTTGTCTGGCACAGGCAAAACCACACTTTCTACCGATCCTAAACGTCAGTTGATCGGTGATGACGAACACGGCTGGGATGATGACGGCGTATTCAACTTTGAAGGTGGCTGCTATGCCAAAACTATCAAGCTGAGCCAACAGGCTGAACCTGAGATTTTTGCAGCTATCCGACGTGATGCTTTGCTAGAAAACGTGGCTGTTGATGCCGATGGTAATATTGATTTTGATGACGGTTCTAAGACCGAGAACACCCGTGTTTCTTACCCAATCAATCACATTGATAACATCGTCAAGCCAGTTTCTAAAGCAGGACATGCCACTAAAGTCATTTTCCTGACCGCCGATGCTTTCGGGGTACTGCCACCAGTATCACGCTTGAGCGCAGATCAAACTCAGTATCACTTCCTGTCTGGCTTCACCGCTAAACTGGCGGGTACTGAACGCGGCGTTACCGAGCCGACCCCAACCTTCTCTGCTTGTTTTGGCGCGGCCTTCTTGTCGCTGCACCCAACACAATATGCGGAAGTGCTGGTAAAACGCATGCAGGCTGCGGGTGCACAGGCTTATCTGGTGAACACCGGCTGGAACGGTACTGGTAAGCGCATCTCTATCAAGAACACCCGTGCCATTATTGATTCCATCCTTAATGGTGACATCGATAAAGAAGAAACCTTCACTCTGCCAATCTTTGGCCTTGCAGTACCGACTGCTCTGCCAGGCGTGGAAACCGAGATCCTCGACCCACGTAACACTTACGCTAATGCAAGCGAGTGGCAAGAAAAAGCAGAAGATCTGGCGCAGCGGTTTATCAGCAACTTTGATAAATATACCGTGACGCCAGCAGGTGCTGCGTTAGTTAACGCTGGGCCAAAGCTCTAAGTTATTCTTTGCCCGTGATAGGTTTAAAGGCGCGACTCTCGCGCCTTTTTTATTGCATTGCGTTCTGCCCAACCACGAACCAAAATATGCCGGTGACTACTGAATAACCCTGAGGCAAACATGGCCGCGATCACCATCAGAAATCTGGATGATGAAATAAAAGAACTCTTGCGTCTGTCGGCGGCCAAAAATGGTCATTCGATGGAGGAAGAAGCCCGTATTATCCTACGGCAAGCGTTGCAATCAACGCAGCCGAGCCTGGGCCTTGGCAGTAAACTTCAGCAACGATTCTCGACTTTGTCAGACAAACCTCTGGAACTGCCGCCGCGATGATCATCCTCGATACTTGCGTCATCAAAGAAGTCATCAGCAGCAATCCACAGCGGCAAGTTTTGCAATGGCTTGATGCACAGGACACTCACCACCTATATCTCACCGCGCTAAGTGTCGCAGAACTGTTCACTGCAATAGCAAGTCTCAGTGAAGGCGAACTGAAACAACGTTTCTCCTCGACGTTATTAGCCATGTTCAATCAAGACTTTTCAGGCCGCATCCTGCCATTTGATGCGGCCAGCGCGTTGCATTACGCTCAGTTAGCCGCCCAGCCCATCAATCATTCCCTAAGCCATACCACGCTACAAATCGCCGCGATTTGCCAACAACATCAGGCGACCTTGGCAACCAGCCAGAGCAGTGCGTTCTGTACAATCGGCATTGAATTAATCAATCCATGGCAGACACCAAGCAACCAACGCTGGCATGAGGAAGCGGCTGAGTATTATGTGATGAGTCGGAAAACTTGACAGAGTTTTGGGCGGTTTCTAGGGCTTGAAAGCTATTACCGAGTGTTGGGCTGTTTTGTAAAACCAGAACAGTGAACGTTCCGGCTTATCAAATACAGTTCTCAATACGGCTCCGCAGCCTAAGCCGTCTAAAGGGCCTAGGCGCGGCCCTTTAGAATCCGGCGCCTTTTCAAACATTTACTCTGAGTCCAGCGGAGGCCATGTTTCAGGAGCGACAGCGACAGGCGCAAATTCCGCTGCTCCGCAGTGCCTTCAGTCGGGATTCGGACTCGCTCAATAAACCTTCGCGATTTCTCACCACTCCTTCAGCGCCATTTCGAGCGCGCCTTGTTGGATTTTTTGAAGTCAAAAACGAAAACTGCTTTGCTTCACCTTTGAACTTGATTTTAAAAGCCGCTAAGCGCACTCAAAATTTCACCGGCAAGTGGTGAGAGACAATAGGTTTATCATTGGCTCGACCCCGCAGTCGGGCATCCTGGAGGGATGAAATTTGCGCTATCACGCAAGCTCCTGAAACATGGCCTCCGCTGGACTCAGAGTAAATGTTTGAAAAGGCGCGGGATTCAGAAGGGGCGGCGCTTACCGCCCCTTCTGGCGGTTCAGACTGCAAAGCCACATTAAACACGGCATTTGAAGAACCGAAAATTACACCATTCTGGTTTTCATAAAGCCGCATAATCTCGGCCTAGATTTGATAAACCGAAATATTCACCGTTCTGGTTTTAATAACCACCCCAAATCACGGTCATTGATCTGAAAGCGCTTCTGGCCCAAAGAAATCGCCCAAAAGCTCGATCTAGCTTTTCACCTCTGTAGAGGGAACCTGCTGATTCTCAGTAACTTCCACTTGCGGTAAGTAAGCTCTGATCCGTAAACCACCACGCGGACTCTTGCCGATATCCAGTGAGCCAGCATGGGCATCAATGATACGTTGGATAATCGACAAACCTAGGCCAGTGCCACTGGTCGTACGAGCGCTGTCGCCACGGACGAAAGGCTGGAACAGATGTTGTAACTGATCCGGTTCAATCCCCGGGCCGTCATCTTCAACCTGGAACCAACAACGGTTTAATTCGCTGCCGCTGCTGACCTTTATCCAACCATTGCCGTAGCGAGTGGCGTTGACCACCATATTCACTACCGCACGTTTAATCGATAATGGATGCACATCAACCAGCAATTCACCGTCTGCGATATCGGTTTCGATTTCACGCTCGTAACCACTTTCGGCAGCAATTACTTCACCCAGGATCGAGTTGAGATCGCTCATCTCCGTCTGCATTTCCTGACCGGTACGCAGGTAATCAATAAACTGTTCGATAATGGCGTTACATTCTTCGATATCTTTATTGATCGACTCCGCCAAATAACCGTCTTCGTCATTCATCATCTCGGTCGCGAGACGAATACGGGTCAACGGGGTACGCAAATCGTGGCTGACACCAGCCATCAATAAGGTACGGTCATCGGCAAGTTGCTTAACACCGGAGGCCATCTGGTTGAAGGCTCGCGTTACGGAACGGACTTCAGATGCGCCATATTCTCGCAGCGGTGGCGGAATAATCCCCTTACCAACCTGCAACGCGGCGTGTTCGAGTTCCACCAAGGGTCGGTTCTGAATACGGATAAACAGCCATGCGCCGCCTATCGCCAGCAGCATAATCGCCAGGGTATAGCGGAACAGCGGGGAGAAATCGCCTTGATGAATTTCGGTCAGAGGAACTCGCACCCAAATATCTGGTGACAACCAGGTTTTCAACCAAACTACCGGGGTATTTTTATTAACCTCAACGCGGACATCCGTTGGGCCACCCAGCTGCTGGGCCATTTGCTGACTGAGGAATTCGTAATGCTGCGCCCAGCGCAAACCGCTCTCTTCAGCAGCAGAGTTGGTATAAAGAGAAATACCCAGTTCGCGATAGATTTCGCGCCGGAACGCTGGAGGGACCTCCAACAGCGTTCCGTCTTCCAACTGCAACTTATCAGTCATTAGCATACGCACTTCGTATGCCAAGACTTTATTAAACTGTTGCAGGCTTGGAAGGATGGCGAAATTCAGCACCACCAAATAAGTCGTCACTAAGCTGACGAACAGCAAAGTGACGATTAACAGCAGGGTTCGGGCAAACGAGCTACGCGGTGAAAAGCGTATTCGTCTCATGCCTTACTGCCGTCCGGGACAAAGACGTAGCCCAAACCCCAAACGGTTTGGATATAACGTGGATGAGCCGGATCTTCTTCTACCATACGACGCAGGCGTGAAATCTGTACGTCGATAGAACGCTCCATCGCACTGTACTCGCGACCACGAGCCAGGTTCATCAGTTTGTCACGAGAAAGCGGCTCACGCGGATGGCTGACCAAGGCTTTCAACACAGCAAACTCACCGCTGGTCAATGGCATAGGTTCATCTTCACGGAACATTTCACGCGTGCCGAGGTTCAGTTTGAATTTACCAAACGAAATCACAGCTTCTTCCTGAGACGGTGCGCCCGGCAGTTCATTGGCCTGACGGCGCAATACTGCACGGATACGTGCCAGCAGTTCACGCGGGTTGAACGGCTTAGGAATATAATCGTCAGCGCCGATTTCCAGGCCCACGATGCGATCAACTTCTTCGCCTTTCGCAGTCACCATGATAATTGGCATCGGGTTGCTTTGACTGCGCAGACGGCGGCAGATAGACAAGCCATCTTCGCCCGGCAACATCAAATCAAGAACCATCAGGTGGAAGGATTCGCGAGTCAGCAAGCGGTCCATCTGCTCGGCATTAGCGACGCTACGTACCTGGAAGCCCTGTTCGGTCAAATAACGTTCCAACAATGCGCGCAAGCGCATGTCATCATCAACCACCAGAATTTTGTGATTTTCTTGCATCTTTATTACTCCCAAAGGCGTGAATACCTGAAGTTCGTATTGTTAAAAAAGCTGGCCGTAACACCTAGCTTTTAATGGTATACATTCTAGCCGAAATTGTAACAATGGATATTGTTTTCCTAAATTATCAACAATCTCAGGCTAATCGTCTGGTATTGAGGCTTACGAACGCTAGCTAATGCTATCTTCGCCTGTTTTCCCCTCAGCACTTGCCTTATCGCCGATAACCTATAGAAGGGTGTTAATCAATGATACCAACATAAATTACATGGATATAGATACGTCCGCACCCTATCTATTGCACACGTACGATTTCGAGCGTGACTTACCCTCTGCCAGCAGCATTGATTGCTACTGTATGTAGTAGTTGGCATAGCCATCAATAATCAAACGTTTTAAGGTTAGCCATAGTGAGCAAAAGGGAATGTATCTAGATGCTTACATTAGGTACCCTAACACTCACAATCGAATAGCTATAAATTCACGCCTTGTTTTATATTACTTTTATCGTCAAGTTTAAAATCCACGCGATATTTAATATCATTCATTTCATAAATAAGATTGTAAGTAACGCCCTTTTTTAATTTCACATCAAAACAATGGTTAGGGTATTTTCTTTCAATATTATCTTCAAATAGTAATGGTGGACTATAATTATTTTCTGATGAGCTTAAAAGATAGTAAGTTATGTTATCCCCTTCTTTAGAAGTGACGCAAACTGAATCATTTCCTTTTTTATAAACACTCCCTTCATGTCTAAAATCCAATCGATCCCCGACACATCCAGAGATGAATAATATCAATGCTATTATTAATTTTTTCATGATGAAAAATTTCCAATTACACGTTGATATTTAGCAATAAGTTCTTTGATACTTTCACGCGGGTCGTAATTTTTATATCTAATGATTATTGTATCTTTATCCTGCATACTAAATGGCAGATAGCTACCATGATGAACCCATACTTGATTATAGCGAATCGAGAAAGAGTAGAGTTCCTGTGCTAGAGAAATTTCTCCTCCGGTTAAAATTCTTAAACCGCCACGTTTTAGCATAAAAATAATCCATTATCTTTACTAGGGGTATAAACCTTAACACACAATATCTGGTTAAAAAATTCGTACTCATTTTAATCAGAATAACTACCATATACCCACGATACTTCAAGATACGGGGCTATTGGTTATCCTTGCTTATTCCATAGCAACACACTGCTTTCCTCAAATTTTCTATCACTGCCAGCACGATAGATTTGTGAAACAATGCGCTCTATAAAATACTGTTATCTATTTGTGTAACGCAGAAGGCAACATGAAAACGAAGCTAATTACCCGTGAAGGCTACGACAAGCTAAAGCAAGAGCTGGATTTTCTGTGGCGTGAAGAACGCCCAGAAGTGACCAAAAAGGTGACATGGGCCGCCAGCCTTGGCGACCGCAGTGAAAATGCTGATTACCAGTACAACAAAAAACGCCTGCGCGAAATCGATCGTCGCGTGCGTTACCTGACGAAATGCCTCGAACAGCTACGAATTGTTGATTACTCACCGCAGCAAGACGGTAAAGTGTTCTTTGGCGCCTGGGTTGAGGTCGAGAACGACGATGGCGATACTAAGCGCTTTCGTATTGTCGGTTATGACGAAATATTTGGCCGCAAAGACTATATTTCTATCGATTCACCGATGGCCCGCGCATTGTTAAAAAAAGAAGTGGGCGATGTCACAACCGTGATGACGCCAGTCGGTGAAGCACAGTGGTATATCAATGCCATTGATTACGGTCAGCAAGACTGAAGGCACCAAAACATGACAGTCGGATTAGTGAACTAGCATTTTAACTAACCAAAACGTATAACTGTCCCCTGATTTATACCCAAAATAATTGGAGTTGCCTCAAGGCGGTAAGGGAATGCATCCCGATGAGCTTACTCAAGTAAGTGATTCGGGTAAATGACAAATCTGCCAGGAGCAGATTTGAACGCTGCTTGCAGCGGCCCCAACGGGGCGAGGCCCACGGATGGGCCGAGTAATGTAGCCAACGCAGAAGCAACTTCAAGTATGACGAGTATACGCCACCCACTTGATAAAACAGATACCAGACTTATGAATGATCAACTGAGCCGCATTATCGCAATGGAATTGCAGGTTCGCCCGGAGCAGGTTGCTTCCGTGGTGCGTCTGCTGGATGAAGGAAATACCGTACCGTTTATCGCTCGGTACCGTAAGGAAGTCACCGGGGGATTGGATGATACCCAACTGCGTCAGTTGGACCAGCGTCTGGGGTACCTGCGTGAACTGGAAGAGCGTCGTCAGACTATCCTCAAATCTATCGAAGAACAGGGCAAACTCAGCGAAGAACTCGCCAACGCTATCGGTAGCACGCTCAGCAAGACCGAACTCGAAGACCTTTATCTCCCTTATAAACCCAAGCGCCGCACTCGTGGACAAATTGCTATTGAAGCAGGTTTGGAACCACTGGCCGATACATTGTGGAACGAGCCTGAGCACGATCCAGATACCACCGCCGCCGCTTTTGTGGACGCAGATAAAGGCGTGGCCGATGTTAAAGCCGCTCTCGATGGTGCGCGCTATATTCTGATGGAGCGTTTTGCCGAAGATGCCGCGCTGCTGGCAAAAGTGCGTGAATATTTGTGGAAAAACGCACATCTCACCTCACGTATGGTGGATGGCAAAGAAGTCGAAGGCGCAAAATTCCGTGACTATTTCGACCATCATGAACCGATTTCACAAGTGCCTTCGCACCGTGCGCTAGCAATGTTCCGCGGCCGTAACGAAGGTGTGCTGCAACTGGCACTCAATGCCGATCCTCAATTTGATGAGCCGCCGCGTGAAAGTTATGCTGAGCAGTTGATTATCGATCATTTAGGTCTGCGTCTGAACGGTGCACCGGCTGACGTTTGGCGCCGTGCTGTCGTTAACTGGACCTGGCGCATCAAGGTGATGCTGCACCTGGAAACTGAATTGATGAGCACCGTGCGCGAACGTGCCGAAGACGAAGCCATCAACGTGTTTGCTCGCAACATGCATGATTTGCTGATGGCAGCACCTGCCGGCATGCGCGCGACTATGGGTCTGGACCCGGGTTTGCGTACTGGTGTAAAAGTCGCGGTAGTCGATAACACCGGCAAACTGGTGGATATCGACACAGTTTATCCCCACACCGGGCAGGCAGCGAAAGCCGCACAGCAGGTTGCAGCGCTGTGTATCAAACATAACGTTGAGCTGGTCGCCATCGGTAACGGCACCGCCTCACGCGAAACTGAGCGCTTCTTCCTGGATCTGCAAAAACAGTTCCCGGCGGTTAACGCTCAGAAAGTGATCGTCAGCGAAGCCGGTGCATCGGTCTATTCTGCCTCCGAACTGGCAGCGCTGGAGTTCCCAGATTTAGATGTGTCGATTCGTGGCGCAGTGTCCATTGCCCGCCGCTTGCAAGATCCATTAGCAGAGCTGGTGAAAATCGATCCAAAATCTATCGGTGTCGGCCAGTATCAACATGATGTGAGCCAGAGCCAATTAGCGAAAAAACTCGATACTGTGGTGGAAGACTGTGTGAACGCCGTCGGCGTGGATCTCAATACCGCCTCGGTTCCGCTGCTGACGCGCGTCGCGGGTTTAACCCGAATGATGGCGCAGAATATCGTCAACTGGCGCGATGAGAACGGGCAATTCCGCAACCGCGAACAACTGCTGAAAGTCAGCCGTTTAGGGCCGAAAGCTTTTGAGCAGTGCGCAGGCTTCCTGCGTATCAACCACGGCGACAACCCGCTGGATGCTTCCACCGTTCACCCGGAAACCTATCCGGTAGTAGAACGTATTTTGGCAGCAACCAATCTCGCTTTACGCGATTTAGTCGGTGATGCCAATATATTACGCGGCCTGAAAGTCAGTGAATTCACCGATGAACGTTTTGGCGTACCAACCGTAACCGACATCATCAAAGAGCTGGAAAAACCGGGCCACGATCCACGTCCTGAGTTTAAAACCGCCGCCTTTGCTGAAGGTGTTGAAACCATGAACGACCTGTTGCCGGGCATGGTACTGGAAGGCTCAGTGACCAACGTGACTAACTTTGGTGCTTTCGTTGATATCGGCGTGCATCAGGATGGCTTGGTCCATATCTCTTCACTGGCAAATAAATTCGTCGAAGATCCACATACTGTGGTGAAAGCCGGCGATATCGTCAAAGTGAAGGTAATGGAAGTCGATTTGCAGCGTAAACGTATCGCCTTAACCATGCGTCTGGATGAGCAACCGGGTGAAACCGCATCCCGCAAAGGCGGTGCTCCCGCGGCGGCTGGCAATCATCGCGATACCCAAGCTAAACGCCCTGCACAGAACAAACCTGCTGGTCGTGGGACATCCACCTCAGCGGGTAACAGCGCCATGGGCGATGCATTAGCGGCGGCCTTCGGTAAGAAGTCTTAAGCTTTATACGCTGCCCTCAGCCCCGCGAGATCTACTCGCGGGGCTGCAATCCTGACATAGGCTAACCATTCCCCCTTCCTGCACCTTGTCCTAATTTGCTCAATTACTGCGCTACATCAAAAACCATCATCAGCCCTGCCAATAGAATATTCCCACGCGGTTAACCATT
The DNA here is from genome assembly GCF_049319665.1 of Rouxiella sp. Mn2063. Lineage (NCBI taxonomy): Bacteria > Pseudomonadati > Pseudomonadota > Gammaproteobacteria > Enterobacterales > Yersiniaceae > Rouxiella > Rouxiella sp. Mn2063. The sequence goes on along the minus strand of NZ_JBMOUD010000002.1, from coordinate 369,122 downwards.
AATGGCTATCAGCACCGAAATATTCCTGATAATCACTATCATTTTCAATGCATTATCTTGCACGTTCAAAATAGAGCCTCTTTTCAGCTCGCTGTAGTCAAGGAGCGATATGCAAATCAAATCCAAACATCGCTATAAAATTACCGGTTTTTCTAGCGAAATAAGCCCAGCCTACCGACAAAAACTGCTGTCTCTGGGGATGCTACCCGGTTCCTGCTTCGATGTGATCCGCGTTGCGCCACTCGGCGACCCGCTACAAATTGAAACCCGCCGCGTCAGTCTGGTATTACGCAAAAAAGACTTGGCGCTGCTGCAACTAGAAGTTCAGGGATGAATATCGCCCCCCTCGTCTTCGACCTCAAGCCACTGCGGCATTAGCCACTATGCAAAGATAATCTATGCAAACATCACCGAATAAAACCTCATCAAACAACACGCTCACCCTCGGCCTGATTGGCAACCCAAACGCAGGAAAAACCACATTATTTAATCAATTAACCGGTGCGAGGCAGCGAGTAGGCAACTGGGCTGGCGTAACGGTCGAGCGCAAAGAAGGGCAATTTGCCACGCCGCAACATCAAGTCCGGCTGATAGATTTGCCAGGTACCTATTCTCTGAGCACGCTCTCATTACAAACTTCACTCGATGAACAAATCGCCTGCCATTTTATCCTCGGCGGTGATGCTGATTTGCTGATCAATGTGGTCGATGCCAGTAATTTGGAGCGTAATCTCTACCTGACGTTGCAATTGCTGGAGCTTGGTATTCCCTGCATTGTGGCGTTAAATATGCTGGATATTGCCAAAGCGCAACATATCGAGATTGATATTCCAACGCTGGCCGCTCGCCTGGGTTGCCCGGTCATCGCCATCATTTCAACCAAAGGTGAAGGCATTGGCCAGCTAAAAGAGGCTATCGACACTCATGCCACCAACCAGCCACTTCCCCAGATTCATTACCATCCAGCATTACAACAACAAGCCGCTATATTGGCGGCAGCAATGCCGACAGTGCTTACGCAACAAAAGCGTGATTGGTTAGCCATACAAATGCTGGAAGGGGATATTTATAGCCATACTCAGGCCGGTGATGCTGTGACGTTGCTGCCACAAATTAACGCCAGTTTTGCCGAGCAGCAGCTAGACGATCCGGCGCTACTGATTGCCGATGCGCGTTATCAGACCATCACCACCCTGTGTGCCGATGCCAGTAACAGCCATCTGAGTTCCCCTAATCGTCTCACGCAAGTATTGGATAAGGTGATCCTCAATCGCTTCCTCGGTGTGCCGATTTTCTTGTTGGTGATGTACGTCATGTTCGTACTTGCCATCAATATTGGCGGCGCATTACAGCCGCTGTTCGAGATAGGATCGGCAGCGATATTTATTCAGGGTATGCAATGGGTTGGATTTACCTTGCACTTGCCTGACTGGCTGACAATTTTTCTGGCGCAGGGCATCGGTGGCGGTATCAATACCGTGCTGCCGCTGGTACCGCAAATTGGCATGATGTATCTGTTCCTCTCTTTTCTGGAGGACTCTGGCTATATGGCACGCGCCGCCTTTGTGATGGACAGGATGATGCAATCGCTGGGCCTGCCGGGGAAATCCTTTGTCCCACTGATTGTAGGATTCGGCTGTAATGTTCCCTCTATTATGGGAGCGCGTACGCTGGATGCCCCGCGAGAGCGGCTGATTACCGTGATGATGGCACCCTTTATGTCATGCGGCGCACGTCTGGCTATCTTTGCCGTATTTTCCGCCGCCTTCTTTGGTCAACAAGGCGCATCGATTGTGTTCTCGCTTTACCTGCTGGGTATTGTGGTCGCTATCATTACCGGGCTAGTAATGAAATACACCATTATGCGCGGCGAAGCCTCACCCTTCGTGATGGAGCTGCCGGTCTACCACGTTCCCCATCTGAAAAGCCTGCTTTTACAGACCTGGCAACGGCTAAAAGGCTTTGTACTGCGTGCCGGGAAAGTGATCGTCGTCGCCAGTATTTTTATCGGCGCGCTAAACAGCTTCTCATTTAATGGTAAAGCAGTGGATAGCATTAATGATTCGGCGCTCGCCAGCGTCAGTAAAGTGCTGACGCCGTTGCTTTCCCCAATGGGCGTACATCCTGATAACTGGCAGGCCACCGTGGGCTTAGTCACCGGAGCCATGGCCAAAGAAGTGGTCGTTGGTACGTTAAATACGCTCTATACCGCGGAGAAAATTACCAAGCAGCCTTTTGATGCTGAGCAATTTAATCTGTTCGCTACGCTAAAAGATGCTGTCGACGAAACCTGGCAAGGCTTAAAAGAGACATTGAGCCTAAACGTACTTTCCAATCCGATTGAAGCCAGCAAAGGTGATGGCGAGATGGAAGCAGGCTCGATGGGAATGATGAGCCATAAATTTGGCTCGGCAGTGTCAGCATACAGTTATCTGATTTTTGTTCTACTTTATATTCCCTGCGTGTCCGTGATGGGGGCTATCGCTCGAGAAACCAACCGTGGCTGGATGACGTTCTCCATTCTGTGGGGGCTGGATGTTGCCTATTCACTGGCAACGATCTTTTATCAGTTGGCCACCTGGGCGCAGCACCCATTATCAAGCCTGATCACGCTATTCGTTGTGTTCATCATCAACGCCCTAATCCTGCTGGGGCTGCGTAAATCGCGTAGCAGAGTGACGGTAAATCTATCGACAAAGCCAGAAGAAACAAGCTGCCAATCGGGCAGTAGAGCATGTCATTAACCACTTATCGGTCTACAGGGAGGAGAGTGTGACGCCTTTATTGCAAATCAGAGATGCTCTGACATTACTCGGCACGGCGGATGCTCATCAGCTCAGCCAACGGCTAAACTTATCTCTGCCGTTGGTACAAGCGATGCTCGAACAGCTGGTTATCATGCACAAAGCAGAAAAACTCCCCGCGCAGGAACCGACCTTAGCGGGCGGTTGCCAGCATTGCCCAGAGGGCAAGAAATGTCGACGTCAGCCACACTATCGGTTAATTCAGTGATAAATCGCACTTTTTGATCTAACTACTGGTTAACTTCATGAAAAAAGGTGATTTTAGGCTATATAACCCATCCAGCACTGCCGCTATGATTTTCTTGCCATCGAATTTTTTCCAGCACGGAGACATGCATGATCGACAATGAAATCACCTTTCGTAAGCTGGAGGTTTTTCTGGCCTATATGGAAAAACTCAATATCGCCCGCACTGCCGAACATCTCAGTCTAAGCAGCGTGAGCGTGCATCGTGCTTTACATTCACTTGAGGAAGGATTGCGTTGCCCGTTGTTCGTTCATCGAGGGCGAAGTCTGGTCCCGCTACCGGCAGCCAATACGCTGTTGGAAAGCGCGCGTCAGGTTATCGAACATATGGAGCGCGGTATCGTCGCAACGCAGATTGCCGCAGGCTTTGGGCAGAAACGATTACAGGTCGGCACCCTGTATTCTTTAACCTTAGAAACAATCCCGCGTCTGATCATGGGCCTTAAATTACGTCGACCAGAGCTGGAGATCGAGTTAGTTATGGGCTCCAACTGCGACTTACACGCCCGGTTAGAAGATGGGCAATTAGATGCCATTTTGATTTCCAGTAGCGACACCGATATCGACCCGCAGCGCTACGAACACTTACCATTATTCATCGACGATATTTTCCTGGCTGCTCCGGCTAGTTCACCGTTAAATAGCAAAGCAGTCGCCGACCTGCGTGATTTTCGCCAACAAAAATTTGTCGCCCTGGCCGATGGGTTTGCGACTTACCACGGCTTTAAAGAAGCATTTCAAGTGGCGGGGTTTGAACCCGATATTGTCACTCGGGTGAACGATATCTTTTCAATGTTGAGTCTGGTGCAGGCTGGCGTCGGCTTTGCGTTGGTTCCAGGGCGTATGAAAGGCGTATTTGAAAACAGCGTCAAACTGCTGCCACTCACCGAGAGCTACCAAATGCGGCAAACCATTTCTCTGGTTTATCCGCGCAATCGGGAACACGACCCTAATCTGTTAGCGCTGGCGGCAGAAAGCCGCATGCTGGTATTGGGGAATAAGAAGTAAGTTGTTATTGATAGCTTTCAACGCCAGCCGTCACCCGTTGTGCGAGGGTTCTCGCAACATCAACACTCGTCTGGCTTAATGACAACGCTTCGCCCTGCTCCATCACCGGACGAGTCAACCCAGTTAGCACGGCTCCCGGTGGCATCTCTATCGCCAATCTGACACCTCGCTGGTAGGCAGCGATCATTGCATCATGCCAGTTAAGCGTACGAGCCATATTAAAAGCCAAATCATTGCTAATTTGCTGCGGCTGCCAGTAAACCCGCCCGGTGGTGCCGCTAAGATAGCCACAAGTGGGTGACTGTAACTCGACCTGTTTAAACGCCTGCGCGAGCTGCTCAGCAGGCTCGTCCAGTAACGGGCAGTGCGAGGGCACGCTGACAGCCAAATGCTGCGCCTTCTGCGCACCTTGCTCATGAGCTAAGTCAATAACCTGCTGCATGGCGCGCTCACTTCCTGCGATAACGATTTGGGTATCTGCATTGATATTCGCCAAATAGACCGGCAGTTGTGGCGAATTAACCTGTTTAATCAGCCCTTCTACCTGAAGACGGCGCAAGCCGCTAATAGCGGCAAGGCCAAAACCTTGCGGATAAGCCTGTTGCATCAACTCCCCGCGCAGCGCTACCAGCCGCAACGCATCAGCAAAGGATAGTGCGCCGGAGATCACCGCTGCCGGAAACGCACCAATCGACATGCCGCAGATGAAATCTGCCACCACGCCTTGCTGTTGTAGCCGTCTTGCCCAGCTCACGCCACAAATTAGCAGACAAAGCTGAACGGCTCGGGTTGACGCTAGCGCCTGTGGCGTATCGAGTAACAGGATATCTTCATCTAACGCTTCGCTGGCCTGTTGCAGTAAAGCCATTGTCAAAGCGTCATCCGGCAAAGCATGTAGCATTCCCGCGCTCTGGGCTCCCTGACCGGGAAAAGTAAACATTATCTTCATTGTGCCTCTCCCTTGGTGAATATCATTTATAGCGCGCTTTCACATTGCCCCATCACCGCCCAAGGATCGTCAACCAACAGCGGCCCAGTATCGGTTTTCAACATAACGCGATCCGCACTCAGCCATTCGCTTAATGCGAATCCGCCAGCGGGCGTATTGATTTGTACATCCGCGCGGCAAGGTAATTTCTGTAATAGAGAGTAGAAATCGCTAAATTCCGCACGTTCGACACGTTGTGAGCAACGGATCAGTAAGTCGAGATCGCTCTCAGCGTGCATCACCGGAATATCAGTTGCCAACGCATAAGCACAACTGCCGGTCACGCCCCACATCCAGGGAAAACGCTGCTCACACAAGGCGATCAACGCCTGCACTGGCTGTTGTGAAACAAACGGCGAACGTAGCAGTGTATTCACGTCAACCACCAAGGATTCTGGGGTAATGAGATGCTTAATACTGGCCGGTGCCACCCAAGCGGCAGCGCGTTGAAGCCGATTGACGCCGCGAATCCCAACGGCAACCGCGCCATCAGCTCGTTTGTCACGACGCACCACCAGCGGTAGAGCGGGACGCCAGGCGCTCGCCACCCAATCAGGCAATGGCGTATCACTTTGTAAATCTGAGCGGTCAGTGATCCACAGCAAATCATGGGGGCGAGGTAGTAACATGGTTTGAGTTCTCCGTCTTTAATGCATCGAAGCCGTTAAGGTGATAAACAACGGTAAGGTTAGAATACAGAGTACCGAACTCACAAGCAGCGATGCTTCAGCATCCGGCGATTGCACGCCAAAGCGATTGCCAAAGACAATACCAAAGAACCCTGCTGCCAATGCAATCATCAGTATCGCCGTCACAGCTACCTGGCCACTCAGCCCAAATGCCAGCACTAATCCCCAGGCGATAAACGGTTGAATAAGGTTTTTAGCAATACAGGAAATAACCACCGCCGTATTAATTTTCACCTGACGAGCAGACAAAATAATCCCGGTTAAAAACAGTGCCGACGCGGTGGCGGCTAATCCCAGAGGTTTGAGTGCCGCCAAGACAATTCCCGGCATCGTGACGCCAAAAGCTGATAGCACCACGCCAAGTAGCGGTCCCCAAACGATCGGTTTTTTTACTGAACGCCACATAAGAATAGGTAACAACGCCGCAGAAGCACTCTGACTTCCCCCGCTAGCTCTGGCTTTTTCGCGTTCGAGAATTAGCAGACAAAATGGTGTCATCAGTACAGAGCCACAGGCGATAGAAACCGCAACAGAGAGCGAAGTAGACGGTGTTTCACCCAACACACTGCCTAGAATCGGCAAGCCAAGCGCCGCGTAATTAGGCAACGCCACGGTCAGTGTTAATACCGCTGCATCCTGGGCCGACTTGTGTAGAACACGTGTACATACCAAGTAAATTACCGCGTAGGTTATCCACATCGCCAGCACCAACACCAGAATCAACGGCGTCTGTTGCATAATGCCCACCCAAGGTGTTTGTACCGTGGCAGCAAATAGCGCAGCGGGTAATGCAAAATCCATCACAAAAATGTTCAGCAACGAAACATCTTGGTTATTCACCATCTTGCTCTTACCGGCAAAATAGCCAAGCAGCATGATGATAAAAATCGGAGCCAAAGCATATAAAATCACATAAGTCATTGCGGAGTCCCTTGGTCAGAATTTAAAAAAATTCTCCGGCCCGCCGGTAACGATGTTTTTTATTGTTTACAGTCATATGCCGCTTAAAAGGCCATCACCGCCCGACCGAATACGACAGGCGGAATCTGGCTTTTACGACAACTTCACGCTGTTTGCAGGTGCGTTTGACCGGTTAGTGACAAGAGAAATAACGTCCCTTTACTCTTAGCTTCTCGTCTTTGCTTTTTACTGCCACTGCTGGCGCATAAGTTCGCGCACGGTTGAAGAACTAGCTCGATTAGTGGCCCCTAATCGATCAACCAAATAAACTCCTTGCTCTTCCACTTCTTTAATGGCTTGCGTTATCGCCGCTTGCACACGAGCAATATCCTCCGCACTCGCGCTGTCAGGATTAGCAATATTCATCAGTTGCGATAACAGACCCAGAGATGAGTAATGCTCAATGTCGTAAGCCATGGGCGGAATAGTTGCCGCCAGTTTTTCTAACGCCTCAACAGAGCGCAGAGTAATACGCGCCGCCGACTCTTTCCCCATGGCGTGGATCATCACCGCCGGGTCATTAAAGGCGATCAATTTATTGGCTTGATAACCGTGCGCCAAAAACGCGCCTGACATCGCCTTACCGACAATCAAACCAATCACCGGATGCCCGGCCAACCTCGCCTGGGCATAAGCGCCCGCCGCGCCCGCTAGCGCCTGATGAATACCAAAGGCTTCTTCACGGCGTCCGTAGGCTTGGCTGGTGACATCAATCACCGCAACAATGGCACGCTTTTCCGATAAATCCGCGTCCTGCTCAATCACCTGTTGAACAATTTTGGCAAGCGTCCAACCTTCTAATAAACCCACTTCACCCTGTCTGGCTCGCGGATAATGGTTGTTGGCATCGGGTACCACGGCAATAAAACGCACCTGTCGTCCGTTTAGCTGGCTATCGGCGGCTTTTACCGAAGCGCACAACTCTGAAACCGTCCGCCCAGAATGAGCCAACAGGTTGAACCAATAATCTCCGCGGCTGAGAACTTTACTTGATGCACTCATAATGTTTTCTCCCGGTTAAACAGCGCCATGGTGACGTCACGACTCGCCTGTATGCGAGTATCGAATGCCGCAAGTTTTGGCAAATAAACATCGTATTGTTCGCTGCGATGGCTGGTCGGTACGCCTTGATGGATAAATGAAAGCATGCTGTTTTTCACTTCATCGACCGAATCAGCGACCAGCGCATCGACAAAGCCGGTGTGATAACGCACTTCGCCGCCGGTTATGCTCCAGATAAATGGCCGGTCTCGAGAGTCGTATTCATCAATGCCGGCTTCCTGCTCAATGACTTGTGGGCCGTTAAGCCCAAGTCGCGCTTCGCGGGTAACAATCAATCGGCTGCATAACGCTGCCGCAATCGACATCCCGCCAAAACAACCGACAGTACCGGCGATAATGCCAATCACAGGGACATAGCGACGCAGGTCAACAATCGCGGCATGAATATCGGCAATCGCCGCTAAACCGAGATTAGCTTCTTGTAAACGCACGCCACCGGTTTCCAGCAATAACACCGCCTGAGTGGCAATACCTTGGCGATTATCCTCTGCCGCTAACTCCAATGCTGCAGCCATCTTGGCACCGGAAACCTCCCCCATGCTTCCTCCCTGAAAACCACCTTCGATAGCAATGACTACCGCTGGCTTACCTTCGATTGTGCCTTTGGCAACGACCATACCGTCATCGGCCTGCGGCACGATATCCTGCTTAGGCAGCCACGGAGATTCGATGCGATCAAAGGGGCCCAACAGTTCGCGGAAACTACCGGCATCAAGCAATTTATGTGCGCGCTGACGCGCGGTTAATTCGATAAAACTATGGTGTTGCAAAAGATGATTTGGGTGCTGCAAAAGATTATTGGTTTGCATCGCCAGCCTCCTCAAATACCTGTTCAATACGCAGCCGCGCAACGCCCGGCGTAGCCCCAAAATCATGCAGGTCTAACTGGCCCGATGGCAGAGAACGCAGGGCGCTTAAACGGTCGAAAAAGTGCTGCCATAATCCATGGCTGCCATCAACAGAAGTCATCACGTTGATGTTCAGCGTATTGCCCAATTGTGGTTGGTACAGCGCTTCAAGATCACCGGATCCCACGACACCCGCCTGAGCCTGTGCAGGCAGTGGCTGAGTGGCTGGATAAGAAAATTTAAAACGTTCCATAACACCTCTTTATTCAAATCATGATGTTAATGATGATGTGTTTGGCTCAGCACGGCTGATACCGTCGAGGAATAACGTTGCAGACAGCAAATCGGCAGCGCCGCCTGGGGAGACGTTATCCGCCAGCATGCGTTTCTCAAGTTGGGCAAGTCTGTCGCGACCGGCCGGGTGTTGTACCCCACCTGCTGACAGTACTTGCGCAGCCCCAAGGTGCATCGCCTGTAATGCGGACATGCCGCCGCGAGATAGCACGCAGGTATCGGCTAACGTGGTCATAATTGCCAGCAGCGCATTAAGCCGCGCTTGGGTTTCAGTCGCCCCTTGTTTTCGGCTGTGCAAAAGCTGTGGTAGTGCACATTGCATTACATGGGGGAAACCTTGTTGCGCCTCTTCTCTGGCACCCGGCACCTGATAGTGCTGCACCACTCGCGCACCTTTGCTGAAAGATTTCGGACTGAGCGTATCGGGCAATGCCGCCAGCTGTGCCGCCCGCTGCGCAATATCCTGCGCAACTACGTTTGCAGAATTCATAGCCACCGCGCAGACCAGCAGCCCTAGCGCCCAAATCGCTCCGCGATGCGTATTCACCCCACCGGTTGCCGCCATCATGTGCTGTTCGCCAAGACGACCTAATTGCCCGATTTTTTGGCGTAAAGCGATATCAGCAGGACGCTGCCAACTGTGCAGCGCTAAGGCATGAAAAGTCGGCGTCAGGCTATGTGCGGAACGTTCCATCAAGGCTAATGTTAAATCTTGATGTGCTCCCGAGCCTCTGCTATCCACTAAGCCTGGCTTCGGGCTTAAACGCACTTCATCAAGCAATGACTGGGTTGCTAAAGCAGCAAGCTGCGTCGCCAAGGCTTCCGCACATTGATTACCCGCAAAGGCACTAACAGGAAGGGTGGATAGCGTCATTACCAGCTCCGGAATTTCGCAGGTGGGTTATACAGTCCGTCAGACCATTCAACCAAGTCACTCACGCTGCCCGCCGCTAACAATGAGCGTGTCGCATCGGTACGGCGAATGCCCAAATCTTCCGGGAAGGCGACTAACTCACGGCGACGAAGTTCAGCAACTCGCTTCGCATCAACCCCCAAGCCGACATCAGTAATTCCGGCAACGGCAGCAACCATCGCCCGGCGTTCTTCCATTGAACGGGCACGATGTAGGTAAGCAATGCCTTCTTCAGTCAGCACGTGCGTGACGTCATCGCCATAGATCATCACCGGAGCCAATGGCATCCCCGAGTCCTTACCCACGTCGACGGCATCGAGTTTCTCGATAAAGGTCGGCTTACCGCCTGCCTGGTAGGTTTCCACCATCTGCACCACCAGCTTTTTACCGCGCGCCAGCGGGTCAGGCTCTTCAATCATATCCAGCCAGGCCGGTGTTGCATGACGGCGGCCGTGCGGGTCATGCCCCATATTGGGCGCCCCGCCAAACCCTGCCAATCTGCCGCGCGTTACCGTCGAAGAGTTGGCAAAGGCGTCAACCTGCAGGGTGGAACCGATAAACATATCTACCGCATATTGCCCAGCCATCTGGCACATCGCGCGATTAGAACGCATCGAGCCGTCATGACCGGTAAAGAACACATCTGGACGAGCACGGATATACTCCTCCATGCCCAACTCACCGCCGAAACAGTGCACGGTATCGACCCAACCGCTTTCAATCGCCGGGATCAGGGTTGGATGAGGATTTAGCGTCCAGTGTTTGCAGATTTTGCCGCGCAGACCGAGCTGCTCACCGTAAGTCGGTAGCAATAATTCGATAGCGGCAGTATTGAAACCAATTCCGTGATTAAGAGATTGCACCTGATGTTTTGCGTAGATGCCTTTGATCGCCAGCATACCCATCAATACATGCACCGGTTTAATCAAGCGCGGATCGCGGGTGAAAAGAGGCTCGATAAAGAAAGGCTTATCGGCCACCACCACAAAATCGACCCAAGAACCGGGAATATCAACGCGCGGTAAATCGTTCTCTTCGTCAACCAATTCGTTGACTTGAGCAATAACGATACCGTTTTTAAAGGCAGCGGCTTCAACCAGTGCCGGGGTATCTTCGGTACTGGCACCGGTATATAAATTGCCATTGCGATCCGCTTTAAAACCGGCGACGAGCGCAACATTGGGAACTAAATCGACAAACAGGCGGGCGTATAACTCTATATAGGTATGAATGGCCCCTATCTCCATCTGCCCGTCTTCCAGCAGTTGGGCAACACGCAGGCTTTGTGCGCCGGAGAAAGCAAAATCAAGCTTGCGGGCGATACCTCGTTCAAATAAATCCAGGTGCTCAGCACGACTGACGCTGGGCATAATCATATGCAGGTCGTGTAATTTCTGCGGGTTGGCTTGCGCCAGACTTCGGGAGAGGAAATCAGCCTGCTTTTGATTGTTCCCTTCCATGACCACACGGTCACCGGGAACAATCAGCGTTTCAAGAATGCTGGTAATACGATCGGTAGGTAATACTTTCCCCTGACTGACGGACTTAACTAACTCGATACGCCGCTGTTTTTCTCGGCGATGAGTGTCCCAAATTTTAGGGGTCTTTGAATATTGCGACATGCCTTAACCTCCTGGCGTTAACTCGTTGCTGCCTCCGTGTGCATTGATATAACAGGTGCCACGCTCAAAAATTAAAGCCCATTATGTCAACCGAGAACGAAGGCGTTTTAACAAGCGGCGGTACTTCATAAACAACCTATTATTTCGCCAAATAAGTGTAGAAAAACCGCGCAGCATGTATCAATCAAGCTGTGCGACACTTGGTTAAGCTATGAGTAATGAATATTTAAAAGATATAAAAATCAAATGGATGAAAAGAGAGGAATGAGAGAGGTGCCGCAAATACTAAAAAGGGATGCCAACAGCATCCCGGATAGGTTCTATCGATAACTTATCATTAGTTCTCGGTAGGCTTGAAGACTTCAGCCGTCGCAGAGATTTGGCGATCGTTGTCAGCAGCAATGATCACATAATAGCTGCCGCCTTTTTCATCGGCTAGCTTAGAAAGATCTGCCTTGGTACTACTAGGCTCAGTTGGTTCACCAGAAACTTGTACGGTTCCCAGGCTGACATAATTAGCTTTTTCTGCTTCTTCACGGGTAATTTCTTTGGCAGCCATCGCACTCACAGAAAACGCACCGGCCAGCACGCTTGCAATCACAATTTGGAATAACTTCATGGTATGACCTCTTATAAAATGATTAATTATTAACGTCATTAGGCAGTAACGTATTGCAACGCGGGCACTGAGCATCGTGCTCAAATGCCACCATCTCCCCAGAGACGTTGCCTTCCTTTTAAAACGCCTAAAAAGCGTTGGTCCTTCGTTCTGCTGCTACCGTTCAAGTATTAATCACTATTGGAAATTAGCCATAGAGAAGGTGATTTATTTTGTTACTTATTGATATTTTTATTCACAAAAATCGATAATTTTCTGGCAAAAAATATCTGGATGAGAGATGAACGGTGCATGAGCCGACTTCTCGATAACAACAGATTGCGAAGCAGGCCACAGTGCATCCAGTAAGGGGACGATTTTTCGCGGAACCAGGCCATCTAACGCACCGTAAATACGTAATATCGGCAAACTCAGCGCACACATGGCCTGACGCAAATCATCATCATGCAAAATCGCTAAGCCGCCATTAAGCACCTCAACCGTTGGCAACGGTTGACCCAACACAATGGCTTTCAGATGCCGAGCGTCCTGTCTCGCACTGTCACTGCCAAGCGTTTGCAATGCCAGAAAACGCTCCACTGTACGTTTAAAATCTTCGCTCAACTGCTGTTGGAAGCCCTGCAACACTTCTGGACGGATCCCCGGCCAGGCTTCGCGCGCAGCAAAGCAAGGAGAAGAAGCCACGGTAATCAAGCGGCTAACGCGCTCTGGAGCACTTAATGCTGCCTGGCTCGCCACTAACCCTCCTAACGACCAGCCTAACCAAATAGCCCGAGCTGGTGCCGCGTCCAATACCACATCCGCCATTTGTTGCAGCGACATCGCGGGGAACCCTTGGCTGCGACCATAGCCAGGAAGGTCAACCAGATGCAGGCGAAAATGCGGCGCAAGTCTCTCTGCGGTGTAACGCCAGACCTCGGCATTCAGCCCCCATCCGTGAAGTAGCACAAGATCGCGATCGCCTTGGCCAATAGTCTGCCAGTACAACTGATTCATAGTGTAGTGTCCGTGAGTCAAAGGATGACGTTGCAATAATAAGGAGAAGCTATGCTAACAATTGCCAGCCGCTGTTGGCTATGCCAACAGCCATTACAGCTTGCCCAGACGGGATTTTGCTCGCTTTGTCTGAAAAACTTACCTGCACTGCCTATTTGCTGCCCGCGTTGCGGACTCCCGTCAGCCAGCTCTCTTATGAGCTGCGGGCGTTGTTTAAATCAACCGCCGCCCTGGCAAACGATGGTGTTTGCCAGTGACTATAACGGCCCCATCGGCAGGCTGGTACAACGAATGAAGTTTTCTTCGTTGCCAGAACTGGCGACGCCGTTATCCCGCTTGTTACTGCTACGTTGGCTGACCCGTTTTCGGCAAGGCTGTGTGAACCGCCCCGATGTACTGCTCAGCGTTCCGCTGCATATACAACGCTATCGGCAACGTGGCTATAACCAAAGTGAATTATTAGCTCTCCCTTTGGCTCGCTGGCTGCAATGTGATTATTCAGCGAATGCGTTAAGGCGACATCGCTCGACACCGCCGCAACTAGGCCTTGGCGAAAAACAGCGCAAACGTAATCTGCGCCATGCATTCAGCGTCGACGAAAATCTAAGCGGCCTGCATATTGCGCTACTTGATGATGTGATAACCACCGGCAGTACATTAAGGGAGATTACTAAAGTTCTTCTTAATCAACCTATTGCTTCAATACAGGTCTTCAGCATTTGTCGCACCTTGTAGTCGGCTTAGGAAAGGGCGTATTATAACCTACTGTGGAAGTCAACTATTGAGCCAATACTATGATCATCATTACCGATGCTGCCCAAGCGCACTTTGCCAAGTTATTGGCAAACCAAGAAGAAGGCACCCAGATCCGCGTATTCGTGATTAATCCGGGTACTCCTACCGCAGAATGTGGTGTCTCTTATTGCCCACCTGATGCCGTAGAAGCGACAGATACCGAACTGAAGTTCGAGAGACTCTCAGCCTTTGTTGATGAGTTAAGCGCACCTTACTTGCAAGATGCTGAGATTGATTTTGTTACCGACCAGTTGGGTTCACAGCTGACGTTAAAAGCACCTAACGCCAAAATGCGTAAAGTGTCCGATGACGCCCCGTTGATCGAACGCGTAGAATATCAACTGCAATCACAGATTAACCCACAGTTGGCTAGCCATGGCGGCAAAGTTTCTCTGATGGAAATCACCGACGATGGTTTAGCAATTCTACAATTTGGCGGCGGCTGCAACGGCTGTTCAATGGTTGATGTGACACTTAAGGAAGGTATTGAGAAAGAGTTGCTGCAAGCCTTCCCTGAACTCAAAGGCGTGCGCGATTTGACCGAGCACCAACGCGGCGAGCACTCGTTCTACTAATCACTTCTCAGCCCGATATCAGGCCAGCCAGTTAACTCTGACTGGCCTTTTTATATGTCATCTCACTGCATCCTCGCCTACCTACTACTCTCCTAAATCTTGCATCAAGATATTAGATAACTCTTTATTTATAAAAATATTTTTACCGACGTATTCTTGCGAGCCTTATCTGAAAAATCGATAAAAACACGGTTTAACTCTCTCATAAATGTTACTTATATGATGTAGAACCACCCATCATTTATTAACGTCTATTTTTATACATCATAAATTACAGTCTATATATACTGTAATTTATATAGACTACAATATATATATGCTATAGCCTATAGAGAGGTCGACACGGATGTGGGAAGTCATCACAACGGAATGCTTTGATATCTGGTTCGAGCAACAGAGCGAACGTCTACAGGAGCGAATGTTAGCGGGTATGCATCTTCTGTTTGAAGATGGCCCTAACCTATCTCGCCCTCACGTCGATACGCTTGAAAACTCACACTACCTCAATATGAAGGAGTTGCGCGTTCAGCATGAAGGGCATCCTATTCGCGCTTTTTTTGCCTTTGACCCCAAACGTTGCGCCATCATGCTATGCGCCGGCGACAAAACCGGGAAAAAAGAGAAACAATTTTATAAAGATATGGTGAGAACTGCAGACACTGAGTTCGAAAAGCATCTCAATAATCTGGAGCAATAAAACGATGGCTACGTTAAAAGAACTAATGGACAAACGCTCCCCCGAGAGCAAAAAGCGCATTGCAGAGATGGCCGCGGAGATGCGTCTGGAAACTCATCTTTATGAACTGCGAGAATCCCTGCAGCTATCGCAAACACAGATAGCCAAAGCCATGGATATTGCTCAACCTTCCGTTGCCGCCATTGAACAGCGCGGCAATGACCTGAAAATTGCCACGCTAAAACGCTACGTTGAAGCGATGGGCGGTACGCTACGCATCGAAGTTGATCTACCCGATGGCAAACACGTTGGTTTTATCGTGTAACCCAAAATGAGCCTACCGCCCAAACTTACGTTAAGCGGCCGCCGTTTAGCCATCAGTATTTTTACGCCGTTGATCCACATCCTTAAGCAGCCGGTTCACTTCTGGATTGCTGAATATCTCATCAAGACCGCAGGCAAGCTTACGCCGCCAGTTGGGATATTCCGTGTTGGTACCGGGCACATTAACCGGCGTCGACATATCCAACCAATCCTCCGGCTGTAGCCCCAACATAGCACTATTGCTAGCGGCCAGATAACGGTGCAATCCCCGATTCAATAACGGGTTCATGGCGACATTTTTCGCATCATGCGCGACTTTCTCTGGCAGACAATCCGCGTGATGCAACGCCTCGAGCAGCCCTTGTTTACTTCGCTCTCGTTCTTGATACAGATTTTCCAGCACATCAGCATCAGGATAAATACCCAGCGTTTTCCCCAAGGTTAAATCCTCAGCCTGCCAGTAGCCGCGCAGCGTCGGTAAATCATGGGTATTCAGTGTGGCCATCGCCTGCGTCAGGTAATCTTGCGGGGAGTGATAAACCCAGTCGCTATCGTGCTCGAAATAGAGCACTTTATAAGAGTAAACACCACTATCGTGCAGGCTAGTGACAATCTCATCCGGGACGATACCGAGATCTTCACCAATGACCATGCATTGATGGCGATGACTTTCCAGCGCCAAAATACCGAGTAAGTCATGCAGCGGGTAGCGCACATAGGCCCCTTCACTGGCCTGCCCGTTAGCGGGGATCCACCATAAACGTAGCAATCCCATCACATGATCAATACGCAATGCACCACACTGCGCCATATTAGCCCGTAGCAAATCAATAAACGGCTGATAGGCGCGTTGCTGCATGATATGCGGATCTATCGGCGGCAATCCCCAATTCTGTCCCTGTGGCCCCAGAAGATCCGGCGGCGCACCAATAGTGGCAGCAAGGCAATATAAATCGGGATCGGACCAGGTTTCAGCCCCCCCTTCAGCAACGCCTACCGCCAAATCACGATATAAACCAATCGGCATATTATGCCTTTGACTCGCCTGATAGCACTGGGCAAGTTGACTGGCAGCCAACCACTGTAGCCATTGATAAAATGCGATATCATCCTGATGGTATTCAATAAATTCAGCAACATCGGGGCTATCAGCCTGACGATAAACCTCCGGCCAAACCGGCCAGCCCCACAGCCCCAAATCCAACTCGCGCAGGTGCATATGCAAAGCATCAAACACGGCTAATTGACGCAGACTCTCGCCACCTTGTAATACAAAGCGCTGAAACGCCTGTTTGCGCGAACTATCTGCAGGAAGCGCACTGAACGTCGGCCAGGCCAGTTTTAGCGCCTGTAATTTCAGCCCCATCACTTGTGAATAATCAACGTTATCAACACCGCGAGCCTGCAATAACGCATCACGGGTTACCGCCTCCTGCCACCAGGCCTGCGCCGCTGTGCTTTGAGCAAACTCCGCCACCGCATTAACGTCGATATAAATAATATTTAGCCAGCGGCGTGACGACGGACTATAAGGACTGGCGCTGAACGGATTAGCCGGATAGAGCGCATGAATCGGGTTGAGCCCAACAAAAGCCCCGCCGCGTCGTGCAATGTGCTCCACTAAAAGCTTTAAATCGCCAAAATCGCCAATACCCCAGTTGTTTTCTGAACGCAGGGTATAAAGCTGCACCGTCGCGCCCCACAGTTTTTCCCCGGCCACCAGCGCCGGGGGTTCATAACAGCGCGCGGGAGCAATAATAATCCGGCTCTGCCAACGCTGTTGATTCTGCAATAACGTGAGCTGGTGATAACCCAGCGGTAAAGGTTGATTCCATACTAAAGGCCGACCGCCGTCGATTTTACCCTGCGACAGCTCGCCGTTTTCCTGTGTTAACTGCCAATCGAACGCCCCGCCGCCCTGCGCAGTAAGTTGAATATCTTCACCTTGAATAAAGACGACAACCGGCGGCAATGGCGATGCAGCTGGCACAGCGTGATGCTCACCCTTCATGATGGCAAGCAGCGTGCGTTTAGTGTCATCGGAGATAGACTGCACCTGCTGTTGCATATTAATAAAATTGTCGATAATCCCCGCCTGCTCTGCCGCCTGCGCAAGTGACGTATCCCTTCTATTATCTCCTGACATTGAGGCTCCTATCGTTTTGCCTGCCAAATGCGCTGCTGGTAATCACGAATCGAGCGGTCAGCACTAAACATCCCCACCCGCGCCGTATTGAGCAGCGCCCGGCGAGTCCATTCATCAGCATCCCGATACAACGCATCAATTTTTTTGTGCGCTTCGCTATAAGCGGCGAAATCAGCCAGTACCAGATACGGATCGCCACCTTGCTTCAAGCTATCCAGCAACAAATCAAAAGCATGTTTATCGCCATTGCTGTAGAAACCGCTGGCAAGTTCATCGAGAATCGCTTTTAGATGTTTATCCTGCTTCAAGATATTTTGCGGCTTATAGCCTTTCTTCTGTAGCGCTTTCACCTCATCGACCGTCATGCCAAATATGAAGATATTCTCTTCTCCAACCTGCTCGGCAATTTCAACGTTAGCACCGTCCAGCGTGCCGATGGTCAATGCACCATTGAGTGCCAACTTCATATTGCCGGTGCCGGACGCTTCTTTTCCTGCGGTGGAAATCTGCTCCGACACATCGGCGGCAGGCACCATCATCTCAGCAACCGACACGTTATAGTCTGGAATAAATACGACTTTCAGACGATCGCCGACGATCGGATCGTTATTGATCTTCTCTGCCACCTGATTAATGGCATAGATGATATTTTTCGCCAGATAGTAACCGGGCGCTGCCTTCGCCCCGAATAAGAATACTCGCGGCACGATGTCTAGTTTGGGGTTGGCGCGAATCTGATGATAAAGCGATAGGATATGTAATAGGTTGAGATGCTGGCGTTTGTACTCATGTAGCCGTTTGATTTGCACATCAAAAATGGCGTCAGGATTGAGAGTGATGCCCATCCGCTGTTTGACATAACGGGCTAGCTTGACCTTGTTATCGCGTTTTATCTGCTGATATTGCTGGCAGAATTTTTTATCTTTGACACTGTCTTCCAACTTTTTCAACTCATCAAGATGGGTCACCCAATCCTGGGTTTTCAGCTGTTGGTCAATCAGCGCAGATAACGCAGGATTGCACTGTTTTAACCAACGGCGCGGCGTGATCCCATTAGTGACATTATGGAATTTCTCTGGCCAAAGCTGATGATATTCAGGGAATAAATCATCAACCACCAGCTTGGAATGTAAGGCCGCCACGCCATTGACCGCAAACCCAGCCACCACGCATAGATTCGCCATTCTGACCTGTTTATCGTAATGCACCGCCAGTTTTGCCCAAACCGCTTCATCGCCGGGCCATTGTTTATCAACCAGCTGTTTAAAATTGGCATTAATTTGTTTGATGATGACGAAATGGCGCGGTAACAGCTTGCGGAATAGCTTTTCATCCCAGGTTTCTAGCGCTTCTGGCATCAATGTATGGTTGGTATAGGCAAAAGTACGGCTGGTAATAGACCAGGCATCGTCCCAACTCAGTTGATGCTCATCGAGCAAAATACGCAGCATTTCAGGGATGGCAATGGTGGGATGTGTATCGTTAAGTTGGATGACTTCATAATCGGGTAACTCAGTAATTTTTCGCCCCAAAAAGTGATGCCGGCGCAAAATATCCGCCACCGCGCAGGCGCACTGGAAATATTGCTGCATCAAACGCAGTCGTTTGCCCGCCTGATGATTATCATTGGGATACAGCACTTTGGTCAGCTTAGCGGCCTCTACCCCACGCTTTTCAGCCTGCAAGAATTTCCCATCGTTAAAGGTTTCTAAATCGAAGGGATGGTTATGGGTTGCTTCCCACAGTCTCAACGGTTGAGTAATACCATTACGATATCCCAGCACCGGCAGATCCCAAGCCTCACCGCGGATCTTCAGCTCAGGTTGCCAATCAACAACGCCCCCTTTGCGATACGTCAGCTTGCCGCCGATACCCACATTCACCGCCAGCGCACTATTATGGCGGAACCAAGGGTAGCGATTACGCTGCCAATCATCCGGTGCTTCATGTTGTTTGCCTTCAACAAAATGCTGACGGAACAACCCATATTGGTAATTAAGACCATGCCCAATCGCCGGCTGACTGGCACAAGCCATGGCATCGAGATAGCAGGCGGCCAATCGCCCAAGTCCGCCATTACCCAGCGCAGGATCGACTTCTTCTTCTAGCAAGTCGCTTAAATTGATCTCAAAATCAGTCAGGACGCGGGCAACATCATCAAACCAACCTAAATTGATCAAATTATTACCGGTCAATCTTCCCAGTAAAAACTCCATCGACAGATAATTAACGTGACGTTCAATGGTATGAGATGGGCTACTGACAGGGGCTTTATCATGCAAGGCTGGCAGTTGCTCGGCGACAGCAGCACTTACCGCATGCCACCATTGATGGCGAGTCATATCCTCAGCACGTGTTAAACCAAAAGCCTGCCAATGGCGTTTAAGCGCCGCTAAAAAAATATCCTGATCAAAACTTGGCGGGGTTAACGCAGGCAGCGTAGCAGTCGTTACAGTCGGAATCGTCATAAGGCAATCTCTTTCCTTTTAGTTGGGCAAGTTATTGCTATCTGCTTGATGCAAGCAGCCGAGGCCACATCAAAATAGCAACGTACCGGACGTCAGGTGGTGATAGCGCAAAATCGTTCTGTTTCTTATTCATGCTAAAACGCCATGCTAAATACAAAGGCGCCGATTTTTTTGTCTGTCCTTTTAGGTATAACTCTTATCGTGCAAAAAATCGCCCTAGCGGCACGGACGAAAAATGCGCAAGCCGCCACACTTTTTCTACGCGAAGTGACAGAGGAATTCGCTACAATAGCGGCGGATATTTTTCTTTGGCACTTACCGTTGCCAGTACGACTTCCTTTTTCATTGAGGTATCGCAGTATGGAACAGTTTGAAACGCTCAGCGTCGAGCAGGCACATTCTCGTCTAAAGCAAGGCTCAGCGGTGATGGTTGATATTCGCGATCCGCAAAGTTTCCAGCAGGCTCATGCGCCAGGTGCTTTTCACCTTAGCAACGAAAGCATGGCCGCTTTTATGCAACAGGCTGATACCAATACACCTGTCATGGTGATGTGTTATCACGGCATCAGTAGCCGTAGCGCGGCACAGTATCTTCTGACTCAAGGATTTGATGCGGTTTACAGTATTGATGGTGGCTTTGAAGCTTGGTCAAACACCTTCCCACAAGATATCGACGCTTAACACAGCAAGACATTACGGCACGCAGCTTTCAAAAACGATCGAGTGGCAGGTGATGTTTCTGCCTCTTGATCTCTCCCTGCTATATAACCAACAGTTTTAATCTCGTGTTTAAATATTATTAAGCAGATTCAGCTACCCTTGAAAAGTATTGATATAATTTCTTCCTACTATTTTTTGGATTTAAAGATGAATAAACTTAATAACCCGCGCTCACTCGGGATGCGCACGTTGGCAGTTCATGCAGGCCAGCAACCCGACCCGCAGACGGGTTCAATTACCACGCCGATTACTGCCGCCTCTGCTTTTGCCTACGATGATTTTGACAGCGGTGCCAAGCGGTTTAGCGGTGAAGAACCAGGCTATATATACAGCCGCTTTGCCAATCCAACGGTATCGGTATTTGAAAAGAAAATTGCGGCATTGGAAGGTGGAGAAGCTTCTGTAGCCTGCGCCAGCGGCATGGCGGCGATTAGCGCCATTTTGTTTGCTCTGCTCGTCCCCGGCGATGAGATCATCCATATCGGTACCTTATATGGCGGCACCGAAGGGGTGATTCGTAATCTGTTACCACGTTACGGCATCAAGCCGGTGCATGTCGCCAGCACCGCCGATTTAGCCGGCGCGCTAACCGACAAAACCAAGATGGTGTTTGTCGAAACGCCAGCTAATCCGGGATTAGATATTGCCGATTTACGCGAGATCGCCCGTATCTCCAAACAAGCCGGGGTAATCAGCGTCGCCGATAACACTTTCGCGACGCCGTATCTGACCCGCCCGCTTGAGCTAGGCATTGATATTGTGCTGCATTCTGCCACTAAATATATCGGTGGTCATGGTGATGCGACCGGCGGTGTAGTGGTCGCCAGCCAGGCGTTAATCACGCCAATTCGCACCTTGAGTTTGAAACAGTTCGGCGGCTGTTTAAGCCCATTTGAAGCCAACCTGCTGATCCGCGGATTAAAAACCATGCCGCTGCGCGTCGAGGCTAGTTGCGTCAGCGCAATGCATATTGCAGAGATGCTTAACGCACATCCGGCGGTAGATAAGGTGTTTTACCCGGGGCTGAGTTCGCATCCTGGACATGATATTGCTAAACAACAAATGCGTTTGTTCGGCGGCATTATGGCTATTGAACTGCGCGGCGGACGTGCGGCAGCGCGCACCTTCCTCGATAAACTCACGCTGATTACCCAAGCGGTATCAGTAGGTGATACTGATTCTCTGGCTTGTCATCCGGCTTCCACCACGCATAGCGCGGTACCAGAAGCGGTGCGCCTTGAGAGTGGAATTACCGAAGGATTAGTGCGCATCAGTATTGGTATTGAAGACGCTGAAGACCTGATAATTGACTTGCAGCAAGCGCTGGAAGGGCTGTAATTGTCGTGATATAGCCTGACATCTCGGCATTTTATCTCTCCGCTGGATTATGCAGCGGAGAGACTCCTCGCAGTTATCCCTCCCCGATCCCCTTAATTAAAAAAGTGATATTGCTCATAGGTTAGCAAGACAACATGCAGACAAATGACAATTCAGCCTTATGATTGCGTGTTTGTCCTCTTGGTGAAAATTTATCTGGCTTACAGCCAGCGCCGCTGACGTTATAATCAGTAGCGCCTCACCGCCAGAGACAAGTTCTCTGCTGCTAATGAGCTAATAAATCAACCAATTATGGGATCTGCAAAATACTATGGTGCGAATTATCAGCCTGCCTAATCCACGCCTGGCACTGGCGTTTGTCGATTATATGGCAACCTTGGGGATCGTTTTGCAGGTACGCAAGCAAGATCAAGAAGTACAAATTTTGTTAGAAGATGAGTCCAAACTGCCTGAGGTTGAAAAGCAGTTAGCACTCTTTCTCGAAAACCCAACGCATGAGCGCTATCTGGCTGCCAGTTGGCACACCGGTAGTACCAATGCCAACTTAAGCTACCAGCGCTATTCCTACGCACAACGTATTCTTAGTCAGGCTGGGCCGTTAACGCTTGGTGTGATGGTCTTGTGTATTGCGGTCTATCTTCTGCAACAAATTTATGGCGATCAAAGCATCATGGAATGGTTGGGATGGCCGGCGGATGATGCCCAACATATGCAGCTCTGGCGTTGGTTTACCCCAGCTTTGTTGCACTTTAGTCCGCTGCATATCCTGTTTAACCTGCTGTGGTGGTGGTATCTCGGCGGACCGGTAGAGAAACGCCTGGGCAGCGGCAAGCTGTTTACCATTGCCATCGTCTCAGCATTAGTGAGCAACTGGGGACAGGCTATTTTCAGCGGTATTTATTTTGGTGGCTTATCTGGCGTAGTCTACGCATTAATGGGTTATGTCTGGCTGACCGGCGAATTAAAACCAGAGCGCCAGCTCTCTTTACCACGCGGCTTAATGGTATTTTCCATCGTTTGGCTAGTGTTGGGTTACTTCGATGTATTCGGTTTAGCTATTGCCAACGCCGCCCACGTATTTGGCCTTATTTTGGGGCTGCTGATGGCATTTGTAGATTTACGCATCATACGTCACAAACAGAACTAGGGGATTGGGGTGAAACAGACACAACGCCATGACGCAATCATTGAGCTGGTACGCCAGCAGAGTTACGTCAGCACGGAAGAATTGGTTGAGCATTTTGCTGTGAGCCCGCAAACCATTCGCCGCGACCTTAATGACCTGGCAGAACAGAATAAAATCCATCGTCATCATGGCGGCGCGGCGCTGCCATCAAGTTCGGTGAATGCCGCCTATACCGACCGAAAAATTATGTGGTCGGAAGAGAAAGCGCGAATTGCTCAGCGCGTCGCTAGCCAAATTCCAGACGGCGCAACGTTGTTTATTGATATCGGCACCACGCCAGAAGCCGTGGCCCACGCGCTACTTAATCATAAGAACCTGCGCGTGGTGACTAACAATCTGAATGTGGCGACGATATTAACCGCTAAAGAAGATTTCAGGCTCATCTTGGCCGGCGGAGAAGTACGTACCCGTGACGGCGGCATAATGGGCGAAGCCACGCTAGATTTCATCTCGCAATTTCGCCTCGACTACGGAATTTTGGGTATCAGCGGCATCGACGGCGACGGTTCACTCTTAGAATTTGATTACCATGAAGTTCGCACCAAACGTGCCATCATTGAGAATTCCCGCTGCGTAATGTTAGTGACAGACCACTCTAAATTTGGCCGCAACGCGATGGTAAACCTAGGCAATATGAGCCTGATTAACTACCTCTTTACCGATGCTAAGCCACCCGAAAGCGTGCTGGCACAGATGGAAAAATACGACGTGCAGCTTGAGCTTTGTTAATTCAGGTCAAGTTTTGCTAATTCAGCACGGGCGCAGCAATGACGCCCGTGATTTTCTCTAATCCCCTCCCTTCCTCCTCGACGCACTAAAACGCGCAATAACGAAAAACTTCAACATTTAACGCCAAAACATCAGCAAATTTTGGCTGATTGTTACAACAACCCCTCCAATAATGTTACCTGCATCACGCGGAAATGTTTTTATTTGGTTAAAGCTTGGCTTGGCTACTAGATATCGACTACAATCATGAGCGAAAACGAACATAAAAGAGCTATAACGAACATCTGGAGGAAGATGACGTGGAAACCAAAGACTTGATCGTAATCGGTGGTGGTATCAATGGTACCGGCATCGCGACCGATGCGGCTGGCCGCGGGCTGTCCGTTCTGCTGATTGAAGCGCAAGATTTGGCCTGCGCAACTTCATCAGCTAGTTCCAAATTAATCCATGGTGGCCTGCGCTATCTGGAGCATTACGAATTCCGTTTGGTCAGCGAAGCGCTGGCGGAGCGTGAAGTTTTACTTAAACTGGCACCGCATATCGCCTTCCCAATGCGTTTTCGTTTGCCACATCAGCCGCACCTGCGTCCAGCCTGGATGATCCGTATTGGCCTGTTCCTTTACGATCACTTGGGCAAACGTACCAGCCTGCCATCAAGCAAAGGGCTGAAGTTTGGTCAGGAATCGGTACTGAAATCTGAAATTTCCCGTGGATTTGAATATTCAGACTGCTGGGTCGATGACGCACGTCTGGTTGTCGTCAACGCACAAGAAGTAGTGGAACGCGGTGGCGAAGTTCGTACGCGTACACGTGTCAATCGCGCATGGCGTGAAGATGGCCTGTGGATAGTTGAAGCCGAAGAGATTGATACCGGTAAAATCCATACCTTCCGTGCAAAAGGCTTGGTTAACGCGACTGGTCCTTGGGTTAAGCATTTCTTCGACGATGGCCTGCAGTTAAAATCACCTTATGGCATTCGTTTGATCAAAGGCAGCCATATTGTGGTGCCACGCGTGCACGACCAGCCACAATCCTACATTCTGCAAAACGAAGATAACCGTATTGTCTTCGTGATCCCGTGGATGGATGAATTCTCTATTATCGGTACTACCGATGTGGAATATCACGGCGATCCGAAAGAGGTCAAAATTGACCAAAATGAGATCACCTACCTGCTGAAAGTGTATAACGATCACTTCAAAAAGCAGCTGACGCAAAGTGATATCGTTTGGACCTATTCTGGCGTTCGCCCATTGTGTGATGATGAATCAGATTCCGCACAGGCCGTCACCCGCGATTATACGCTGGACGTGCATGACCAAAACGGCAAGGCGCCGCTGCTGTCGATCTTTGGCGGCAAGCTGACGACTTATCGTAAGTTGGCTGAACACGCGCTAGAAAAATTAGCCAAATATTACCCAGAAGCAGGCCCGGCGTGGACTAAAAACGCGGTATTGCCAGGTGGTAAACTGGGTGGTAGCCGTGAAACTTACGCGGCAAACCTACGCAGCCGTTTCAAATGGTTGCCTGAGTCGCTAGCACGTCGTTACTCAAAAACCTACGGTAGCCAGAGTGAATTAATTCTCGGCAATGCCACCAGCTTAGAAGCCTTGGGCGAAAACTTCGGTCATGATTTCTATGAAGCCGAGCTGCGTTACTTGGTTGAAAAAGAGTGGGTCGTTGAGCTTGATGACGCCATCTGGCGCCGCACCAAGCTGGGCATGTGGTTAGATGCCAGTCAGCAACAGCGTGTTGCAGATTGGCTGGCAGCACAGCAGGCTAAGCAGGCTGCAACAGCACTATAATCATTGGCTAATTGCGGTATATGAAAAAGCACAGCTTCGCGCTGTGCTTTTTTATTTAAAATGATGATGGTGCCCATGCTGGTGCTGCGCAGGTTCGGTCGCTTATCAATAGAGAGTCATATATCAGCGTAGCCGAACGCGCCCGGCAAGGGTTTTAAGGCGAAAACCCTTGCATCCCGCGCCTTACGCTTAGCTTGTCGGGTCGCCTCGCGACTGCCCGCGTTTACTGCTTCGGCCGGTCGGGTCGGCTGAGACGGGCGTCCTGCCCGGCTCAGCCTAAAGCAGACTTCCCTGTCTGCTTTCCCCTGGCCTCATTCGTTCACTTGGCCGACAAGATGCACTATTGAAGGTCAACGGAAAAATCAAAACCCAGCCTCTCACATTGGCATGAGTTAGAGTTTTGTTGGCTCTATATTCCAGATTTTCTCCGCATATTCACCGATGGTTCTGTCTGATGAAAAATATCCCATGTTGGCGATATTCAGCAGGGTACGGCGTGTCCATTCGTCGGGAGTTTTATACAGCAGGTCTACTTGATCTTGCGTATCAACATAGCTGCGATAATCAGCCAGAACCTGATAATGGTCGCCAAAGTTAACCAGACTATCGAACAAGTTTGAGTAACGCTTCGGCTCGTCCGGGCTAAACAAACCGGTAGCAATCTGGGTCAGGACGCGATGTAGCTCTTCATCTTTTTCGTAATACTCACGCGGGTTGTAGCCGTTGTTACGCAACGCTTCAACCTGCGGGGTCGTGTTACCGAAGATAAAGATATTCTCTGCACCGACGTGCTCTTGCATCTCAACATTAGCGCCGTCTAATGTACCGATCGTCAGCGCACCATTGAGGGCAAATTTCATATTACTGGTACCGGACGCTTCTGTTCCCGCCAGTGAAATCTGTTCGGAGAGATCCGCTGCCGGAATAATTAGCTGTGCCAGGCTGACGCTATAGTTAGGGATGAAAACAACTTTCAGTTTGTTATGGGCCCGCGGATCGTTATTGATTACATCCGCTACATCGTTGATTAAGCGAATAATTTGTTTGGCGGCATAGTACGCCGAAGCAGCTTTACCGGCGAAGATCACCGTGCGAGGCTGAAAATCATTGTCGGCATCGTCGATAATGCGGTTATAGCAAGTGATCACGTGCAGCACGTTGAGCAGTTGGCGTTTGTATTCGTGAATGCGTTTGATCTGCACATCAAACAAGCTATGCGGGTCGACCACAACATTGAGTTTCTGCGCAATAAACACGGCCAGGCGCTTTTTATTCTCGAACTTGGCTTTTTGTAACGCCTGCAAGAAACTCGGATAATCAATATCCTTTTTCAACTCGCTCAGCTGGCTAAGATCGGTGCGCCAGCGCTGGCCAATAGCATCATCCAACACCGCAGATAGCGGTTTATTGGCCAGAGCCAGCCAGCGGCGCGGCGTTACACCATTAGTCATATTGCAGAATTTGTCAGAGAAGATCCGCGCAAAATCGGCAAACAACGATTGCACCATCAACTCCGAATGCAGCGCCGATACGCCGTTAACTTTATGGCTGACAATCACTGCCAACCAAGCCATACGAACTCTGCGGCCCTGATCTTCGTCAATAATGGAAACGCGAGTCAGCAGGTTGCTGTCATCAGGGAACTGCTGCTGCACCTGCTTGAGAAAATGATCGTTAATTTCAAAGATAATTTGCAGATGTCGTGGCAGGATTTTACCAATCATATCAACCGGCCAGGTTTCTAATGCTTCGGTCATCAACGTATGGTTGGTATAAGAAAACACCTTACTCACCACATCCCAGGCTTTTCCCCACGGGAATTTATGTTCATCAATCAACAAGCGCATCAATTCCGGGATTGATAACACCGGATGGGTATCATTAAGGTGAATAGCGATTTTATCTTCAATATTTTCATAAGTTTTATGCATCGCATAATGTCGACTCAAGATATCCTGCACCGTGGCCGACACCAGAAAATACTCTTGGCGTAAACGCAGCTCTCGCCCCGAAGACGTCGAGTCATCGGGATACAACACCCGCGACACGTTTTCCGATAAATTTTTGTCCTCTACCGCAGCAAAATAATCGCCTTGGTTGAATTTGCCGAGGTTAATTTCATTACTGGCCTGCGCACTCCATAACCGCAACGTATTGGTCGCATCGGTATCAAAACCGGGGATCACTTGATCGTATGCACAAGCGATGATCTCTTCGGTTTCCAACCAGCGTGTTTTGCTACCTTCTTGCTGTACACGCCCGCCAAAACGAACTTTATAACGCGTCTCGAAACGCTGAAACTCCCAAGGGTAGCCATATTCCAGCCAATAATCGGGGGACTCAGCCTGTTGGCCATCAACGATTTTTTGCGCAAACATGCCATATTCATAGCGAATGCCGTAACCGCGCCCTGGTAAAGCTAGAGTGGCCAAAGAGTCCAGGAAACATGCGGCCAATCGCCCCAAACCACCGTTCCCCAAACCTGGGTCGTTCTCTTCATCGATCAGGTCTTCAAGATCAAGCCCCATCTCATCTAGCGCTTGCTTGATGTCATCATAAATACCCATCGATAACAGTGCGTTAGATAACGTTCGTCCAATCAAAAACTCCATAGAAAGGTAATAAACCTGACGAACATCTTGCGAGTGCTGCGCCCTGTTCGAGCGCAGCCAGCGTTCGACCATACGGTCGCGTACGGCATAAAGTGTGGCATTAAGCCAGTCATGCTGAGTGGCAATAGAAGGATCTTTACCTATCGTAAACATCAACTTATAAGCAATTGAATGTTTCAGCGCTTCAACGCTGACCGTCGGTGAGGTGTAATTGAACGGTGAAGTCATAGCAGTTACATTCCAATATAGTGTAGATGATCGACAAAGTAGCGAAGGCGGGGCAATAATGCCCCCCGACGAGTCTTACTCCACTAAGCGTTGATATAACGCCAGATAGGCTTCGGCGGATACCTGCCAGCCAAAATCGACGCTCATCGCGTGGTACTGAACGTGCCGCCAATGTTTAGGTCGGCTCCATAGGACAAAAGCGCGGCGAATCGCATTGGTTAGCGATTTCCCCGTACATTCTTCAAAGACAAAACCGGTCGCGGTACCGTCCGAAAGATTTTCCAGCGCACAATCCACCACCGTATCGGCTAAACCACCGGTGCGCCGCACCAGTGGTAAGGTGCCGTATTTCAGGCCATATAGCTGTGTCAAACCGCAGGGCTCAAAACGGCTAGGCAGCATAATCACATCGGCCCCGGCGATGATCCGGTGCGAAAAGGATTCGTGATAGCCAATTTG
The DNA here is from genome assembly GCF_049319665.1 of Rouxiella sp. Mn2063. Lineage (NCBI taxonomy): Bacteria > Pseudomonadati > Pseudomonadota > Gammaproteobacteria > Enterobacterales > Yersiniaceae > Rouxiella > Rouxiella sp. Mn2063. Next base: position 340,012 of record NZ_JBMOUD010000002.1, on the reverse strand, counting down.
CACGCCCACCTGCCCAGGATGCTCAGCAGCAGCAGCCAAAAATGCCTGCTGCAAATCACTTTCTCCCGCGCCTAACAGGGCTAGTTGCCCTCCTAGCTCGAGCAGTTTTGGCAACGCGTCGAGTACCAAATCCAAGCCTTTTTGATGACTCAAGCGGCTGACAACGGCAAACACCAGCCGAGAACTGTCAACGTCCAGCCCCATTGCTCGCTGCAAGTAGGCTTTGTTAACCGCCTTGGTACGGAGATCGTCAGCATCGTATTGCGCTGACAGCAGCACGTCAGTTTTCGGTTGCCAGATAGCGTCATCCACACCATTTAGAATGCCGCTTAAGCGTCCTTGTGCTTCTAATTCTTTTAGCAGTGATTCCATGCCATAGCCAAACTCAGGCCTGGTGATTTCTTCGGCATACGTTGGGCTCACCGCCGTCGTGTGGTCAGAATAGAAAAGTCCCGCTTTAAGGAAGGATATTTGGCCGTAAAACTCCAGCCCGTACATGTTGAAAAACGACGCAGGTAATTGCAGCTGCTGCATATGATGAGCCTGGAACAAGCCCTGAAAAGCCAGATTATGTACCGTGAAAACTGTCTTGACCGGATGCCCGCGCGCAGCGATATAAGCCGACGTCAGGCCCGCATGCCAATCATGCGAGTGCACGATATCCGGGCGCCAATACCCATCCAGGCCGCAGGCAAGTTCGCAACCAAACCAGCCCAACAGGCCGAAGCGTAAAACGTTATCGCCGTATGCATTAGCAGATTGATCATGATACGGACTGCCCGGTCGGTCATATAAGCCAGGGACGTCGATAAGATAAATACCAACACCTTGAAAAACGCCATAAAGCAGTGTGGCGGGGCCTGCAAACGTATCCAGCGTCACCACTGCCTGAGCATCAGGAACTCCCTTTTTGATATCGGGAAATGCCGGAATTAAAACACGAACATCTGCGCCCTCTGCAATCTGCGCGGCGGGAAGCGCACCAACAACGTCTGCTAGTCCACCGGTTTTTAACAGGGGGAACAGCTCTGAACAAACGTGTAATACCTGCATTTTCGCTCCTACTAATAAACAGCACCCGCCAATACCGCGGATAAATAAGCAGAGATAACCGAGATACACGCCAAATGACTCCCTTTGGCACACCGCCCCGGGCCTGTTGTTCGAATCAATATTCACTTCAATTGCTAAAGAATGCTTCGCGCCTCAAGGGGCTTTTACTGCGATAGTTTTTCCAGCATGCCGCGTGTAACCAGCACCACACCGCCTTCTGAACGATAAAAACGCCGGCTGTCTTCTTCAGGATCTTCGCCAATCACCGTGCCTTCAGCTAACTGGCAGGCACGATCGATAACACAGCGCTTCAGCCGACAAGCACGGCCAACCTGCACATCGGGTAGCAGAACCGATGAATCGATATCGCAAAATGAGTTAACCCGTACACGCGGAAATAGCACCGAGTTCATCACGCTAGAACCGGAAACAATGCTGCCCCCAGCGACCAGCGAGTTAATGACCACCCCGTGGCTACCGGCGCGGTCTTGGACAAATTTGGCAGGGGGAATAGGCTCGACATAAGTATGAATCGGCCAATCTCGGTCATACATATCCAGCTCCGGCATCACCGAAGCCAAGTCTAGATTGGCTCGCCAATAGGCATCTAAGGTACCTACATCACGCCAGTAAGGCGGTTGATCGGCATTTGAGGTCACGCAAGATAAGCTAAAAGGGTGGGCAAACGCTTTACCCTGTTGGGTTATTTTAGGCAGTAAATCCTTGCCAAAATCATGGCTGGACTGCCCGTCTGCCATATCTTCTTCCAGCAAAGAGAACAGATAAGCCGCATTGAAAACATAGACCCCCATGCTCGCCATTGCCATATCAGGCTGGCCGGGAATAGCTGGAGGGTTTTGCGGCTTTTCCAGAAAATCTGTGATGCGATAATTATCCTCAATCGCCATCACACCAAATTCACTCGCCTCGCTGAGTGGTACCGCCAGACAAGCCACGGTGCACTCACCGCCTTTCTCGACGTGATCAAGCAGCATCCGCGAATAATCCATCTTATAAATATGATCGCCGGCGAGGATCACCACATATTCAGCATCATATCGACGGATAATATCTAAATTCTGATAGACCGCATCGGCGGTGCCTTTGTACCAGTGTTCGTTGCTATAACGCTGCTGTGCCGGAAGCAAATCAACAAATTCATTCATTTCCTCATTAAGAAATGACCAGCCTCGCTGAATATGCTGCACTAAGGTATGTGATTGATATTGTGTAATCACCCCGATGCGGCGTATCCCCGAATTGAGGCAGTTAGATAATGCAAAATCGATAATTCTAAATTTGCCGCCGAAATGTACAGCAGGCTTAGCCCTTGTCGCGGTTAAATCCTTTAATCTGGAGCCCCGTCCCCCTGCCAGAATCAACGCCACAGATTTCAGTGGCAGCTGTCTGCTGCGCATAACCGGCTCTTTTTTTTGTAATGTCATCATAACCGACTCCTTCCTGCTATTACGCCGACTGACTGAGCTCAAAGACGCTCAGCGTTTTTGCCATCGCCCGCCAGAGATTTCCCTCTCTGGCGCTGTTATCTTCATTACAATTGCCTGTCAAAGAGGCTAAAGGTTGCCATTGGCCGACGGGCAGGGTTATCTCGGCCTCCGCAAGTGAAGCATTGATAACAAGCAACCAACGTTGGGAAAGGACAATCTGTAGGTACTGTTGCGGCCCTTGTTGCCACTGTTCAGCGCTCAATGCCCGGCCTTGGCTATCCAGCCATTGCACATCTTCTTCTTGCGGCTGCCACCATTGATTAGCGGTTAATGCCGGTATCCGTTGGCGTAGTGCGATAAGTGCGGCAACATACTCAATGAGTTCCTCGTCAGCCTGTTGCCAATTAAGCCAACTGAGTTCGTTATCCTGACAATAGGCATTGTTATTCCCTTGCTGGCTGTGGCCAAACTCATCCCCCGCTAGCAGCATCGGCGTACCTTGCGAGAGGAGCAGTGTCGCCAGCAGTGCACGTTGACTCAGCCGACGCTGTTGCATCACGCTCTCACTCGCCACCAGCCCTTCTTCACCGTGATTTTGACTGAAATTATTATCGTGCCCATCGCGATTCTCTTCGCCATTGGCCTGATTGTGTTTCTGATTAAAACTGAGCAAATCACGTAGCGTAAAACCATCGTGAGCAGTCAGCATGTTGATGGAGGAAGACGGTGCTCTATCTGAAGCTTTGAAAAGATCTGCCGAGGCGGCAAAGCGGGTAGCAAACTGGCCCAGCGAGAGCGAGCCATGCAACCAGAAGCGGCGCATATCGTCACGCCAGACATCGCTCCATTCAGCAAAAGGCGCGGGGAAATTCCCAAGCTGATAACCCCCTGGGCCAATATCCCAAGGCTCAGCGATCAGCTTGCAATTTGAGAGTGTTTTATCGGCGCGTATCGCCTTAAACAGCGGTGAATCTGCCCGAAACGACGGGGTTCGCCCCAAGATCGTCCCCAAATCGAAGCGGAAGCCATCAACATGGAATTCATCGACCCAATGGCGTAACGCGGCAAGCACCCATTCCACCTGTGGCTCATCAACGAGCCGCATTGCATTACCGCAGCCGGTCAAATTATTATCGCTGCCATCCTCGTTGAGCCAATAATACGTTGGGTTATCCAAGCCGCGCAGACTGATAGTTGGCCCATTCACATCCAGTTCAGCACTGTGGTTGAATACCACATCAAGGATCACCTCAATACCCGCCTGATGCAGCGTGCGGATTGCGGTTTTAAACTCTTGAGCGGCAGATAATCCGTTCTGACCGCTGGCATAATCTGGCTCCAGCGCCCAAGGGGCTAAGACGTTATAACCCCAATAATTGCGCAAGCCGAGACGTTGCAAGCGCAGCTCATCGGCGTGCAACTGCACCGGCAGCAGCTCTAAAGCAGTAATACCTAGCCGTTTTAAATGCGCCAATATTGCTGGATGCCCTAACGCAGCGTAGGTACCACGCAGTTCAGCAGGAATATCAGGATGACATTGGGTAAGTCCACGGACGTGCGCTTCATAAATGACCGTGTTGCCCCACTCAATCGCAGGCGGGCGATCATCTTGCCAATCAAAAACTTCAGCAACCACCACGGATTTAGGGGCAATAGCGGCACTATCTTGCCCATCAGCTTGATCGATGCCGCCGCATAAACGTTGATCGTCCGGCAATTTGCCCTCTAGCGCACGGGCGCTGGGATCAATCAACAATTTTTGGGGATTAAAACGTAAACCTCGCGCGGGATCGAATGGCCCGTAAGCGCGAAAACCATAGCGCTGCCCTATTTTTCCTTCTGGCAGATAGCCATGCCAGATATCGCCACTGCGCCCAGGCAACGGCAAGCGTTGTTCTTGCCCCTGCTCATCAAACAGACAAAGCTCTATTTTTTCCGCATGGGCAGAATAAAGGCAGAAATTGACGCCTTTTCCATCGAAATTAACACCAAAAGGCGTAGGTTTCCCCGTTTTAAGAGACGGAGCTTTTTCTATCGACGCTTTTACTGAGGAGGCTTTTTTTGAGGCCGCTTTATCCTTTGAGACCGTTTTGAATGTGCTCATTCGGCCTCCCTGCGCAGATAAATTGTCGCCAGCGGCGGCAAGGTTAACGACAGGGAATGTTCGCGCTGGTGATAATGATGAGGCTGGCTGTCTACACCACCAAGATTGCCAACGTTACTGCCGCAATAAAATTCGGCGTCAGTATTGAGTATCTCGCGATAATGCCCCGCCTGATTGACACCAATTCGGTAATCGTAGCGGATCACCGGCGTGAAATTGCTGACCACCAACAGCTCGTTACCTTGCTCATCGCGGCGGATAAAGGCAAAGACGGAGTTTTCATTATCATCAACCACCAACCACTCGAACCCCTGCGGCTCGAAATCTAGCGCATATAACGGCCGGTTTTGCTGATAGCAAAAGTTGAGATCACGTACCACTGATTGCACACCGTGATGCCAACCGTGTTTATCATCCAGCAGATGCCAATCCAGACTCGCGTCGAAATTCCATTCACGGCCTTGAGCAAACTCCCCGCCCATAAACAGCAGTTTTTTACCAGGATGCGCCCACATAAAACCGTAATACGCGCGTAAATTAGCAAACTTCTGCCACGTATCTCCCGGCATGCGATCCAGTAATGAGCCTTTGCCATGTACCACTTCATCGTGGGACAACGGCAAGATGAAATTCTCGCTGTAGGCGTAAAGTACGCCAAACGTCATGAGATTGTGGTGGTGTTTGCGGTGAACAGGATCAAGTTGCATATAATCGAGCGTGTCATGCATCCATCCCATGTTCCATTTGTAGTGAAAACCTAATCCGTTGGATTCTGGCGGCAGAGTAACACCAGGATAATCGGTCGATTCTTCGGCCAACGTCACCGCCCCATCCAGCTCCCGGCCGATGGTTTGATTGGTATAACGCAGGAAATCTATCGCTTCGAGATTCTCACGCCCGCCAAACTGATTAGGAACCCATTCTCCTTCTTTACGGCTGTAATCGCGGTAAATCATTGAGGCCACAGCATCAACGCGTAGCCCATCAATGCCATAACGTTCAATCCAATAAAAACCATTGCCCGCCAGATAATTACGGACTTCACGACGACCATAGTTATAAATCAGCGTGTTCCAGTCCTGATGAAAACCTTCGCGCGGATCGGCATATTCATACAATGCAGTGCCATCAAAATGTACCAACCCGTGAGCGTCACTAGGAAAATGACCTGGAACCCAATCGAGGATGACATTTAGCCCCGCATGATGCGCGGCCTGCACAAAGGCCTTAAAAGCCTCGGGCGAGCCGTAACGCCGAGTCGGGGCATACATCCCGAGCGGCTGATATCCCCAGCTACCATCGAAAGGATGTTCATTAATCGGCATCAGCTCAATATGGGTAAAGCCCATCCATTTGGCATAAGAAACTAATTGCTCGGCCAGTTCGTCATAGCTCAACCACGAATTATCGTCGGTATGGCGACGCCAGGACCCCAAATGCACTTCATAAACCGAAACCGGTGCATTAAGCGCATTCGCCTGTTTACGTTCGGCAGAATGCGGGACTTTATGCGGCAAGGGGCTGACTAATGACGCCGTATCCGGGCGCATTTGCGCTTCAAACGCATAAGGGTCAGCGCGCAGGCTGGTATTACCGTGACAATCAAGCACCTCGTATTTATAAAGCTGCCCAGTGCTTACCGCCGGGATAAATAGCTCCCAAATACCATTTTCGCGCCGTAGCCGCATCGGATGCCGCCGACCATCCCAGAAGTTGAACTCCCCCACGACAGACACACGCTGCGCGTTGGGTGCCCAAACCGAGAACGTTACGCCGTCGATTTCATCAAGCCTGGCAGGATGAGCACCCAGCTTTTCATAGGGTCGAATATGCGTCCCTTCCGCTAATAGCCAGCTATCAATATCTTGTAGTAATGTGCCGAAACGATAAGGATCGTTAATGATATGGTGAGTCTCACCCCAGTGGACTTCGAGTTGATAACGAAAGCATTTTTTACGGCGAGGGATAAGGCCGTTAAAAAAACCGCGCGCATCATATTGCTGTAGCTCAACAATCCGCTTACCTTTCTCGCTGTCGATAAGCCAGACTTTATCTGCATCAGGTAATAATGCGCGCACTTCTAATCCAGCAGTAACATGATGCATGCCCAATAATGAAAACGGGTCAGCATAGTGTCCTGAGATGAGTTGATTAATGACATTCTGATCCAATAGCTCCGGCATGGCGTTACATCCTTTGATCATTAAATCAATAAATTCTATAAAATCACATAACCATTATTTAACATTTACCTTAGTGTGCCACTTCTTCCCATAAGCCATTCAACCCGTGATCGAGATCACTTTTTAATCAAATGGTGCTTTTTTGCACAATAAGTTATGTTTTTTTATTGCTTTCGTTTATTGCTTTTCGCCATTGGCATTAGGGAAAAAATAGAGAAGGTCGTCACATTTTTTTGACGCTGTTTTAAGCATAGACAAAGGTTTAAAACGCATTGAAAGGAATGTGAAAATTTACATAAGAAAATGCTTAGAAATTTTAAAAATGAAAAAAACACAAAAAAAAACCCGCAAATATGCGGGCTTTTTAGCAAGCTAGATTGTCTTTACAGCAAAATACGCAGCATGCGACGCAGCGGTTCTGCCGCGCCCCATAACAGCTGGTCGCCAACCGTGAAGGCAGACAGATATTCTGGCCCCATATTCAGTTTACGCAGGCGCCCAACCGGAGTATTCAGCGTACCGGTCACCGCTGCTGGCGTCAGTTCACGCATCGACAGGTCGCGGTCATTTGGGATCACACGCACCCAATCATTATGAGTTGCCAACAGCTGTTCGACTTCTGGAATAGAAATGTCTTTTTTCAGTTTCAATGTAAACGCCTGGCTATGGCAGCGTAGCGCGCCGATGCGTACGCACAAACCATCTACCGGGATCACATTGGAAGTTTGCAGAATTTTGTTGGTTTCCGCCTGGCCTTTCCACTCTTCTTTGCTCTGGCCGTTGTCTAACGCTTTATCGATCCATGGGATCAAACCACCCGCTAAAGGCACGCCAAAGTTATCAGTTGGCAAGGTGCCGCTGCGGGTCAGCGCGGTCACTTTACGTTCGATATCAAGAATAGCCGAAGCCGGGTCCTGCAACTCTTTGGCAACACTGTTGTGCAACATGCCCATTTGAGTCAGCAGCTCGCGCATATGGCGTGCGCCGCCGCCGGATGCCGCTTGATAGGTTGCTACCGATGCCCACTCCACCAAGTCATTGGCAAACAGGCCGCCAAGCGACATCAGCATCAGGCTAACCGTACAGTTACCGCCCGCGAAGGTCTTAATCCCGCGATCGAGTCCTTGATGAATAACTGAACTATTGACTGGATCCAGAATAATCAACGCATCATCATTCATTCGCAGAGAAGATGCTGCGTCAATCCAATAACCTTTCCAACCGATTTCACGCAGCTTTGGATAGATTTCATTGGTATAATCTCCACCCTGGCAAGTAATGATGATATCGAGCGCGCTTAGCGCATCTAAATCAAAGGCGTCCTGCAGTGTGCCCTGATGACCGGCAAATACCGGTGCAGGTTCACCATGCTGAGATGTGGAGAAGAATACCGGCCGAATGACGTCGAAATCGCGCTCTTCTGTCATGCGTTGCATGAGCACCGAACCGACCATACCGCGCCAACCGACGAAACCTACATTTTTCATAATAACTGTCCTGCCCTAAGGGTGATAACTGCTTAAAATGTCGCGCTTGCACCTTTTGGGTACATTTTTCTGATAATCAGGGGTAAAACTCACGAGTTTTGCCCTATTAATGCGCTGGCCTACCACATTACAAAATGTGGTCAAAGTGGCAAGTGAATTTATTCGATGTGCTGCCTGTTGTTAGCAGTACAACTTATATTGCCCCTAAATTTCGAGTGACAATTTAGAAATATGGGGTCTTGAACTTACAAGCATTGGGGTAATCGAGGTAATCATGACTGAGATGTTCTCAGCAACCGTGTTGCTGTTTTTAATTATGGATCCACTGGGCAATTTGCCGATTTTCATGTCCGTGCTCAAACATGTTGATCCCAAAAGGCGCCGGGTGATCTTGATCCGCGAAATGTTGATCGCCTTAATCCTGATGCTGATCTTCCTGTTTGCCGGTGAGAAGATCCTTAGTTTCCTTAACCTGCGTACTGAAACGGTTTCTATCTCGGGCGGGATTATCTTGTTCTTAATTGCCATTAAGATGATTTTCCCTTCACACGAAAGCACGACGAGCGGCTTACCGGCTGGCGAAGAGCCTTTCTTGGTACCCTTAGCGATTCCTTTAGTAGCAGGCCCCTCTATTTTGGCAACGTTGATGCTGTTATCGCATCAATATCCTGGGAAACTCAGCCATCTAACGCTAGCGCTCTTTATTGCCTGGGGGTTATCAATGGCGATTTTGATGCTATCCGGCATGTTCCTGCGCCTGTTGGGCGATAAAGGCGTTAACGCTCTTGAACGCCTGATGGGACTGATTCTGATTATGCTGGCGACTCAGATGTTCCTTGATGGGATTCGGGCATATATGAAGCTGTAACATGCCAAGTGCTTATTCCCTGTAAAAACGGCGGGCCTGAAAAGGCCCGCCGTTTTTATTTGCTAAAGCATTCTTACTTTAAATCACCATTGATAGCAGTAGCGTTCCTACCAAGCCACACAGTGAAATAATAGTCTCCAGCACCGACCAGGATTTAATGGTTTCCATGATGCTCAGGTTGAAATACTCCTTGAACAGCCAGAAGCCTGGGTCATTAACGTGCGAGAAAATCAGGCTACCGGAACCTACCGCGATAACCATTAACTCTGGGCTAACGCCAGTAGTGGCAATCAACGGGGCCGCAATACCACCGGCAGTAATCGCCGCAACGGTTGCAGAACCTAATGCAATACGCAAAATCGCCGCAATCGACCACGCCAGCAGGATTGGCGACAGGTTGCTGCCATGCATAATTCCAGCGATATATTGCTCAATACCACTATCCACCAGCACTTGCTTGAACGCACCACCACCGCCGATAATCATCAGCATCATGGCGATAATTTTAATGGAATCCGTCATTGTCGCCGTGATTTCATCCATCTTACGACCACGGTTCAAACCGAAGGTGAAGATAGCAATCAATACTGCAATCAGTGTTGCCATAACCGGGTCGCCAAAGAATTCGGCGTAGGCTAGCACCGGATGACCTTTCGGCAAGATCATTTCTGTTATGGCGCGGAAGGCCATTAAAATCACGGGTACTAGCGAAGTAGCAACGCTCACGCCAAAACTCGGCATTTCGGCTTCGGTAAAGGTTTTCGGGTTAAACAAACCAACCGGAACCGGTTTGTCGATACCTTTTAAGAAACGGGCAAATACCGGACCGGCCAAAATCACTGTTGGCACTGCCAAAATCGAACCGTACAGCAGCGTTTTACCCATATCGGCGTGGAACAAGGTCGCAATCGCCGTTGGTCCTGGATGTGGAGGCAGGAAACCGTGAGTTACCGACAGCGCCGCGGCCATAGGTACACCGACGTATAACAGCGGAATGCGTGCCGACGCCGCAATAGTAAATACCAGCGGCAACATCAGCACAAAACCGACTTCGTAGAACAAAGCAAAACCAACGATAAAGCCGGTTAAGACTACTGCCCATTGAATATAATTTTTGCCAAACTTATCGATAAGCGTGGTGGCGATGCGCTGTGCTCCGCCACAATCGGCTAGCATTTTACCGAGCATGGCACCAAAGCCCATGATCAGCGCCAGGCTGCCCAAGGTGCCGCCGACACCATTTTTAATCGAGTTGATCACTTTATCGACCGGCATTCCCTGCATAATCCCGACTGCCAGAGCAACCAGAATTAGGGCGATAAAACCGTTTAACTTCAATCGGATCATAAGCAAAAGCAGCAGAGCGACCCCTACAGCAACAATCACTAATGGCATAACTTTTCCCCTTTCGCATCCGCAGATGCTGCAAAACAACATGTGACGCGTTAGTTTTAGTTTTTAAGCGAGTAAATTGGCTTAACAGGTGCGACAGGCTGACTCTGCAACCTTGATTTTTGGGCGAGTCCTATGTGATTTTAGTCACACCCCAATATGTTACCGGTATCATGATACCGGTAACATGCTAACATTAGGAATCGGCCAGGCGGCTAAATTACAATTCTGAGATAGAGATCATACTTATGGCTGGACAAAGCATCATCTTGATGGGGGTATCTGGCAGCGGTAAATCTACCGTTGCTGCCGCGTTGGCTCAGGCAATCAACGCCAAATTTATCGATGGCGATGATCTGCATCCCCGAGCAAATATTCAGAAAATGGCCAGCGGCGAGCCGCTCAATGACGACGACCGTGCCCCTTGGTTGTTGCGTCTTAACGATGCGGCCTACAGCCTGCGACATAAAAATGAAACCGGCATTATTGTCTGCTCGGCATTAAAGCGTCGTTATCGTGACGCCTTGCGTGAAGGCAACGAAGGGATGATTTTCTTGTATTTAAAAGGCAGCTATGAGGTGATTTTGTCACGCTTGCAGGCACGAGCTGGCCATTTCATGCCCAAGGATCTGCTGAAAAGCCAGTTCGATGCACTGGAAGAACCGGGTGAAGACGAAACCGATGTGGTGCGAGTCAACATTGATCACAGTCTTGATGGCGTGGTTGAACGCTGCATTACGGCGTTAGAGAAGAATGGTGTGTCTGGTAAGAAACCTGCGTTAACGACGGCAAGCGCTAAATAGACAAAATGGCGGCAGATGAAATCAGATACTGCCGCCCGCCGAAATCGTAAACCCAACGTCGACCATTTTCGGCAGTACCTCTTCCCCACGCAGCCGGGCTAACAAACGCTCGGCAGTGATTTGGCCCATCTGTTCACGCGGTGTTAATACGCTGGCAAGCGTTGGTTCCATTGCCTGCCCCATATTGTGGCCGTGAAACCCGGCAATCGCCATCTGTGTTGGGATATGCAGCCCTTGCCGCTGGCATTCAAAAAACGCACCGGCGGCCAAGTCATCGTTGGTACAGAAAATACTGTCGATTTGCGGATAATCACGCTGAGCTTGTTGGAGTAACTCAGCCCCCGCAGAATAACTCGACGACTGGCTGGTCATCACGCTGTAAGGCTGCAAACCTGCGTCACGCATCGCCTGCTCGTAACCGCGCTGCTTGATAAGCGTTCGCTCATCCTGACGAGCACCAAAATAAACCACATGCCGATGCCCACGAGCAATAATCTGCTGCGTCATCTGCCTGGCAGCAGCAAAGTTATCGAAACCAACCGCCAAATCCACACAAGGCGACACGCAGTCCATCATTTCAACCACCGGAATACCGGCCACCTCAATCATCTGCAGCGTACGCGGTGTGTGATTACGCTCCGAGAGAATCAAGCCATCAATATTGTAAGAGAGCAGCGATGTGAGTCGCTGTTCTTCCCGCTCCGGGCTATAACCATAGTGTGCCAGCATCGTTTGATAACCGTGAATATCGGTCACGCTTTCAATACCGCGCAGCACTTCGGCAAAGACCTGGTTAGTCAGCGATGGCAGCAGCACGCCAATCGCCCGACTTTTGGCATTCGAGAGAATATCTGGCGCACGATTGGGGATATAACCCAGTTCATCTAGCGCAGCGGAAATTTTCTCCTGCAACGCCTGCGATACCTGATCGGGATTACGCAAATAACGGCTTACCGTCATTTTTGTTACCCCAACGAGGTCGGCAACGTCCTGAAGCACTGGCCTTTTTTTCTTCATTTTCAATGAACTGGGTTAATGGAATGAGGCGTTGAGTTTAACAAATAATGACCGCTTTGGGCAGTAGAAGAGAATGTATCACTGCCAATCTCACATAACTCATCGTGCAGAACGAAGCGGCCATAAAATCAACCTGACGTTGAAAACTAGATAATACCGACATATCGTGCCCGCGGACGAATCAGGCGGCGCGCAGCAACCTGCTCCAGCGCATGAGCCAACCAGCCTGAGCAACGACTAAGCGCAAACAAAATAAATGGCGCTTCTTTCGGTAGACTGAATGTGTCAGCAATTATCCTCGCTGTCTCCAGCTATCAGAGTGAATAATATTACCGTCTATATAATTCCACGTTATTTTCTCATAGCGGAATTCAACCAGTTCCATATGATTGAATTTTTCTTTAGTGGAATCTTTAATATTATTCATTAAGGGAAGCATCGACACTACCTTTGCATGTTCTAAGAGTGTGTTAAAATATTCAACTTCTTGTCCTGCATCATTAACTCTATAAAATTTTAACTCTGCTGATTGTAAAGTTTCACCGCTGGTCAGAGCCTTATAAAGGTAAGGTGATGACGAATCGACTTCTTTTTCAATTAGGAAAGGCAGATGCGTACGAGTTCCGGTTATTCTCCCAGTATTATCGTCAGTAGGTATATTAATACTATGGTGGATCCCTAATACCTCGACACTTCCCTCTCGAGTACGTATATCTACAGAGCCTTTAATTGCATTACCACCATCGTCTATTAAAAATAAATAAACTGGTATAGCCATAATTATAGATCCTCCGAAAACTCCGTTGACTGCCCTACCACATTAACTAGCTTATCAAGGCAATTTTTACCGGTAGTGGTTTTATGTAAAGCGCGTATAGCATCGACAACATACTGATTCAGTTCTGTAGTGCTTCCTTGATATAGAGGCATTGAACACACGACATCTGTACTCAACGGAACAACTGCATCGTCAATTACAGCCATAACACCCGGTGCATTTTTAGGTATTGCCATTGCCAATGCAGAACTGATGTCTTCATTCCACCCCTCAGCCCCGGCAGTCGAGATTAATGGGACAATACTAAGCCAATCTGGTGAACCGCTAGCAATATGCTCCATGATATAATTCCACTCTCCGCCATCAGCATCAGGGATACTCGCAATGACTACTTTTGCACCTTGATCATGAATTTGTTGGGCGAATTGTTGCGCTGTTAAATGAGGAAATGGGTTGATCGCCACCAGATGCGGAGCGCCTGCAAATGTACTTGCAGAGAAGAAGAATAAGAAAGGCAAAATATTCATCTCACCACCAGAACCGTATCACCAGAATTAAGAATGTTTTGGCGAAGATGAGCACCATTGATCACTATACATCCTTTAGATGAATTGCCCATTGTTGCAGAGTTGTACCCATGTATACGAAATGCAGAGCGACCATATGTATTGGTTCCTGCAATAGGCTCAAGAATTACAGTTAATGGTCCTTTATGATTATTGTATCCATTAATTCTGTAATACCCTTTAGGAATAGGACCAACATCTTCTACATTTTCGGATTGAGGATTATTCTTTCCTTCACCTCGCCCACTATAACCATGTGCGAAAATACCGCCGTTATGCTTCAACTCCCCCGTACTTTGTGAATACTCCCACGTCATAGCTCCACCCTTAATTATCCATACAAGAAGATTTGAAAAACCGAATGGCTAATATAGGCTGACCTTAACCAGATAAAATATGTTTAAAATGAAACAATCGTTCTTATCACAAAATAGAAGAGTGGAATAGAAAAATGATTGATATATATCATGCCATTATCACATTCATTTAAAGTAATGATATAGCCCATCAGCCCTATATTCTTAAAAATAGTGTTATTTGTTAAGTTAATTAAAATTCCATGCCAAAATAATTGAAGTTTCCTCAAGACGGCAAAGGCGCGCAACCAACACAGAAGCAACGTCAAGTATGATCGATATAAAACGTAATAGCGCTATTTCACCCCGCCACTCTCATCGTGCAACCACTGCTCAAAAGCCAACAGCGCCGTTTCGTTGATTCCCGTTTCTGCTGGTTTTACCAGGCAGAACTTTTTGCTCAACGCGGCAGATGGCGACCAAGGCGCGACCAGAGCTCCGTTGCTAAGTTCTTTTTCAACATACAGATGTGGCACCAATGCCACGCCTTGCCCGCTCAGTGCAGCAGCGATGGCCATTTCATGCAGATCATAGCGAACGCCCTGAGCCGGATTCTCTAGCATGATGCCATTTTCCCGAGCGTAACTATCCCATGCCTCTGGATTCTGCCGTCGGTGGATACGCGGTAGCCCGTTTAACTGGGTCGCAATGTCCTTCTCTCCCGTCAGCAATGCAGGATGACACACAGGCACCAAACGTTCCTCAAAGAGAAAATGCATGCGCATACCCGCCCATGCGGGATGTTCAAAATGAACCGCCGCGTCAAAACCACTGCCAGTGAGAATAAATGGGTCAGTTTTAGCGGCGATATTCAGCGTAATGTCTGGGTGGCGGCGACTGAAACTCCCCAAACGGGGAATAAGCCAGCGGCTGGCAAAGGTCGGTAACGCGGCGATCTCCAGACTTTTACTGCCTTGCGGCATGCCCTTTATATACTGCGTATCCCGATCAAGTCGTTCGAGCGTTTCGCGCACATGATGCGCATAACGAGCGCCAATAGGGTTGAGCTGTACACGGCTGCAGGTACGGTCAAACAATTTGCACGCCAGCAACGCTTCAAGACGCGCAATCTGTCGGCTAATGGCACCTTCCGTCAGTGACAGTTCTTCTGCGGCCCGCGCAAAATTACCGTGCCTTGCGGCCGCTTCAAAGGCTTGCAAAGAACGGCTGCTGGGGATTTTTCTGCGCATTATTGCTGCCTTTTCTGATAGAGATAAAATTTTCATCAGTGATAAAAAGTCACTAAGTGATGAAATAATATCGATTCAGAGCCGGAAATACAGCCTGTAGCATGATGAAACATCAACATGCAGGGCAATAATGCTCTGATGTATCTCACGCAGAGAAAAGCTTATGCTTTATACCGTTGAATGCACTTATACCGACCGCGAAAGCGAAGATGAATGGAATAACTTCTATAGTTTGGAAAAACTACCGGCCCTACTTTCCGTTAGCGGCTTCAGCACTTCCCAACGTTTCAAGGCACTATCGCCTGGTTGCCCTGTTTATCTCGCCATTCACACCATCAGGGATGCGAACGTTATTAGCAGTGAAGAATACCGGCAAAAAGGCGGCGGCAATTTCTCACGCTGGCAACCTTTCATCACCGACTGGCAGCGAAATCTGTATGAGTCTAACGAACAAGCGCCAGCGGTATCCGCAAACGACATCCTACTACTTAGCCCCACACCGCTGGACTTCCTTGAGACGGAACGGGGTTATCGCGCATGGGAAATGCTGGCAGCAGGACTGGATAAATGCCCCGCGCGCCGAATAGCCTACGTTCTATCGCGTGAAACACTCGGCCTCTTATCTGAAATAACCAAGGGTCACTGCTACGAACCAATAACAACGCAGTTGCAGAATCCAACTCACCTTGATGCCTGAGGTATTCATGAACACTCCCTCTTTTAGCTCCCACCAAATTGGCGACTTTCTCGTCACCGCGGTTAGTGATGGTAACATGGCCGCCAGTTTGGATTTGTTGTCTCCTATTGATAGCGCGGATGCTGAGGGCATTCAGCGCCGAGCCGGGATTATCGAACCCGGCAATATCTATATTAACGCTTATCTCATTCGTAGCCCGAGGCGCACGATATTGATTGACGCCGGTACCGGCGGGATAAATAACGCAGGTGGATTACTGCAAGAAAATCTTCGCATGCTTGGCGTCAATCCTGAAGACGTCGATACCATCCTGCTAACGCACGGCCACCCGGATCATATCGGTGGCTTGCTGGACGCGAAAGGGCATGCGGTTTATCAAAACGCGACGCTTTATCTTCACCCACTCGAAGCAAAACACTGGCGGGATGATGACAAGTTAACGTTGGCGAACGAACGCGGGCAGCGTAATTTTTATCTGGTTCGCCGCGTGCTCGCAGCTTATACCCAAAGCCTGAGGTTTTTGGACGAAACAGAGGTGGATACAGGGATTCGCCCGGTGTGGTTACCCGGCCATACACCCGGTCATACTGGGTTTCGTATTGATTCTGGCGGGCAAAGCTTGCTGATATGGGGAGATATTGTCCACTTCCCGCATATTCAGTCGGCACAACCAAAAGTTTCTATTGCCTTTGACTGCGACCCTGCTCAGGCCGAAGAGACGCGTAAAAACCTGCTAGAACAGATTGTCAGGGAAAAGTTACTGGTGGCAGGTATGCATTTTGACAAGCAAGGGTTTGCTCACATCTATCCAACGGCCGGCGGATATCGTATCGCCTATGTAGAAGAATGAAAGGGGCCTTACGGCCCCTCTGGCTACTGATAAAGTCCATTATTAGGGAAAGTAAGCCGTTGGGGTCGTAGCGAGCTTGCTCGCCGGAGCGCCCCTAGGATTACTAAGCCCGGGTATCTCGGTATTGCCATCAAACTCAGGGGCCTTACGGCCCCTCATCATTACACGGGTGGCAAATCAAACAGCAGAATTTCACTGTCTTCTTCAGCACTCAGTGTCAGCGATTTTTCATCCCAAATAGCGAATGCATCGCTGGTACTGGCAGACTCGCCGTTAACCAAGACGTTACCTTTGACGACCTGTATCCAAATGCGGCGGCCTTCGGCAATCGCGTAGCTATCCTGCTGGCCTTGGTTTAACGCCCAACGTGACAACTCCATATCCTGGAACACTTTTAGCGAGCCGTCACGCGCATCTGGCGACAGTACCAGTTGGCGACCCTGCGGCGCGTCGAACATACGTTGTTCATAACGCGGCTCCAGCCCTTTGGTTTCAGGGATAATCCAGATCTGATACAGGTGCAATGGCTTATCGTTATTGCCGTTGTATTCAGAATGTCGAATCCCGGTACCGGCACTCATGATCTGGAATTCACCCGCCTGGATCTGCTCTTTATTGCCCATGCTGTCTTGGTGTTCTACGGTACCAGACAATACATAAGTCAGGATTTCCATATCTTTGTGCGGATGCGTCCCGAAACCCTGCCCGCCATCAATCACATCTTCGTTGATCACGCGCAGCGCGGAGAAGCCCATAAAGTTTGCATCATAATAGTCGGCAAAGGAGAACGTATGCCAACTATCAAGCCAACCGTGATTAGCGTGACCGCGTTCTTGTGCTTTACGTAAGTAGATCATTTTCAATTCTCCTCAATGTTTTCTCTAGTCTAGTCGCCGCCTGAGAATAAGAAAGCGTAAAAATCTCACCCCTATATTCAAAAAATATGAATGACTTTGAGAAGTTCAAACAACAGAATTGTTAATGCCTTGTTTGGCCAAAATAAACGCCGCCATCACATCCCCGTCGATAGCCGACAGGATTCGCTCTGCTCAGACTTCGCAACCCAACGCGCTTAATGTATAGTCCGCGCTTTACGGAGAAACTATGCTGACTAACTCATCTATTCGTCTTAACAAATACATTAGCGAGAGCGGTATCTGTTCTCGTCGTGATGCCGATCGCTTCATCGAGCAGGGCAACGTTTTTATTAACGGTAAGCGCGCCGCCGTTGGCACCCAGGTATTTGCCGGCGACGTGGTGAAAGTTAACGGTCAGCTTATCGAACCCCGTGATGAAGAAGATTTGGTGCTTATTGCACTCAATAAACCTGTTGGGATTGTCACTACCACAGAAGATGGTGAGCGGGACAACATCAGTGATTTCGTTAACCACAGCAAACGTGTGTTCCCCATCGGCCGTTTGGATAAAGATTCCCAGGGACTGATCTTCCTGACTAACCACGGAGACTTGGTCAACAAGATCCTGCGTGCTGGCAACAACCACGAAAAAGAATACCTCGTTACCGTGAATAAACCGGTCACCGACGAATTCATTCACGGCATGGGCGCTGGCGTGCCAATGCTCGGTACTGTGACCAAAAAATGCAAAGTGAAAAAAGAAGCGCCCTTTGTATTTCGCATCACGCTAGTACAAGGCCTTAACCGCCAAATCCGCCGCATGTGCGAACACTTTGGCTATGAAGTCACCAAGCTTGAACGTACGCGCATCATGAACGTCAATCTGAAAGGTTTACCGCTGGGCGAATGGCGAGATTTAACTGACGATGAGCTTATTGATCTCTTTAAGATGATTGAAAACTCCTCATCGGAAGATAAATCCGCGAAGAAAAAACCTGCGGCCTCCACGGCAGCTAAAAAGCCCAATGCCGGTAAGCCAAAAGTTGCCGCAAAACCGGATGCTAATGCCGCTTCTCGCAAGCGCTTCGCCCAACCGGGACGTAAGAAAAAAGGCCGTTAATCCACCTGCGTTACTACTCCAGCCCGTGATAAATGCTGCCAGCGAACTCCCGCCGCACATTATTACGGGCCTGCTGCCCCTGCTTTATTTATTGATTCCTCTCTCAAACGCTCTTCCCTCGCTACATTAGCGACAGCATCTATCTGCACAAAGCCGCAGCGTTTTGATGAGTGAGGATTCAGCAAAAAAGGCATAAAAAAAAGCCAGCACCCGGCTGGCTAAAAATACTGGAAGCAATGTGAGCAATGTCGTGCCATTCGGAAACCCGTTTGATCACGGTGAGTGATCATTTCCGAAGTGCATGACAATAATAATCATTATCATTCGCACTTGTAAAGCATTATTTGTCATTTAATATTCAATTGACGATTAAAAATAGACCGGTAAATTAAGAGGTTATTCCAACAAAAACAAACGGGGTTAAAAATGAGTGAGATTATTGTTCGTCATGCAGAGGCTGGAGATTATGTACAAGTGCACCAAATTTACTCGCATTCAGGCATCTACAGCGACACGCTCCAACTCCCGTTTCCCTCTTTAAAAACCTGGCAAAAGCGCCTTGAGACGGAGACCGAAGGGGAATTTTGGCTGGTCGCCTGCTCAGGTGAACAGATCGTCGGCCAATTAACCTTAAGACTGAATCCCAGCATGCGTCGCCGTCACGTCGCCACCTTTGGCATGGGCGTTCATCATGAGTTTCACGGCAAAGGCGTCGGCTCCGTGCTGCTGCAATCTGTCGTCGACTTATGTGATAAGTGGCTCAACGTACTGCGCATTGAGTTAACGGTTTACACCGATAATGACGCCGCGCTGGCGCTTTATAAGAAGTTTGGCTTTGAGATTGAAGGCACCAGCCCGTGTTTCGCGATGCGCGATGGCAAATTGGTAGATACATATCATATGGGGCGGGTGGTCAGCCCGCGGTGACTTCTTCAGGCCAGAAAGGCCAGGGATTAAAAGCTATGACCGAGCTTTTAGGCGGTTTTACAAGCAATAACCGTGCTTGTAGGCGGTTTTACAAGCCATAACCGTACTTGAGGCGGTTTTGTAAAACCAGAACGGTGAGTTTTTCGGTTTCCAAAGTGAGGTCTTCAATGCCGCCCCGCAGCTTAAACCGAGTAAAGGGTGGTGGCGCCACCCTTTACAATCCTGCGCCTTTTCATGGTGTTATATCGGATTCCAATTAGGCTATGTTTCAGTCACCACGGCGACAGGCGCAAATTTCATGGCTCCGCCATGCCTTCCTTCGGGTTCTAGCCAGCTTCGCCGTCTCTCCACCACTCGTCAGTGAAATTTTGAGTGCGCCACCAACCTTTTACGTCAAAAGATAAACCGCCTTTGAACTTGACCTTAAAAGCCGCCAAGCGCACTCAAAATGCCACCGGTGGAGTGGTGAAAGACAATGGAATTATCGTTGGCTTGAACCCACAAGCGGGAAGCCCGGAGGGCTGGCATTTGCGCTATCACGGAAGCCGCTGAAACATGGCTTCCGCTAGATCGGATGTTGATGTTTGAAAAGGCGGGGGATTTTCAAGGGTGGCGCCCCCCACCCTTGAAGCGGTTCGGGCTGCGAAGCCGCATTAAACACCGCATTTGAAGAACCGAAATTTGCACTATTCCCGTTGTAGAAGCCGCCCAAATCTCGGCCCAGATTTAATAAACCGAAAAACTCACCGTTCTGGTTTTACAAAACCGCCATCAAGCTCGGTCATAGCTTGATCAATATTCCATGATGCCACGCGCTTCCGGTAAATACCTGAGCTCAAACAGCACGCTGTCATTACTGCATCCCAGCACCTTAGCTGGTGCTGGCCCTGTCATCGGCGCAAAAGAGTGTCCATCGGCCTGGCTGATAAAGCGTTCGTAGATCACCGCGCTGACCGCCGGATGCGGGCAAGCCGTGATAGCATCCAAATAGAGCTGACTCTGGGCGGTGCTCAGTTTGCCGACACCGCGTCCGTCTTGTACCCACAGTTTTACCCCGCTGCCAGCGAGCAGGTTCAACATGTCACGGTACTGCTGCGGAGCCATATTACCGGCGAAGAAGCTACTGACTGCTATCGGTTTATCTGCAATCTGCGCTAAGTCTTGATGGCTTTTAGTCAGCCAACTGACTAACAGTTGCTGAGCCGCGGGGGTGCGCCAGCGCAGATCGTCGATTTCAGCGCTGAGATACCAGCCACCTATCGCCTCGCTGCCTAACACTTTTACCCACTGCGCGGCCTGCTGCCGGTCTTCGCGGCGTAAGCGATCGAAATATTGCGTCACCGCGCTATCCGGCTGATGCTGGCGGGTGAAGAATTCTGGGTCCGCGTACAAACCGATCACCAGTTTTAAGCCTGCTCGGCGGGCATCTTGCGCGCGGGCCAACAGCCATTGCTGATCAACTGGTGCGCTTAGCGCATCGCCGTAGCGACTCCATTGCAGCACCAGCGTATCAACACCCTGTTTTGGCAACTGCTGCATCAGCTGTTGCCACTGCGTTGGCGTTATTTGCCGGTCGCGTAGCTGCGGTTGCCACATTACCGCGCTGAAAGCCTGTGCCCACAACGGAATAAATAGCAGCAGCGCCGTTAGCCAACTGATTACTTTTTTCATTACCAACGCCCTCCAAAGGACAAGATCACACTGTCTTTATAGCTTGTCCCATTGGTCGCCGAAGCGCGGCTGTCGAAGACATGTTGATACTCGAGCCCCACGCTAATTTTATGCGGCCAGGCATCGTAGCGCGTTTCACCGGACCAGATATTCCAGCGCATACCCACCCCGCCAAGCACGTTATGACTGGTATTGCCATCGAATGGGGTGTTTTGTGAATCCCGATTGCCGGAGAACACGCTCTCATTCCATTGCAGGTGGGCGTAAGGCTCCAGCGTTTGCCCTTGCTTGATTTTCTGATGCCAGCTCAGGCGATAATCCGCCGTGTAAGCCTGCTGGCGATTCTTAATATAATAGGCCGAGTCCAGATACAGATTTTGCGCCACCCAACCCGGCCCATCAGGATGCCACTCATCGCTGAAACGCCCACTGTTAAGGAACGAGGCACTGGCGCGCAGCATCACATCCGCGCTACCGCGATGGCGATCCAACGGCACCTGTTGCTCAGCAGCCAAATAAAATACTTGCTCACGCAGTGGCTTCCAGCGCAGGCCGAGCCCGACCATTGGGTCATAAATCGGCCAACTGCCGTTCTTACTGCCGCCACCGCTGCCGGTATTGCCCCCGGCGAACAAACGCCCATAAGCTGCCAGCGTGTCGCCATCAATCCATTGGTTATCACCAATTTTATAAGCGGCCTCAAACTGCCCATAGCTGCGATAACTTTGTTGGGAATTACCGCCTGCGGCAGAGGTCGTGCTGCTGGCCGGGGCATTAGCGTTGGAGCCGCTGAACGCATCCAGACCAAAACTCCAGCGTCGGTCGTTCTGTTCATGCAGACGGCGCAACGCAAAGCGTGTTTCTGCCGCCTCTTTGGAGGTATCGCCGCTATCATCGAGCATATCCACTGCCAGCTCGGAATAACGCCGCGTCTGCTCGGTATCATCCAAACGCTGGTTCACGTATACCAGTTGGCGCACCACTTGCGGCTGATCTGGCATCTGCTGATGCGCCAGTTCTAGCTGATCACGGGCGGCGGCAAAGCGTTTGTCATCGAACAAGGCAAACCCAAGCGCTGCGTGGGTAGACGCATCCTTTGAATCTAAGGTTATCGCCTGCTGCAAGGTCGCAATTGCTGAACGTAGCTCACCCTGCGCCAGTTGCATCTGTCCACGTAACACCAACGCCCGCGCGGTGGGCTGGGCCGCAATCGCCTGATTGAGCGCATTCAGTGTTGCCGGGCGATCGCCTTGATGCTGCTGCCACTGCGCCTGTAACCACCAGTAATTTTCACCGCGATCTGCCTGATGTTGGCGTAGATTTTCCAATGCGCTAGCCAGCGTCGACCAGTCATTAGCAGCTAAGGCGCTGTTGGCTAAGGCCATTTCATCACTGGCTGAACGCTGTGCCTCTGGCACACGCAGCCATAAACGTACCGCAGCGGCAAAATCTTCCACCGCATAGGCTTGGTAGGCCATGCCGCGCAGGTTATCAGCGGAAGGATCACGCACCACCGCCTGCTGCCAGGCGTACATTGCTAACCCTGGCAACTGGGTGTGATAACAGTTGGCGAGCTGTGACCAATCGGAGGCCGGATAGGCTGTGCTTAAATCGCCCATCAGCGTCTGAATTTGCTGGCAGCTGCCGCCAAGATTTTGCAGTAACGCCAGTTGCAAACTGCGCAACGCAGGCGTTGATAACGGTGCTTGTAATCGCTCGCGTACCGCTGATGTCAGCAGCGCGGGGTTATCATGCAACCCGCTGGCTAAGCGCTGGGTCAGACGCTGGCGTAAGGTCATCGCCGCCCCCGAATAAGGCCAGCCGTTGAGTAATAATTGTGTTGCCGCCGCCGATTGGCCGATCTCGCCCAGTTGGTAGCTGAGTACATCAAGCTGCTGCCAATCCTGTGGCCGTGCGGCCATCATCTGCTGTGCCAGCATCGCGCTTTGTGCGCCCTGCTTTTGTCGTAAGCTCAGCGCCATACGCATCGATAAATGGCTGTCGGCAGGCAAAGTGTCTAGCAGACGCTGTAATCCCACATCATCATGATTAGCCAGTAACAACGGCCACTGCGCATCGGCAATATATTGCTGATTTTCGGGAAACCGCAGTTTATAGCTCGCCAATGCATTAGCCGGTTGGCTGGCAGCAGTTGCCAGCAGATATAGCCAATCTCGCTCCTGCGGTGCCTGAGAAAACAGCGGTTGCCGCTGTGCCAAATAATCGGCCAGCGATTGTTTTTGCCCGCGGCGCGCTAAATCTTGCGCATAAGCCAATTGCTGCTCTGGACTATTCAATTTGCCATCGTGCTGTAACGCCAACAGACGCGCATCTTGCTGATGAGAAAGCAGCAAACCAAACCACTGCTGCTGCTCATTAGGATTTAAAGGCGTGAGCTGATTAAGACGTTCAAACTGTTGATCGGCCAAATCATAATGGCGGTTGCCGATGGCGCGTTGAATAATCGCGCGGCGTAACGCTATTCCGCTCGGGCTTTGCGAGAAGCCTTCATTATCCAACTGGCGCAAGGCTAAATCATATTGATCAAACGACAATGCATAGTCACCAACGTTGGTGCGACACGCATCCGTTGGCTTGATTTGGCAAAACTGGTCGAGCTTATTGAGATCATCCGGGCTTTCAACCCGTAGCGGAATGGCCAGCAATGCATCGCGAACCTTGGTGTTATCCGGTGTGATATGCCACTGCGCTTCCAACACCTGACGGGCTTTATCTGGCTCACCAAAATGGCGGTAAGCTTCCGCCAGATACAGGCTCAACTGCGGATTTTCAGGGGCTAATTCATGAGCGCGGGCAAATTCTTTTAGCGCCATATCACGCTGTTCATTGTGCATCGCACCCATGGCTCGCTGCAGATGCGGATAAATAACAAAGGTCCGGTACTCACTTAATCCAAGATTAAGTACCGCTTCAGGTTGCTGTGCTGCCTGTAATAATGGGCTGAACAACAGTGAGCCGAGGACAAGTTTTTTGAAAATACCCTCCCCGCGTTTATGGCGGCGAGGGCGAGGTGCGTTGCATTTATTCTGGCGCACATTTTTGCGTAAATCGTTACGTAGGCGCATCACACAGCCTCCTGCAACTGACTAACTTGTTGCGGCGACAGGCCCGCATTGAGCAACACGTTGCTCATGGTGACTTGCAATGTTTGTTGTAGTGCTAACGCCTGATCCAAGGTTTCCTGACTGACAATAGATTCAGCAACCAAAAACTCCCCCAATGAACCTTGGCTACGGTCGAAACGCAGTAACAAGGCTTTCATTGCCGCTCCGCCAATATCGCCCAAAGAAATCAATACTTCGGCGAATAAAAACTGCCGCGAGGTGAATTCATTCCACAAGGTTTTACTTTGCTCAACGCTGATCCATTGCTGCTTCACAGCCTGTTGCAACAGGCCGCGATGTGCTGAATCTGGCTGCTTGAGATACCAATGGCGCAACCCAACGACCACCTGCCCACGCGGGACAATAACGTAACGAACCTGACATTTAAGCTTGCGGCTAATCGCCGCCAGTGACACGGGATCAATATCGCTTTCCGATGCCAGCACCAAATCACCGCCCTCTTCACGCAGCGGTAACACCGCATAGTGCAGCGCAATATCAGCCGATATGCGTTCAATTAATGACGGTGAGAGTTGCCAGGCATCCAACTCTTCGGCGACAACGCCACTTTGTTCTGCCAAACCCTGCGCTAATTGCCACGGCGTGATCAGCCCGCTATACACCAACATGCTGCCAAGTTTCAGGCCGCGAATCGGCTGGCTTAGTGCCTGTTGCAATGCCTCTTCGGTGAGCGTATTTTGCGCCACCAAAATTTGGCCCAGCGGACGGCGCGCACGGTTTTCACCGCCGACCATCGGGAAATCGTGAGTGGTTTTATCCCAGGCCACGCGACGCGGGTCACCATGCTGGATCACCTGGCGCAGCGCACGCCAGTTCGCCAGGAAGTTGATGACATTGCCCCAGAACAAACGCACCACTGACATCAACCCTTGCGCCAGACCATAGTAGGCGGTCACAAAAATAACGCGTTGCAACATGCGGTTAGCCATCAGCCAGAAGTTGATCCACAGTAATGTGACCAGCCAGGTGCCGCCGGTAAAGATCGACAAGAAATGCCAGGCATCGGGCCAGAACGTCTGATAGAGCCACAGCAGAATAAGCTGAATCATCACGAACATGGCGCTAAAGCTGAGGAAGTTCGTTAACGCCCCTTTACGGTCGCGCCATAAAAAGTAGTTAATCGCCGGGTTGTTGCTCCATTTATGGGTTTTAAAACCCTGAAAAACGATACCAATAATCCAACGAGATTTTTGCCGCACCGCCGTTTGCAGCGTATCCGGGAAATACTCACGCACACAGATAACATTAGAAGAGCGCGCACGCTGGAACAGCGGCGCTTGTTTATTCGGCGTATCAGGCAAGACCGGGAAACGTACAAAAATCTCCTCCATGCCCTTTTTCTTTAAACGGAAACCGATGTCGTAATCTTCCGTCAGACTCTGCACGTCAAAGGCAATACCGTCACCGTCTGCTAACAGCGCCAATACCGCACGGCGGCTAAAGCAGGTACCCACCCCCGCACTTGGCACTTGCCCGGCAATGGCTTCACGCACCGGAACATCTTTACTGTGCAGCTCGGCAAATTCATCGACATAAGACAGGCTGGTGAAATTACGCCAGGTACGTTCAAACGGATACACCGGGATTTGAATCAAATCTTTACGGGCGACTAAATAGTTAAACAGTCGCAATTCCATCGGCGAAATCACGTCTTCTGCATCGTGCAGAATAAAACCGGCAAAGGAGAAATTGGCGCTGCGCTCAAACTGCAAAATGGCATCAAGCACGTTATTCAGGCAGTCGGCTTTACTGGTGGGTCCGGGACGCGCACAGACTACTTTATGCACATTGGGAAAACGTGCGCTGACCACATCGACATCACGTTGCGTATCAGGGTCATTGGGATAAGTGCCGACAAAAATATGGTAATTTTCGTAATCCAGCGTCGAGGCGGCTAACTCGGCCATGTGACCAATCACGCCCGTTTCCTGCCAGGCAGGGATCATGATCGCCAGCGGCTTTTCATCAGGCTCATACAACGCTTTGTGGTTTAAAGGCGCATGACGCTTATAAATCGTCAACGCACGCCAAATGCGACGCCCCCAATAAATAACGTCAATAAAAAGGTCATCAACGCCGCTTATCAGCATCAGGATAGACAGAGTGATGGCTATATATTTCAGTACATAAAGGTAGGAGGAGAAAAGATCAATTAATGGCCACATGCAATGCCTTGTTATTTTTTGTATAAAGTCTGAGTTATTCCACATCAAAAAAAGATGGGCGCATCATCTTTAGAAAATGCTATTTAGCAAGAATGATAAAAAACCATCGCACAGACGACACCAAGGCTAACCCCACTGCCGGGGGTCAAAAGGTCATGGGCCTGAAGGTAACGGAGTCGTTGCGTGATAAATAGCCGCTCATTGTCTCATCATCTTCTCGAATCAGGCAATCTGATTTTTTAAGAAAAATCCTAGACAAAATAAGGCGTCTTTTTAACGAAATTTGTTTGCTAAAGCCTAGCGCTATATCAACAAAATAAGTTCTGTATCAAAAAAATGCCCTATTCTTGCGAAATAGGGCATAAGTTTGGTTAACGGGCCATCTGAGGCGCGAATTGATTAGCGGCTCACCCCAGTGATGTCTTTGCTTTCAGCGCCGCAGGCTGCGCCAACCATTCGTGACCACGCAGCATCAAATCGAAGTAGATTGACGGCATCATATGCACTTTTAAATGCCAAGCCAGGCGGCTGGGTTCAACGCCCAAAGGAAAGGTTGGCAGCAGTTTGCCGTTGTAACCATATTCGGCCAGCACTACTTTGCCGCGTTCAACAATGAGCGGACAAGAACCATAACCATCATATTCGACTTTAGCCGGTTCTCCGGCTAGCTGCGCTAGCAGATTAATTGCCACCACCGGCGCCTGTTTACGTACAGCAGCGGCCGTTTTTGAATTCGGCGATGAGATGCAATCACCCATACCAAAAATATCGGGATACCGCGTATGACGTAGCGTTTGATTATCGATATCAAACCAACCAGCCGCATTAGAAAGCGGACTGTTTTTGATAAACTCTGGTGCGCACTGCGGCGGGGTAATATGTAAGAAATCAAAGTCTTTCTCGATAACACTGCTATTTCCCTGTGCATCGATTTGTTGAAACTGTGCTTTACCGGCCGGGCCATCAACAGCAATCAAATTAGTTTTGAAGTTCACGTTGGCACGATAGCGTTCAACGTACTTCATCAGCGCAGGAATATAAGGCGCACAGCCGAATAAGGCGTCCCCCGCACTACAATATTCGACCTGAATGTTCTGCAGTACCTGCTGTTTCTGCCACCAGTCACAAGAAAGATACATCACTTTTTGCGGCGCACCGGCGCATTTTATCGGCAGCGGCGGTTGCGTAAAGATCGCCTTACCATGCTGCATTTTTTTCACATTTTCCCAGGTTTTGGCTGCAATATCGAACACGTAATTCGATACCACCCCGTTTTTTCCTAAGGTTTCCTTTGCCCCTTCAATCGCATCCCAGTTAAACACCAGCCCCGGACAGACCACCAACGCTTTATAGTTCACCCGGCGCAGGTCTTGCAATATGACCTGTTGCTGCTCAGGCGCAAACTCGCTCACCGCCGCTTGTATCCACTCCGCCTTGGCGGGGATGCAGTCGCGCATATTACGCTCGGTCTTCTGCGGCGTAAAAATACCGGCCCCCACTAATGTCCATCCAGGCTGGTAATAATGTTTGTCTTTTGGCTCGATCACCGCAATACGCAATCCCGGTGAGCGCTTGAGTAAACTGGCAGAAACGGCACATCCTGCCGCCCCGCCTCCAACGACGACAACATCATAAAACGCATCATTATTCGGTGTACGATTGTTATTCAGGTTGTCCATGATCTGTCCGTTTTATTTATAAGGTATTCAGGGGGATCGACAAATAGCGGATGCCATTACTTGCAGGTTCTGGCAACTCGCCCGCCCGGATATTCAGTTGAACTGATGGGATAATTAGCGCCGGTACCTTGAGCGTCGCATCGCGAGCAAGGCGCATTGCAACAAACTCATCTTCGCTTATCCCCTGATGTATTTGAATGTTGCCTGTCCGCTGGGCATAAACCGTGGTTTCATTACAGAACTCATCTCGGCCCGGCGCCTTGTAGTCATGACACATAAATAGCTGCGTATGATCGGGTAAAGCAAACAATTTTTGAATCGACCGATACAGCATACTGGCATCCCCGCCAGGGAAATCACAACGCGCGGTACCATAATCAGGCATAAACAGGGTGTCGCCGACAAAAGCCACATTGCCAATAACATAAGTCATACAGGCTGGCGTATGGCCAGGCGTGTGAATGACCTCCACTGATAAATTGCCAATGTTAAAAGTCTCACCATCGGCAAGCAGACGGTCAAAATGATGTGGCCCCACCGTTTGATTAAACAGCGGACCAAACACTTCCTGCACCTGTTTGATATGTTCACCGATGGCTATCTCACCG
The DNA here is from genome assembly GCF_049319665.1 of Rouxiella sp. Mn2063. Classification (NCBI taxonomy): domain Bacteria; kingdom Pseudomonadati; phylum Pseudomonadota; class Gammaproteobacteria; order Enterobacterales; family Yersiniaceae; genus Rouxiella; species Rouxiella sp. Mn2063. The sequence goes on along the minus strand of NZ_JBMOUD010000002.1, from coordinate 311,047 downwards.
CCGCATACTGATTTGATGTAATGCGAAGCCGAAATATGATCGGCATGAACATGAGTTTCCAGCAGCCACTCAAGCTTAAGATTATGCTGGGCAATATAAGCGATAAGCTTATCGGCACTGCCGGTGGAGGTGTTTCCTGATTGATGGTCGTAATCGAGTACTGAGTCAATAATCGCACAAGACTGGCTGGCGGGATCGCTGACAATATAGCTATAGGTACAGGATTTTTCGTCGAAAAACGTTTCAATGCTGGGGTTCATAAAGATTCCTTTCAAATGACATTGTTTCGCCGTTGGGTGACTAAGTCTACGCTTTACCGCCTTAGCATAAAATAAGATAAGGGCATGATGAGAACGTAAACGTGCTGATTTTGTATATTATTAATACAAATTTTGCTATCAGAGGATTTCCAGCGGAACAACGATAACACCGAAATTAAATCTATTTAATATCAATCAATTAGATGAGCAACCTGTAATAAATACGCCCCTTTTTCCTCCCTTCACAAAATAGTGCATGGTTGCCTGCTAAGTGTGCAACATCCCTTTTCTCGAGATATCCGATACCCCATCACCTCTGCAAATTATTACCCACCCGCGAGGTATTTTAAGCTTATCCATCTTGTATCCAAGTCAGTATTCATCGGCCTTCAGGCTAACCGTTCACCTCACACTCATCGCGTTGTTATCGAAATTGGCCTGCTTTATGCATTGACCGCTTTATATGCCCTGCTGATATCCAGTACTCGGTAATTTGAGGATTGAACGACCATGAAAGACATTCTCGATATTGATGCACATATTTTGGCGCGCTTGATTCAGCAGCGGGAGCTGTCGGCGCTGGAAGTGACGTCAGCGTCAATCGAACGGATGCAGCAGCTTGAGCCGAGCTTACATGCTTTTTGTACGCCAACGGTCGAATTGGCGCGGCAACAAGCCAATGCCGTGGATAAGAAAATAGCCAACGGCGAAAGCGTTGGGCCACTGGCCGGTGTCCCGATCGCAGTCAAAGATTTAATCGCCACTGCCGGTGTAAAAACCACATCAGGCTCATTTATCTACGAAAACTTTATCCCGGATGAAGATGACATCGTCGTCGAACGCGTCAAACAAGCCGGCGCAATTATTCTGGGAAAAACCACCGCGCCCGAATTTGGCTACAGCGGCGTTGGCCACAATCCACTGTTCACCTCACCGCGTAACCCTTGGGATCTGACCATGACACCCGGCGGCTCCAGCGCCGGCTCTGGCGTGGCGCTGGCCGCCCGCATGTGCCCATTAGCCTTGGGCAGCGATGGCGGTGGCTCGGTACGTATTCCGGCCGCACATTGCGGTGTGTATGGCCTGAAAGCCTCAATGGGTCGGGTGCCGCTCTATCCTGGCTGCCGCGACGAACGCTATCCCGGCGTCTCCAGTTGGGAATCGCTGGAACACATCGGGCCGATGACCCGCAGCGTGACCGACGCAGCGCTGTTGATGTCAGTGATTGCTGGCCCCGATGCCCGCGATCGCCATTCGATTCCTGCGGGCGATGTGAATTGGTTAGAGGCGCTAAAACGCGATATCAAAGGGCTGCGCATTGCCTACAGCCCAGATTTAGGATTTGCCGCCGTTGACCCGGAAGTCCGCGACATCGTGAAACAAGCGGCCAGTGTTTTCGAACGTGATTTAGGCTGTCACGTTGAATTGGCTAATCCGGGCTTTGGCGATACGCGCCAGACCTTTATGGCATTGGTCGCGATGGATACCGATTTAGTCGGCATGCGTCAGTTTTTGCCTGAGTTTGGCCACAAAATGTCACCGCATCTGGTCGAGATGCTCAAACGCCAGTGGACCGCAGAAGACTTTACTAATGCCATTACCGCTCGCAAAGCGATGGCCAATTGCATGGCGCGCTTCATGCAAAACTACGATTTGCTGCTGACCCCAACGCTGGCGACACCGCCGTTCCCGCTGTACATGCAAGGCCCGGAAATCATTGATGGCCGCATGGTAGCCAGCAACGAGTGGCTCAATTTCTGTTTCCCTTTCAATTTTACCGGTCAACCGGCGGCATCCATTCCTGCTGGCTTTACCCAATCTGGACTCCCCGTCGGTTTACAACTGGTGGGACGGCACTTGGACGATGCCACCGTACTGGCCGCCAGCGCGGCATTTGAACAGGCACAACCTTGGATCAACCGTAAACCCGGCGTCCTTTTATAGCCAGTAGCGAATATAGCCAATAGCGAATAAAGAGCGAGTGCAGCCAGTCATCTGCAACGCGATATGACTGACATTTTTTTGATTTTTTGCCTTTAACACCAGGAACGACATCATGAAAACAGATAACAAAAGCACATCGAGTAATCGGCTAGAGCAAGAGTTCGAACACGGCCCGGTTCCGCTATCGCATCGCCATTCCACCCGTTCGGTGGCCGCCGTCTGGTTCGGTTTTCCGATGATCCTCACTAACGCATTATTTGGCGGCATCATTACCTGGAACCTCGGTTTCTGGCCGGCTATCTACGCTATCCTGCTGGGTAATTTGGTGCTGTTTGGCTATGTCGGCTCACTCAGCTATTTCGCCGGTTCAACGGGTTTGAACTTTGCGTTGCAAGCCAAAAAAACCTTCGGCAACAAAGGCTATATTTGGGTATCTGGTTTTCTTTCTACGGTCGTTATTGGCTGGTATGCCTTCCAGACCGGTTTAACCGGTACCGTTATCCACCAGACTTTTGGTTGGAGTGAACTTGGCGTCAGCGCCTTTGCGATGGTGTTATATATCTTTATCACCTTCCTTGGTGTACGTGCACTCTCGGTACTGGGCATGATTGCCGCCCCAATGTACGTGGTGCTGGGTTTCGTCGCGCTGTGGTTTATTTCAGACAGCCATGATTTGAGCCAGATTGGTCATTGGCATGGCACCGCGGTAGCAGGCGGCATGACAATGGGTACCGCTGTCACTATGGTTATCGCCGGCTTCGCCGATTCCGGCACCATGACTGCCGATTTCACCCGCTGGTCAAAAGACGGTAAATCTGCTGTTGTCGCGGCGTTTTCAGCCTTCCCGCTGGCTAACGTGATTTCTTATCTGTTCGGTGTGGTAATTGTCGCAGCGGGTGCCGCTATTGATCCGGCCAACAATGGCGGTAACTTCCTGTCGTTATTAATGGGCCACGGTGAGTTGCTGGAAATCCTGGCCTTTGTTTTTGTCTTTATTAATCTGGGTTCGGTTTGTACCCACTGCCTGTACAACGGTGCAATTGGTTTCAGCCATCTTTTTGGTAGCAAAATGCGCCTGTGGACCATTATTCTCGGGGTAATTGGCGGTATTTTAGCGTTGATTGGCGTCTGGCATTACTTCTTGACCTGGCTGAGCCTGCTGGGCGTGGCGGTACCGCCATTCGGTGCAGTGATGATTGTGGATCTGATCCTGCTGGGTAAATACAGCAGCACGCGCCAGGAAAGCAGCATCCGCGCCAGCGCGTTTATCGCTTGGGCTATTGGCACCTGTTGTGCAACCGTCGCCCATATCTGGTTCCCAGATGCTGGCGAAGCGATTATTGGACTGTTTGCCGGGGCGATCGCTTACTACGCCATCGCCCAGTTGAGTACCAAGCAAGCCGTTGCCGTATTAGAGGGTAAATAAATGACCACATTAAGCATTAACGCACAGCCTTATCACTGGCCGTTTGATAACTCATTATCCCCTGCCAATACTGCGCTGCTGATCATTGATATGCAGACAGATTTTTGTGGCAAAGGCGGTTATGTCGATAGCATGGGCTACGATATTGCGCTAACTCGTGCCCCTATCGAGCCTATTTCTCGCGTATTGGCTGCGATGCGCGAGCAGGGTTACACCATTATTCACACCCGCGAAGGCCATCGGCATAATCTGGTCGACTTGCCTGCCAATAAGCTCTGGCGCTCCAAACAGATTGGTGCCGAAATTGGCTCAAGCGGCCCCTGTGGACGCATTCTGGTGCGCGGCGAACCGGGCTGGGAAATCATCCCCGAACTGGCCCCGCTGGATAACGAAGTAATTATCGACAAACCCGGCAAAGGCTCGTTCTACGCCACCGATCTAGAGCTGATATTGCACTCGCGCAGCATCGATAATCTAATTATCACCGGTATCACCACCGACGTTTGCGTACACACCACGTTGCGCGAAGCCAACGATCGCGGCTTTGAATGTCTGGTGCTGGCAGATTGCTGCGCTGCTACGGATAAAAAGCATCACGACGCCGCGCTGAGCATGATCAAAATGCAAGGCGGCGTCTTTGGCGCGGTGTCCGATTCAGCGACGTTACTGGCGGGATTAGCGCGGGCGTAATCTCATACAACGCTGAATAAGATAACACCCCACCTGTTTGGCATAACCCACTGCGGCTAGTTATACGTCATCGTAAAAGTAGCCGTGGCGTTAGCCCGGCCGCTGGTCACTTTACTCGCGGTCTGGTAATAACGCCCGACCAGTGGGATGTTGTAAACCCCGCTACCAGCAGTGCCCACGGTAATCATACTGCCAAAGGTCACTGGGTTGTTGTTATACAACACTTGAACCCCAACGCCGGTTGCCACCTTTTCTGTCCCTGACGGTGAAAGCGCGATCACGCCTTTGATTCCAGACGGGTCAGCGGTGGCATCCAGTGTTACCTTAACTCTCGTATTGGCATTACAGTTAAGCGGAATAGTAAAGGCTTCGTTTTTGGTTGTGCTGCCCACGCCGGTAAAGTCAGTAGTCATCTTTTGGCCGAGCGGCACCGAAATCGATGTATTGGTCACGGTGCAAGCCGCAGCGACAATGGTCGCGTTACTTAAGGTCATGGTATAAAAATATAAACGTGGTGAGGTATTCATAAAACCACGCGAAAGCGTGCCAGGTGTGATTGCCCCTGATCCAATCGTGTTCGATGAAGTTTTGACTAGCTGTACGGTTTTTGCGCTACCAATCCAAAGTGACGCGGCAGGTGGCACCGTGAGGTTCCCCCAATAGGGTAGCGGTCTTCTAACATCTCCCCCTGCGCTCGTGCTGTACATACGAATACCCACTCCAGGAATGTTAGTATCATACACATCATTACCGTAAGCACTTAAGGTAGCGAACCTAAATTCATTCAAATCGTAGCGCCAGGTACCGTTAGTACAGTTTACCTTTTGAGCATCCGTTCCTCGTGCGAAAACACGTTCCGCCAGTACGGTACCCGCCGGGGTGTCGCGCTGGACGGTAATGCTGCCGAAACTAAAAGTAGAACGCTGCTCACTGGCACCTGCATTAAATGAACAGGCAGCCAACGCTGTGTTAGAAAACCCAGCACCCGCGCACAGTAGTCCGCCGAGCAGTAACAGTTTTTGCTTGGTTGCTTTCATCATGTTCATCATTTATTCCTCACTGGCAAAGGCCACTCAGTTCACGCACTGGTGAAGTAGCGCTGGCTTTCGGCAGAGTAAAGGCCACGAAACATTGCTGAGCCGAATCGTTACCCCACTGCACTTGTAACTTGCCGCTGTCCGGCATACCGCTGATGTACAACTGTCCATCGGGGCCAACGATGCCGGTATTTTCCTTTTCACCCTTCGCCTGTACCAACGTGGCCATCGCGCCAAACGGCACCACTTTGCCCTGATAGGTCAGGTTGATCAGCACACGACTGCCGGTTTGCGTTTTGAAATCGGCCAGTACCAACGCGCCTTTGGTTGGCACAACGTTAATCACGGTGTCATCAATATCGACCTGAGCAGGAAGGGTTTCGGTATCTAACGCAATGCGGTTTTGACGATAACTGCTGATGTAAGGCACCACCGCGTAACCGCGCCAGTCGGTTGAGACACCGGTCTGGTTCATCACGTTTACATTGTTTGCGCCGGGAGCTCGTACCAACGCCAGACTTTCACCTAAAGATTGCGAGAGCGTGACGCCATAAGGGTGAGCCACAATACCGCCTTCAACGCCGTAATTAATCTGACGGGTGTCTTGGGTGTAGTTATAACCGCCACGCACTTCACCATAAGTCCCGCGATAGTCGGCGCTGACCGTGCCGCTCGCACCTTGGCCGCGATTCTCATAACCCTGCTGAATGTTGTAATTGAGATTATGACCTTCAAGCGCCGTACCGCTAAGTGCCACTTCCTGACGCGTGCTGCCTTTGCGGCTGGTATTGATGCCATAGCTGGCCCAACTGTGTGGCAGCCATTTATCCAACGGTATCTGTACCGAGAAGGCAAATTGCTGATCGTTAAGATTGTCGCCCGGCAGCTTGTTTAGGGTGTAGCTAAGGGCGTAAGAGATATCGTTGTGAGTAAAGTTATAGCCTGCGCTGAAATTACGTTCGTAGCCTTCATAGCCCCAATAGTCTTGCTGATACGCCGTGAGATAAACACTGCCGTAATCTTTCAGCGACTGGTTGATATTGAGCTGCATACGGCTGCGCTTGTTATGATTACGTCGCCAAATGCCCCCTTCTGTGGCATCGAGTTCATTCGCTTCCTGGAAATCGTAAAAACCACTGGTCGAGTAACGATAGCCTGCAAGTGTAAAAGTGGTATTGGTGGTTTCTACATCTTTACCGTATTGGAAACGGAACGATTGCCCGCTGTGATTACTGCCATCCTGCAAATGGGTGCGGGCGTGAGTAATATCCATCGACAGAGAACCAAAATCGCCGAACCCGTGGCCGACGCCGACAGCCTGTGAATTATAATTATCGGATAACAAGCCGCCGCCATAGAGGGTGTAATCGTAAGGCAAGCCATAGATAAGCGTTGTCTGGCCAAAGGTAGGCGTGTTGGCATTTGGCGTAACAGTACGGTACTTACCCGCAGTGGCCGAGTATTTCAGTCGGCCTTCACGTAACATCACCGGTACAGCGGAGAAAGGCTGAATAAAACGCCGCTCTGAGCCATTAGCTTCGGTCACTGTTACCTCAAGGTCGCCGCTGGCCGAGGTGGGATATAAATCGGTAATAGCAAAAGGGCCGGGCGGGACATAAGTCTGATAGATGATGTAACCGTTCTGACGCACGGTAACCTGCGCATTGCTACGCGCAATGCCACGTACCACCGGCGCAAAGCCTCTCAGGCTATCCGGGTACATATTGTCATCTGAGGCTAATTGCACGCCTCGATATTGCAAACTATCGAATACCTCTCCCGGTGTCGCACTATCGCCCAGCGTAAATTGTCCCTTAAGGGCTTGAATATCGCGTTGCAGATAGCTGTTAACATTCTGCCAATTACGTTTGCCGTTACTTTCGTTCCAGGTTGAGTAATTGCGTAAACGCCAGGCACCTAAATTAGCGCCACTACGTAGGTTGAGATAACGAGAACTGTCGCTTTCGCCACGTTGGCTCTGCCAAGTGTTTGCGCCGCTAAAACTATAATTCATCATCAGCGCGGGTACGCCCTGATCCCAAAGTTGCGGGTCGACATAACCGCGAGCCTCGCTAGTTAACGCCGCCTGGGGAATATTAAGATCCAAGCGCTGAGCGCTAAAATCAAATTGGCTTTCAACACCAGGAATATACTTGGCAACATTGCTGATCGGCGTATCCGCGGGTAGCTGTTGCAACCCCGTAAATGCCGCAACCTTAACCCCCATATCGCCCAATTGCCCCGGGGTAAACTCCGGCAGCAACTTGCCGTCGCTATCAACGAAGTTCACCTTGCGGGTATCCACTTTATTGCCGTTCAAATAAACATCAACCAGATAGGTACCCGGCAGTTGTCCACCACTTATCGCAAAACGTTCAGTATCGACACCCGCTTCACTGCCATTAAGTTCTAGCGCCAGGGGATTAAAATAATCCTCTGCGTGAGCCATTTGCAGGGTAGCGACTACCCCCAATGCCAGCAGTGACAGGACAAAAGGAAAGCGGTGTGACGATGACACGTTGTCGTTCTCAGTATCTGCTTTGGCGAAGCAAAGCGTCTTCCGGTATCGATGATCACAGGACATAAAATACTCCCTTCCGAAGGCTGCCTACAGAGCAGCTCAGGTCATAGCGATAAGGTAAAAGGGGAATAAACGAGTGATGCAGAGCCAGTTACTGCGGGGTGCTGGCTTCTTCAGTAATGCCGCCGAAATCGTTGATAGCGGTCCAACTCACCTTGCCGCTAGCGCCTGCAGGTAAGGTCCAGCTCAAAGATCCCATCGGAGCGAGTGTTCCAGAGTCCTTAATATCAACGTCTTGACCACCCACCTTAACCGTTTGAAATGACACGTAAAAAGGGGTTGGGTTCGTCACCTGAAGTTTGCCGCCTTGACGCGAGAAACTCAGCGATTTCCAGGCTTCGTTAGCATTGCCTTTCAGCCCTTCGGGGCGGTAAATCAACTTCAGGCGCGCTTTGACTGAAACAAGCAGCTGGTTATCGTCGGATTTTTTGCCTGATGGGATAGATTTAATGCTCAACCAGTAGATCGATTCCCGATCGGTCGGCAGATTGCCGCCAGTACGCACAATGCGCAGAATATTTTCTTTCCCCGCATCGAGGCGGAACAACGGCGGAGTCACAATAAACGGCGGTTTACTGGTATCCGCCGCGTTGAAGTTTTCCACCCAGTTTTGCATCAGGTACGGTGCGGCTTTCTCAGGGTTTTTTACCGAAATAGAGGCTTCCTTGCGCGCGCCGTCATATACCACACGCGTTCCGCCAATAATCACGCCAGCCGTTGCCGGTAAAGTGATGGCCATCAGCACAAAGGCTGCTAAAAATGAAGTTAATCTTGAAGGCACGTTGTGCTCCTATCGATTCAAAACGATAGCGTTCCAGTCCAAAAGCGCAGCTTCCTTGCTGCCTTGGAAAAACACCCTGTCTGGATAAACTCACTGTTTACAACAGCGATATTGCTATCGATAAAACGTTGATTTTACGGATAGCTAATAGTGAAGTTGGTTGCGGCGTTAGCAGGACCGGAGGTCACACCTGCAGCAGTAGCGACATACTTAGCAATGAAGTTCAAAGTAGTATCAGCAGTGCTAGACACCGGCTTGCTGGCAGATTTGGTTGCGATTGGGATCAGCGTCGATGCGTCCTGCTCATAGATACCGACCGCCACGTGAGCTGCATTGCCAGTGGCAGAAGTAAGCGCCAACAAGTTGCTGTTGACAGAATCGATTGGACCATCAAAGCGTACTGAGGCGTTGGTTACCGTCGTTGGGCAGCTTTGCAGCACGATGCTGAATTTAGTCGGTGCTGCCGTGTCGCCTGCAGCAGCAAAAGCCGTTTTACTCACCGTGCCAAGATCGACGGTCTGGTTTTTAGTCGCCGTAGAAACGGTACAGGCGGTATCAGTGATAGTACCGGTAAAGTTGATAGTACCGTCGGCAGCCTGAGCAACGGAAGTAAACGCAGAACCGGCTACGATAGCTAGGGCAATAATTTTCTTATTCATCACATTTGTCTCACTTATTTCATGGGAGTGTAAGAAAGATGACCGACAGATGACGTATTAATAATATCCGACCGCCGGTAATACTTTCGTTTACTTACTGCTTATTAATAAAAATGATGTAATCATCCTGAATAAATCAGGTTTTATTTCTTCCATGCCGTGAGGCGATAAAATAAATAGCCATTGATTTAAAGACTATATTCAATGTATTTTCACATCACTAAAACCGTATTATCTCGAACCTCTCTAGGTTCTGATTGAAATATAATATTGGAAGGAATAATACGGAATAGGACTTCTCCCCCAGGCATGTAGGGACTGGACTACAGATGACTTGCCATTACAAAAACAATGTAGTCAATTTTAAAAAGACTTTATTTTCCATCCAGTTATATAAGATGAAAATTTCTTAAATAATATCCACCACTAAAATAAATATTATTTTTCACCTAAACATAAATGTACGGTGCAATTGCCATTGCACACTGTTGTTCGATCCAACTTTCAAACGCTTTCAACGCTGTCGTTCTTGGGCGCGATTTCAAATATGTCAGCCAGTAACTACCAGCATCTACTTCTTCACTAAACGGACGAATCAATACTCCAGCTTGCAATTCCCGTTCAAACATTACCGCGGGTGCTAACGCGACACCGCCGCATTGCACGGCACTTTCCACCATTAAACGTGATGAGTCGAATATCGGACCACAAATGCGCCACGGCTCAACCTTAGCGGCTTGTAGCCACTGCTCCCATTCATCTTTGCGAAAGGTACGCATCAGTTTGTGATATTTAAGATCGGCTGGCGTTTGCAGTTGCCGGGCGATATCTGGCGGGCATAGCACCGTCATTGGCGCGTCGAATAATTTTATATTATGAGTCGCCGGCCACTGTCCATCGCCAAAGCGAATGGCAATATCTGTGCCGTCTGCCGCCAGATTGACCAGATTGTTATGGGTTGAGAGCCGCAGATCGATAAACGGATGGGCTTCACGGAACAAGGCTAATCTTGGCATCAACCACCCTACGGCGAACGTCCCGACTGCTGCCACCGTTAGCACTTCGTGAAAATGACCATCTTCAAATTGCTGTAGTACGCCGCTGATACGCCCGAATGCCTCGGTTAATACCGGAAACAGTGCCAGTCCTTCTTCAGTAAGATCTAAGCCGCGTGGTAAACGCTTAAACAACTGGATACCTAATTGATCCTCCAGCATACGTACCTGCTGGCTGACCGCCGCTTGTGTAACGCTCAACTCCAACCCTGCACGAGTAAAACTCAAATGACGAGCCGAGGATTCAAACGCGCGTAATGCATTAAGCGGGAGTTTATTCGCCAGCACCTTAGCCATAAGATTATCTTTACCCTACCTAAAATTCTTGTCGCTTGTCAGACAACGATGAATGGTTAAAAATCATCCGAGAAAATAATGTATTTATTTTCATTGTTCGATTTTTATATTTTACCTAATCAATACCTGACGAGTTCATAATGAAAAAATACCCACTACTTGCACTAAGCCTGCTTCCTCTGACCCTATTAAGCGCATCGGTGAGCTTTGCCGCCGATGTAACTGCAAATAAAGCGCCGCTTGATAAAAACGAGGTCGATCAAATTATTGGGCCGTTAATGAAGAAATTTGGCGTACCCGGTATGACTGTCGCCATCTCGCAAAACGGCAAACATACTTTCTATAACTACGGTGTTGCGTCCAAGCAGACCAAGGCACCGGTGACCAACACCACCTTGTTCGAGATTGGCTCATTAAGTAAAACCTTCACCGCTACGCTGGCCGCTTATGCCAACAACGAAGGCAAACTCTCTTTTTCCGATCCGGCTAGCAAATACTTACCGTCGCTCAAAGGCTCGCAGTTTGATCACGTCAGCCTGCTCAATCTGGCGACGCATACCTCCGGCCTGCCGCTGTTTGTACCTGACGATGTGACCAATACTGAACAGTTGATGGCTTATTACAAAAACTGGCAGCCAAAACATCCGATTGGTAGCTACCGGGTTTATTCCAACCTCGGTATCGGCATGCTGGGAATGATCACCGCCCACAGCTTAAACGCTCCTTTTAGCGAGGCGATGGAAAAACAACTGCTGCCTGCGCTAGGCATGACCCGGACTTACGTCAATGTCCCTGCCGATCAGATGCATGATTACGCGCAGGGTTATAATAAAGATGACAAACCGGTGCGAGTAACACCCGGCCCGTTGGATGCCGAAGCGTACGGTTTAAAATCTAACTCGCTGGATTTGATCCGTTATCTTGATGCCAATATGCAGGTGAAAAAAATCGCTGCTCCTTGGCAAAAAGCGCTCGACGATACCCATACAGGCTATTACCACGCGGGCGTATTTACTCAAGATATGATGTGGGAAAACTATGCCTACCCACCTGAGCTAGCACAGTTGGTAACGGGTAACGCGGCGGGGATGATTCTGGATGGCATGCCAGCCACCGCTATCACTCCACCGACACCGGGCAGCGCGAATGCCTGGTATAACAAAACGGGGTCCACCGGTGGCTTCTCAACTTACGCCGTATTTATCCCATCACAAAAAGTCGCGGTGGTGATGCTCGCTAACAAGTGGTTCCCCAACGATGACCGGGTAACCGCCACCTATCAAATCCTCCACGCTCTGGAAAAATAAGTAAGAAATAAGACGAGAAAATGCCGCGTCAATTGCGGCATTTTCTTGCTGAATTATCGTCAATCAAAGCCATTATTTATCAGCAGTTATTATTGAAAAAGTACGGTATCGGTTGTCACTGACAACGGATGGATATCTAGCTTAATAGCAATCAGTTTCTTATGCAGAAACAGTCGATTTTCGACACCGAGCTTAGCCTCGATGTTATTGATATGCTGGCTCACTGTTTTATTACTAATAAATAACTTGGCGGCGATCTGCTGCGGAGTCATCTCTCTTGCCAGCATTTTTATCACACACCATTCACGACAGGTCAGCTTTCCAAAGCTCGTTAAAGGCATATTAGCCTCCCGAATCAGAACCTGGGAAACACCCTCTCCCCGTTGAAAAAACACAGGATGCGAGTTTTCGCACACTCTCTTTTTTGGACAGGACATCTTGCTGCCCTGTTACCGCAATTAATAGCTTGATGGAATCTTCATTCATTATCTGGGTGTAAATAATTAACTGGCAATAAGGCCAACGGCTATGAAACAAGCGAACAAACTCAATACAGTCAAAAATATCATCATCACAACTAAATAACTCCATCACCACTACATCAATGACATTATTTTGCAGGTTAGCCGTTAATTCACTAATCGTAGATGTTTCTATTACGTTAATGCCAGTAGAGTTAAAGTAAACCGACAAACCGTATTTTATATAAATATCACCATCCATTATTGCAATATTAAGCATATCCATTCTCCTGATAAAAAAATTGCCACAATATCGTGGCAAATATTCCCTGGTTTGGAACAGAAAGCGTTGCCAAGTGCAGCGCGATAGAACATGTCATCAGATGTCGCGCAGACTGACTAAATATTGAAATAAAACATCTATCGACCGGCGTATTGCTATTAAACGGCGTTTAGCCGCAAATAATAATCAGTGAAATCATCATGAGTTGTAGGTTATGGACTACAGCTTGTAGTCATTGCGAAAATAAAAAACATGCTTATATGACCTGCAAGTATTGCCCTACATGCAATGATGACTCATATGATTCTGTCTTAAGTACAGAACACGTTTAATCGATGACATGGATAACCCGTGTTTTAGCGTCTTCTCCATTTTTTGTATTTATTAAAAATCATCTAACTCTGCGTAACATAAGTGGCGTTCTCATGTTTGTATGCACCGGTTTTAGAGGGTTTTTATCAAAACTTTCAACTACGCCATCAAAAGAGTTGAGCCATTGACTGGCGTCCTTTTAATAAAACTTATCTAATAAGAGTCTTAATATATGAACGCTGCCAGAACAAACCATCGGCAAAACATTCAGCCGCCCAATCTGCGGCACGCTCCGCGACTTTGAGCCAGAGAGTAGAAACGTCACCGGACGTTTACCAGACATTAGGCACTGTTGATACTCGTGTGGGCAAAATTGTTGTGTCTTCGCAATTTAACGATAGGGCTCTACCAGATATCATCATTACAGAAAATGCCGATGCCGCAAGTGCCAATCCGGTACCTAACAATAGCGTCAGTTAGACAATGGATAACGGCACATTGTCTGGTGTAACAAGCACCTCGGATGCGAACAGCGAAGTGCGCAGGTTACTGAAACGGCTGCGGCCACAGGCAGTGGTAAGGTAAATATTACTGGATGCTATACAGTGATCATCCGACAACGATGGTAATAACAGCTCCCCATTTTTATTTTCACGGATTAAAAAAGAAAAATGGCGTGTTGTAACGCCATCATTTCTGCATAAAAATGCTTGTTTTAAAAAGAAATATTAGGAGTATTCGACAGCACTTGTAGGAACTGGACTACAATGGTTAATTCACCTTGTCCTGTGATGACTGGCTAATTAAGATACGAATAATCTTATGTTGGCTGTTTGTTTATTTTGACTGAACGGCCTGATATTTTTAATTTTGGAAGAATAATGAGCCGATTTCTAATCGTTGATGATCATCCTCTTGCCCGCACGGCGATACGTTTTCTATTAGAAAAAAATGGCCATGAGGTGGTGGGTGAAACTGCCGATGGTAATGAAGTGTTGCCTTTAATGGCGCAGCTTAAGCCGGATGTGTTAATTATCGACATTGATATTAATAATATCGACGGCCTTGAGGTGATTAATACATTACGCGACCAACGTAATTTCACCCCGGCTATCGTCATGAGCGGTAAGAATGCGGATTATTATGCCCAGCGCAGTGCCAGAGTGGGTGCCAACGGTTTTATCAGTAAGAAGAATAATCTGTCGGATTTAAATATTGCTATTGAAGCGGTAAAAAACGGTTATGGCTATTTTCCTTTAAGAAACAACAGCACCGAGTTATTGCAAGACAGTGCTGGAGACGCGGATCGAATTAAAAGCCTCTCTGCTCGCGAGTTTCAGGTATTGCAATATCTGGCGCAGGGTATGGAAGTGATCACCATCGCCACCCGAATGAAAATCAGCAATAAAACCATCAGTACCTATAAGAGCCGATTAATGGACAAACTGGGGCTGAAAACACGCACTGAATTACTCGACTTTGTGCGACGTAACCAGATTTCCTGACGTTATTCGTTACCAGGCGAACCTCTCATGTTAAGACACCTCTTTATCCTATTGCTGACGCTATCTACCTTGGTCAATGGTGCGGCTTACGCGGCAACTAGCCAGGCAGCGGAAACCGGCCAATCCTTAATGCTCTATAGCCGTCAAGCTCAACCGGATCTGACCTTTCATCTTTCAGGTGAAGACTGGAGATGGCTGGGGCTAAAAAAAGAGATCACCGTTGCTACCTGGGAGCCACAAAATCAGCCGATGGATATCGTGGTCGCGCCTGCGACGTTTGAAGGGATCTCTGCCGACTATCTGAATATCATCAGCCGCCAGCTTGGCGTACAGCCAAAAATATTGCGTTTTGATAGCCGGATGGCGGCGCTGATGGCCGTCTCCTCTGGCGAAGCTGATATGATGATTGACGACCATGGTTCACCAGATATAGACACTCAGCGTTATGCGGCCAGTCAAAGCTATCTGCCCAATCACCCTGCGCTGGTTGCCAAAGAAGCCAATGGCATGCATTTACCTCAGCCGGGTAAACCTTTTAGTCTGGTCGTTGCCAAGGATTACCTCTCAGATCAGCAGATCAAACAGTTGTATCCGCAGGCTGAAATCACTCGTTTCCCATCCAGCCAAAGCACCATCTCCGCGCTGGCTTATCGCCATTACGACTATATGCTCGGCAATATGGCCAACGTCAGCTTCTTTATCGATCGCAACTACAGCAACAGTCTGTCAGTGCTGTCGGTATCTCCGGCACTGGATGCCGGGGCACGTTTCATAATGCGTCGCGATGACGAAGTACTACTGCGTTCGGTCAATACCGTGCTGGCCGCGATGACGCCATTGCAGCAGGATGCCATCATTAACTCATGGTTTTTGGGCGCGGACTTTTTCTTTCTGCATCAGTCGGTACGCTTAAGCGAACCGGAACAAGCCTGGATCAAAGAACATCCGGTGGTGAAAGTGATCGCCAATCCATTCTACGCGCCGATCAGCATGCGCGACGCGAATGGCGGTTTTCATGGTATCAGCCTTGATGTGTTGCACCTGGTTTCATTACGTACCGGTATTCAATTTGAGATGGTCGCAGAGGACCATGTTGGCGGGATGACCGATGCCTTAACGTCACACCAGGGCGAGATGATCGCCGCCATGAGTTTTAGCCAATCGCGGGCCGATAAAATGACCTTTACCCGCCCCTATCTGTTCGCCCCTTTTGTGTTGGTGGTGCGCAATACACCCGAAGCGCCGAGCGAATTAGGCGGCACGATGCGCGTAGCGGTGGCACAGGATAATTTGGTACAGGAACAATACGCCAAAAAATACCCTAACATTCAGTGGATCGAAACCGCTAACGCCAGTCTGGCTATGAAACTGGTGCAAGAAGGCAAGGCTGATGCCGCCATCCACGTGCAGACCGGTGCCAGTTTTATGATTGACCGCTACTTCCCCGGTCAGTTAAAAATTGCCGCCCGCGTGGGTGATCAAACCGATACGGTCAGTTTTGCCGTCAGCAAAGATCAGCGTGAGCTAGAAAGTATTCTCAATAAGACGCTGGCCGATATTCCGCCACGCGCTTACGCCAAAATATTTAATAAGTGGCAAGGCAGCCCGGAAGTGCCGCTAGAAACCTGGAAGATGTACAGCACACAATATTATGTGATGTTCGCCTTGGCGGGCGTGCTGGTGCTCAGTACGTTGCTATGGGCCTTCTGGCTGCGTCGGGCGATGAAAGTGAAGCAGAAAGCGCAGGATGCATTGTTGTTGCAGCTTAACTTCCGCGATGCCTTGCTTAACGGTTCCCCGACACCGATTTATGTCATCGATCGTCATGGCAAGGTGATCAGCCAAAACCAAGCCTTTAATCATTTCTTTAAAGTAGTACCGCCAGAAAATATGGCGCTACCGCTATTTGATCAGCGACACCCGTTGTCGCCGCTGCTACCGACGTTGCAACCGTTATTACAACAAAGCGCGGGAGCAGAAGATCGGCCTCATCAACGTTTCACCTTATTTAACGGCACAGAGAACCGCATTATTGCGCACTGGACCAAGGTGTTTAATAACAAAAGAGGCAGCATCGATCGTTTGATTTGCGGCTGGCAGGATATTACCGCCCATGAAGCGCTGCTGTTGGAAGTCTCGGCAGAGAAAGACAATGCAGAGCAGGCCAGCAGGGCCAAAGGCAGTTTTCTGGCGACCATGAGCCACGAAATTCGCACGCCGGTAAGCGCCATTATTGGCCTGCTGGAGTTGGCAGAAAGCAGCCGCACCGCAGATACGCCGGACGGCGAAGCGCTACGATTAGCTTATACCTCGGCGCAGTCGTTAATTGAGTTGATTGGCGATGTATTAGATGTGGCAAAAATCGAATCCGGTAATCTGGATTTATCGCCACAATGGGTCCAGCCGGGGCAAGTGTGTGCTTCGGTGGTACATATCTTTGAAGGGTTGGTTAAACAGAAAGGTTTGGCCCTGAGCTGGCAGAACACACTGAGCAACGAGTTTGATGTTTGGCTCGACGCACAGCGGCTCAAGCAAGTGCTGAATAACTATTTAAGCAACGCGGTAAAGTTCACGACTCAGGGAACGGTCGGTATTCAACTTTCGGGCGAGCGCCTATCCGCCGACCGGGCAAAAATAGAGGTGATTATTCACGATACCGGCGTGGGTATCAGTGAGGAAGACCGCAGCAAGCTGTTTGTGCCGTTCAGTCAGTTGGAGGCGGGTAAAAAACAGATGGGCAGCGGCCTTGGGTTGGTGATCAGCGCCGAGATTATTCAGTTGATGGGCGGCAGTTACCAGTTTGATAGCGAGTCGGGCCGCGGTACACGGGTGATCGTCACGTTCGAGGTTCCCATTAGACCGGCAGCCAATCAACCTGACATCCTCAATCGAGATACCCAGAATGGTCAGCGTGCCTTACGCATTTTAATTGTCGATGATCACACCACCAACCGGCTGTTGCTGCGCCGTCAACTTGAAGCACTGGGTCATGAGGTGATTGAAGCCGTGAATGGTGAACTTGCCTATCAGCGCTGGCAGCAGGAACAGGTGGATTTGATTATTACCGATTGCCATATGCCAGTGATGGACGGTATCGCGCTGACGCGTGCCGTTCGCCAGACCGGTAGAGCGGTAGCCATTTGGGGGCTGACCGCCAATGCACAGGCGCAGGAGCGCGATGCCTGTCTGGCGGCTGGCATGGATGAATGTTTCTTTAAGCCGCTTCGTATGAAGCCGCTCAATGATGCACTAACGCGATTGGCAGCCGGGCTATTCACCGCACCGCCACTGGAGACATTGATTCATTTCGCCGAGGTGTATGAGTTGGCGATGAATAATGAAAGTCTGTTACAGCAGATGTTGCGCCAAACGCAGGAGGAGAACCGTCAGGATCTGGCGCTTGCCAGCGCCGCATTCGCCCATCGGGATTGGGCTGCCTTTACGGCGGTGGTGCATAAATTGAGTGGTGCCGCGCAGATTATTGGTGCTGAGAGTATTGGCGAGTTGGCGGGCATGATGGAGGATAATGTGCGGGATGCAATCGACGCGAGTGACGTGCCAGACGCAGATGAAATCGAGACGGATTTTGTGCAGTTGCAGCAGGAACTTGGAGAGTTGGATCAGGCGATTAGTGATTATCTGGCAGGAAAAGCGTCATTTTAAATAACTGGCTTGGTCAGTCATGTGGGAGATCGACGCTTCAATATCGAGATACACGGGTATCGTCCGCCTAGGGGCGCTCCGGCGGGCAAGCCGCTACGACAGTGATTAACTTGTGGGCGACAAGAATACGCTGTTAAGGTCAAGGAAGATATTTATGTTGGTGCTGTGCAAGTTCGGCCGCTTATGAATACATTGCAATATGTCAGCGTTGCCGAACGCGACCGGCAAGGGCTTTTCGGCGAAAGCCCCTGCACCCAACGCCTGCGCTTAGCTTATCGGGTCGGCTGAGACGGGCGTCCCTTCCCGGCTCAACCTAAATCCGCCGTCCTTGGCGGATTTCCCCTAGCCAACGCCATTCGCTTGGCCGACAAGATGCGCTATTGAAGGTCAACTGCCAGAACAAGGTCAACTGCCCGGATAAGGTCAACTGCCAGAACAGGGCTAATTGCCAGAATAAGATTAACGGTTGAATTCATATCACCGTCTGGAAGCGGAATAGCATTGCGCCCCTTTTATGTCGAGGCGCTGTTTTTATTTATACCCGTCATACTTGGCGTTGCTTCTGTGTTGGCTGCGCTCACTTACCCGAATCACTTACCAGAGTAAGCTCATCGGGATTCGTTCCCTTGCCGCCTTGAGGCAACGCCAATTATTTTGGGTATATTACGCCGTTTTGGGTAATAGCTTCTCTTTTAACATTAAGCCATGAATAATTTGCGCCAGCTCATGTTGGCTTGTATCTGACAGTTGATTGGCGGTTTTTAAACTGCGTTGTAACTCAGTATCTGCCGGTCTCATTTGCTCGGCGGTGACCACTAAACAGCCGTCCATAACGCGGACATTTAATTCCATACCGGTATTAAAACCGACCTCACGTAACCATTTGCCTTTAATTGTGATCTGCGGGTGCTGATAAGAATCTGGAACGTAACCCACAACACAATGACGCAACGCTTGGATGGGACGCGAAATAACATTACACTCAGCCTTAGCCATATTAACTACCTCGTTTAGTTGGTTTGGTTAGCGAAATTGAGGTGCTGCTAACACCTCAATTTCGCGCTAATTACCCCGCCGATACTATGCCGAAATAAATAAAAACTAAAACTACAAAAGAAATAGATGCGTACGCGCCCCGAAAAAATATATGCAACACATCATGCGTTGAATAAAAACCGCAAAACAACACCCAAAAATAAACAAATAACTAAAAATGGATATTTACACAAAGGAAAATAAAAAAGAGAGGAGCCATCCTTGGCGACTTAATCTACTCGCAAAAACCGTTCTCTACGCCAGTTGCAACACCCGCTTAATAAAGGTATCCAACTGCGGCGTGAAATCCTCGGCGCGCTCCCAACTGAACGCCTGATGTGCTGCCGATAACACCACCTGCCCGTGGCAACTCACTGGCCCACACGTCAGGCAGCCATTGTTATGTAGCGACTATACTTTCCTTAAGAGCAGCAACTAACTGCGGTATATATTTTTTGAGGCTTTCTTCACAAGATGCAATCTGCCCATTGTCTAAAAACTCTACCTCAGAAAGTTTAATTTCTAGCGCGGTTTCTAATGGGATCATGTCGATTCCGGTCAGAACTTGCCGTAATTGTGCCGCCGCTTTACCGCCGCCACGATTGGCGTAGCTCACCAGAATAGCCGGTTTACCTTTCCACTCATGATATAGATGGTCGATAGCGTTTTTTAACGCGGCCGGATAGCCCCAGTTATATTGCGGAAAGAGGAAAACATAGCCATCACCTTCGCTAATTTTCTGGCTCCATGCCTGGCTATGCGGCTGAAGATATTGCCCGGTTGCCGGAAGCTGTGGCTCATCGTTCATTGGCAGCGGCCAATCAAGCAGGTCGATCACTTCACAGGTATGGAGTTCGCTGCTGCTGATGATTTCCGTTACCCACTGTGCGATCTGCGGCCCAATGCGCCCTTGGCGAACGCTACCGATAATCACCTGAAAATGCATAACACTCCTCGAGCGTTTTGATATTAAAAACAATATATAAGAAGATCGTAATGTATTAATACATCGCCTTTAAGGCTGGGAAATCTATTAAAACTAATAAAAATCACCTCTCTATCGCAATAATATAGCCATAGAGAGGGAATAAAGATGTGGCGATTATGGTCATCGTATTATTTAGTTGGCTCCCTACTGACAGAACTATCAGCAGGGCTCTCGATCAGTGGATCTCCACTTCGGCTTCAACTTCTACTGCAATATCAAAAGGTAATTCTGCCAACCCAACGGCTGAACGACTGTGCGCACCAATATAGGGACCAAAGGCACTTAAAATCACGTCAGAAAAACCATTAATTACCGCTGGCATACGGTTAAAACCCGGTGCCGCATTGACCATGCCAAATACGCGGTTCCACGCCACAATACGATTGAGGTCACCCAATTCTCGATGCAAACTGCCAAGAATAGATAACGCCGTCAGCCGCGCTGCCTCATAGGCTTGCTGCTCTGTGACTTCACGTCCGACTTTGCCACGATATGCATATAAAGAGCCATCTGGGTTTTGCGGACCGTGACCGGAGATATAAACCCGATGCCCCACCACTCTTACCGCCTCAAAAGGAAAAACCACACCCGGTGGCGGTACGAGCTCCGGCGGTAATACCAAGCCTTGTTCGGACAGACGCTGATAAACATTCGACATCGTATTCTCCTTATTAAGCGGCTATTTAAGCGTGATAGCACTGTTGATATGGCATATTTTCTCTCCAACAAAATAACCTGAAGCCAGCATAAAGGGCGGTTTTATATTGTAATTTTTTATACTCAGGGCTTTGATTATGTTCTCTGACTGGGCAGTGATAAATTACCTCTTATCCTTTTGTCGTGAGAGTAAATCGATGTTTACTGCTGCTCCTTTGATTGAAACCGAACGCTTGATTTTGCGCGGCCACTGCGCGGCTGATTTTGACGCCGAGGCCGCATTATGGGCCGATGAACGCGTGGTGAGATATATCGGTGGCACGCCATCAAGCCGCGAGGCCAGTTGGGGCCGGTTATTACGCTATCCCGGACACTGGCAGATGCTGGGTTTTGGCTATTGGGCGGTGGTGGTGAAACCATTAACAGGCAGCGACGAATCAGCCCCCTTTATCGGCGAAATCGGTATTGCCGATTACCAACGCCAAATAACCCCGTCGCTAGCTGGAATGGGGGAAATGGGCTGGGTGCTTTCACCTGATTTTCATGGCAAAGGTTACGCCTTTGAAGCTGCTCAGGCGGTGATTAACTGGGCCGATACACACCTCACTCGCCCGCTGTGCTGCATTATCGATCCAGAGCACCAGTCTTCTATTCGTCTGGCAGAGAAATGCGGTTTTGTAGCGCACACTGATACCGAGTATCAGGGAACGGCGGCGCGGATCTTTAAACGCGGCTAGGTTATTCGCTCGGCACCGCTAAATGCGAAAATTGAAAACCTGTAGCGGCAAATACGCTGCGTAGTGTTTTAAGCGTTGGGTTTCCGGCTGGCGATAATGTTCTATAAAGCGTCTCTCTTGAGAGGCCAGCACGTTGGGCGATGGTTGCCATGCCGCCACGCGCTTCAACAACGTGACGCAGCGCCATTAAAAAGGCCTCCTGACCACCGTCTTCATCAATATCTACAAATGCCTGTTGGAGATAGGCTTTGGCAAAGCCTGGATCTTCGCGTAATAACTCAACCATGGCATCGTCATGCAAACGGGATTTAGACATATATCACCTCGCTAAGTAATCCTTCAGGCAGGTTACTGCCTCATCTATATCGGCACGTTGAGTACGTTTGTCGCCGCCAAAAAGAAGCAATACGACTTCGCCATCAACCAAGCTGTAATAAACCCGGTACCCAGCCCCTTGGTCAATCCGCAGCTCCCATACGCCTTCACGACAAGGCTTATGATCGCCATAATTTTCCGCACCAAGCCGGTTAACTCTTGAAGCAATCTTCGCTTTCGCTATTGGATCTCGTAGCGCTTTAAAAAACGCCATATATAGATCGCGACCATTCGGGGTGAGGTAGTGCCTGATCGTTTTCATAGATGAAAGTAGCTTATAAAATACAACACCGCAATATCACTTTATCTTAAAAGCTACAACATAGTCCTTTATAGAGGTGAATAAATGCCCTAATCCCTTTGGTCACTCTGAGCACTGGCGAATAAAACCTAAATATCCCGCGCGATGCTCAGCTCAACGCGTCGATTCAAATGATGGAGGGCAAGCTCGACGGTTTCCACTTTTGATGAGTGTTCCACATCTAATAGCCTGTCGATCTGCGGGGCTTTCTGCCCGAGTTTTCTCGCCAACTCGGCTTTACGTGTGCCCGTTTCAATCATGGCATTATGCAATGCAGCTTTCATCACCACGAGCACAGGAAGGATAACACTATGTTCCCCTTCAACTGGCGTGCTAGCAGCGGGAATAGGACGGCGCTCACCAATCTCGATAGACAGTGCAGTAACAATGCCATCGACGGCTTCAAGTAAAGCTTCATCGATAGAATAGCCAACAGAATTCATCAACGGCAGGTCTCGGCAGGAAACAATATAAGCGTCGGTATCTTCATCGTGCTGTAATTTCACCGCATAGTTAAACATGTCTTACTCCTTGTTTATCTTGAGAACCAATATGGATTTGCGCACAAGATTTTATCGCCCCAAATCCTTCATGATCTTTTTTCTGAGTGGCTCAGGCATCTCTTTTGAACCATGATCTGGAAACACAGAATGCACCCCATCAAGGGTGACTTTTTGGTGGCTGCCTCCACCAGGAGCGGTTTCAAACTCAGCTCCCTGTTTTTGCAACCATCGTCTGAACTCGCTGTACTTCACAAAGCGTCTCCTTGTTCAGTGCTGACAAAATAACAAATAAGATAATAAACGCAACATATAAGTTTATTTTTTAAACTTATTCGTTTTATATCCTCGCCTGGTATTTTGCGTGCAAAATATCCAAGCGCTTTATTTTCTCTGTACGCTTTGCACTGTCTAGCCCAGTCGTGAAATTCTGGATGCGCTGTCGAAAAAGGCAGATTTTTATGAGCACTAAAAAGAGAAAGCCACCCAATCGGTGGCTTTACGAGTATGGCTAAGAGGAGAAAAACACTACTTATTAATCACCACCGATTTACGATGAGTAAACGCCAGATAGCTATAATGGCCGTGGTATTCGCCCATGCCTGAACCGCCGATCCCGCCAAACGGCAGATAAGGTGAGACAACTTGTTGCATCACGCCATTGACGATGGCGTCACCGGATGGAATACGAGTGGTGATTTTGCGGCCTTGCTCAATATCGCTAGTGAAGACATAAGCTGCCAGCGGCTTAGGGTGATGCTGATTAATGCCTGCAATCACCGACTCGATATCAGTGAAGCCGATCACCGGCAACACCGGGCCAAATAACTCTTCACGCATCAGTGAATCCTGCCAATCGACGTTATCCACCACGGTCGCTTGCATATGGCGCGTCGCCACGTTGGCTTCGCCGCCGTAAACAACGTTACCCTGCGTTTGCGCTAGCATGGTGGTCAGTCTTTCTACCTGTTTGCCAGACACCAGTTTGCCAATCGAATCCACATGCGGAATGGCGGTTTTAATACGCTCAACCAGTTTGCTGAGCAGCGCCTCTTTCACGTTTTCGTGAACCAAAACGTAATCCGGTGCGATGCACGTTTGTCCGCTGTTAGAGAAGCGACCAAAGGTCAGCATCTCAACGGCTCTGTCCAAATTAGCATCGGGCAAAACAATAAATGGCGACTTGCCGCCCAGCTCAAGGATCACCGGCGTCAAATGTTTAGCCGCCGCCGCCATCACAATTTTCCCCACCGCCGGGCTGCCGGTGAAGAAGATAAAATCAAACGGTAAACTGAGCAGGTATTCGTTTTCTTCACGCCCGCCCTGAATTACCGCAATGTAGTTATCGTCAAACACGGCACGAATGATTTTCTCGATAGCCAGCGCGGTTTCAGGCACCGATTCTGAGGGTTTAATAATGGCGGTGTTCCCGCCGGCAATGGCACCAATCAGTGGGGAAAAGACTAAGTTTATCGGGTAGTTGAACGGGCCAATGATGTAGCTAACACCGAAGGCTTCATGCTCAATAAACGCCTCGGTAAATGTCGCTTCATGGTGCGTCGGCACCTTTTCAGGAATCACCCACTCATCCAGGTGTTCCAGCGTAAAGTCGATTTCCGAGATAACTCGCCCGATTTCTGTGCGATCCACCAGCTCTTTGGATTTGCCCAAATCGCTATCCAACGCGGTATAGAGGATATCCCGATGGTCGAGGATCGACTGCTTCAACTTCTGTAGATTGTCTTTGCGAAAGGCAAGGTCTTTAGTGGCTTCACTTTTGAAGAACTGCTGCTGTTTTTCAAAAATCTGCTGAATGGTCGAATTGTCCGTTTTTAACATGATGGCGGCCCTGTCTGAGGATGGGATAATGATTATAGTTGCCGAGAGAGAGCTAGAATTGCGGATATGGGCGGAATTGAAAAGTAATAATGCTAGCCGGAGCTAATGAATGTGGTCAGCGGAATGAGCGTGACCACATATTTATCCGTTACAGCCGCAGATCAGGCGATCACGCTTCAACGCCAGAGACTGCGCTGCGTTGGTGCGCATAGACTTGCAGATGGCAATACGCGGCTCGATAAAGTGGAACGCCAATGCCATGATGTTTAGCGCGTATGATCATGTCGCCAATGATAGCGTCAGCTTCTAAACGCGGTGCATTTTGTGCAATATCGCGCATCATTGATGCTGCCCATGTCGATTGGGGATCGAGTAAACGCCCTTCAATCTTGGCAACATCTTCAGACGACAGTGGATTGCCCTCGGCGGCCGCCACGGCAAGACTCTCTGCCAGGGCCTGTTTGATCAAATTCTCACCTTCCTGCGTCGCAAGAATATCGCCGATAGTGCCGCGCATCAGGCAATTCATCAGCGCACCTGTTGCCAACATGACCCATTTATTCCACAACGCCTGCGTGACGTTAGGAGAAAGTAAACGTGCGCCAGGTGTTGTCGTTAAAAGCGTATGAAAATCTGCTGCCAGAGGCGCCGTTGCCGCCGATCTGGTGCCAATCACCAGCATATCATCACGGCCAAAATGGCGGATTTCCCCTGTCTCACTCAGCATGGTGGCAATATATGCGATGCCCCCCAGCACCCGATCGCGGCCAAAGCGTGCGTCAAGTTGGTCATAGGCAGACAGGCCATTAAGAAAAGGGATGATCCCCGTAGAGGGGCCAACGGCAGCAGCAATGTCATCCATCGCCGAGGGCAGATCATAGGTCTTGCAGCTCAAGAGAATCAGGTCATATTCCGGCTTGAGTGCGTCACGTAATACGGTCTTTACCGGCCCGCTGAAATCGCCTAATCCGCTGCTAACGCTCAACCCGTTCAAGGCGAGCCATTCAGCGCGTTTAGCTCTCACCAAAAAAGTGACCTCAGCACCGGCCTGAATCAATCTTGCGCCATAATAGCCACCAATCGCACCCGCACCTACAACCAGTATTCTCATCATTGTCTCCTGATTATTTATCGAGATAAGCGACAGAGCCGAGCATCAGTTTTCTAGCCTGCTATGCCGTTTTTCTCACTCGTCCAGCAGAGCGCCATCGGGTTAATTCATCAGCCCCTGCGCCAAGCTCAACCATCACGTCTTTCGGGTTGATCTCTTGCCCCGTTTCTACATCGACTAATGCCACTTTCACCCGATGTCCTGAGTGTCCATCAACACTATGCAGCGGCGGCCCTTCAAGCCCAGCAAGATTCCATTTATTACCGACTTGCAACATCGCCAGCAGCACTAATCCGGTATCTCGCCCCCTTTCGGTCAGCACATACTCGTAACGATCGGGGCGAGATTGATACTGTTGCCGCGCAAGTAACCCTTGCTCCTCAAGCATCTTGAGTCGGTCGGAGAGCGTGGCATTCGTCACCCCGCTAGAACGGCGCAAATCGTCATAACGCGTCAGCCCAAGAAACAGGTCGCGCATAATGAGCGCGCCCCATCTATCGCCCAACGCGCCCATGACGCTCGCCACCGAGCAGGTCATACCTTCAAAGCCTTTAGAACGCATGTTTTTCCTTAGTTTTCACCATCATTCTTTGCACGGCAGTGTATCGCCGAAGTCACCAGCTTGACGAGAAACGACGATGTGATGAACACCTCTTGATCATTTTTTATGTCACTCTTATTATAAGAGTCACTTGCCGATCAGGCAAGTCTCAAGCGTGGATGATGAGTAGAAAATCTGTCTTTCTCCCGGCACGTCTTCGGAAGGTCGTCGCCGTAAACGAGATGCAATGCATCTCGTCTCCCTAATTATTCTAGGAAATTGTCATGAAGCATAAGCGTGTTCGCACAACAATCAGCGTAGTGATCGGCCTTCTACTTTCAGGTTCTCTATTCTCAGATGCAGCCTTGGCCCAGGCGACGTCGTCCAACCCAACGGCTCAGGCTCAACCGTCCGCCCCTTGGGATCGACAAATTAACCCAGCCGCGGTTCAGGCTGATGTCTGGTTCAATAATTATAAATTCCGAGATGGTGAGACACTCAACCGCTTGAAGATCCATTATGCGACGTTAGGAACACCGCATCGCAACGCACAAGGCGATATTGATAATGCGGTATTGGTGCTCCATTGGACCGGGGCCGATAGCCGAGCTTTACTCAGTCCAACCTTTACCAAGGCTCTGTTTGGCCCTGGTCGTCCCCTTGATTCAACCCGCTATTACCTAATATTTCCCGATAGCGTTGGCCACGGACAATCAAGCCAACCAAGCGATGGACTAAAAGCCAAATTCCCCAATTACGACTATGGCGATATGGTTGATATTCAACATAAATTGGTAACAGAAACCTTAGGAATTAAACATCTCCATGCCATTCTCGGAATGTCTATGGGAGGGATGAACGCGTGGCAATGGGCCGAAGCCTATCCAACTATGATGGATGGCGTCATGCCGGTGGTTTCATTACCGACGAAAGTATCCGGGCGCAATTTGTTATGGCGACGGATGGTTATTGATTCCATCCGCAGCGATCCACAATGGAAAAATGGCGATTACACGCAAACACCGCACGGCTGGGTTCTCGGCTACAACGTGCTACGAATGATGATTGATAGTGCAGAAGATCTGCAAAATACGATCCCTGATAGCGCGGCTGCCGATAAATTCCTCGCGTTCAATCAGGTTGCCGCTGACCACGTTGATGCTAACGATGTGCTGTATTCACTCAAGTCATCATTTAGCTATGATCCAGAGCCGCAGCTGTCCAAAATCAAGACCAAACTCTTCGCCCTGAACTTCTCGGATGATGAGTTCAACCCAGACCGATTAGGCGTACTCGAAAGAACGGTGCCAACCCTCAAGCAAGGACGTTATGTGGTGCAGGCAGGAACGTCCACTTCTCCAGGACATTTCACGATGACCCGCCCTGACCTATGGGCATCGCACGTTGCCGATTTTATGCAATGGCTTGGTGATAAGCCCTCTTCAACCAACGGCTAACTCTCTTGATTAAAGCCGTGTGCTCAACAGGGCAGTCGACACTCGCCTGCCTGATCTTTGCTATTGCGCAGGACGCTAAGATAGCAATGCGTTTATGGCAACTCTCTGAGCAACTGACCAAGACTTCTTTTTCCTCAGTAGATTTTTAAATGCCTCATTAACATTGCGCCGTCATCCCTGTCTGCTGTTGGTGATGACGGGCAATGGCGCCCGGCGTAGTGAGCCAGAAACGGTCTTGTTGTTCGGCTAATGTCGCTAGCGCTTTTTTCAGATGATGGAAACGGAAGGGCTGGCCGACGATATAAGGATGCAGCGCAATGCCCATTACCAACGTTTGTTCCTCACTTCTTTCAAGCAGTTCCGCCAATTGATCCAGTATCATCTGACTGAACAGTTCTGCCGATGCGCCGTTGGGAATAATGGTCGGAATATCATTAATTTCCTGCGGATAAGGCACGGAAAGCAAATCACCGTGGCGGGTAGCGAATGACATTGGGCGATCGTCATGTGCCCAGTTGAGGTTATAACTAAAGCCATTCTGTTTGAGTAAATCCGGTGTCTCTGTACTCTCGGAGATCCACGGCGACAGCCAGCCATCGATTGGTTTACCCGCATAGGCGCTTAATCGCTGCTGACACATGGCGATCATCTCGTTTTCTGCCTGCACATCAAGCTCGCCCTGACGCTCTGAGTTAGTATGGCCGTGGGCAATCAATTCACTGCCATCGCCGCTCATCCAATGGTCAAGCAGCTGCGGGCAGTAATCCAGAATCGAGGTATTGCAGATCACGCTGGCCGGTAGCCCCAGCCGTTGGAAGAGATCTGCCAAATGCCAACCGCCGACGCGATTGCCATAATCGCGCCATGAGTAATTGAGCACATCAAGTTTATTGGCCACAGGTGCCAGTTTGGCCCCTTCCGAGCAGCCAAAAGAAAAGTGCTCCAGGTTCATTGCCACATAGACCGCCAGTCGCTTGCCACCCGGCCAGCGGTAATCTGGCAAGTCCTGCGGACCATGATAATCGTAACGCTGATGATGTCCGAGTGCTGACATCCAGTTAGATGCTGTCATTAGCTGCCCCTTTGGCGCGATAAATTGTTTTGGGTGCCACAGACAGGCTAACCACACAGAAGATAAATGCAGAAATAATAGAGACCACCGCCACAGAATATTCCGGGGCGTGCAGTGAAGCAATGCTGCTACAGATAATCGAGAAACCCCATCCTGCCAGCAGTCGATAAGGCGTAAAGCGTTGCTGACCGGCAACCATCCAGCCAATAATCGCCCCGCCGATCCCCGGCACCACTATTCCTAGCAGGCTCAACCAGCTCACCAGCCAATTGGTGATCCCGGCCAGCGCCAGCAAGGTGCCGATAATCCCCAAAATGACCACTAATTGACGAAACGTCAGCGGCAATACGGCGCTCCAGCCCGCCGCGGCGTTATATAAACCGTGCATCGCGACAGAAGCGCAGTTGATGACAAAGAATATCGCGGCGAATACGCCGAACACCGGCCCTAAATTCAGCAATAAATGGGCAAAATCACCATCAACTGCCTCGCCGCTGGCGGCAACTAGCCCACCTAACAACATCGGTAAAATATTGGCGCAAGGGAAAGCACACAATGAGGCGATTACCGCCTGCGTTGGCGTCTTCGACCAACGGGTAAAGTCAGCGGTCAGCGTGCCGGAATCGACAAACACGGAAATCGCCATAGTGACACCAATCCCCAACGCCAGACTGTGGCCACCTGCGGGCTGATAATTGAGAATTTCACCCCATTGATGATGCTGGAAATTCAGCACCAGGCTGATGATGCCAGTGATAATAAATAACGTAATCGAGATGATGCTGATCGGCTTGAGCATCTTCATTCCGGCCATGGAGAGCGTGGTAAACACCGCACCAATCACCGCCACAGACCAAGCAAGCGGCAAACCGAGTAAAGTATTCAGGCCATGTCCGGCTAAGCCGGTCTGCACCGCAAACCAGCCAACAACCAAGCCCGCCAGAAACACCGCAATCACCTTGGCACCGACATTGCCGAAGATACTCTGGCAGCTGAAAGCAAAGGTTTTACCATCTTTCGCCGCCAGCGCGCTCAGGCAGGCAACATAGGTCGCCAGCACAATATTGCCTAACACAATCGCCAGCATGCCTTTCAAAAAACCCAAACTGGTCACAATTTGTGCACCAACAAAGGCACCGACCATCACCATCGGAAAACCCGACCACACGACGGCGACGGAGAAGAGGCTTTTTCTTGCAGATGCGGGCACCGGCTGGTGCTCATACTCATTATTGGTGTTAGACATTATTATCACTCCGGAACGGGCTATATATCAGGAGCGAAGCAACTCTTATGCCAGTTGTAAAATAGGGTTTGGTAACGGTAAAACAGGGATACTCACTGTAAAATAGGGTATCGGGATACTTCATAAGCCCATCAATGACGTATCGTCATGACCGGCCGCACTGAAAATGGGCGTAAGAATGGGGCGGCAGAGAAGGATTGCGCTGTAATAGGGAATACCATGTCCTCTTCTCTTTTCATTTTTATCTCACAGGAAGGCGCAGCGTCACCCACCGCGCCTGAAAAAGCATTAGTTCGCCAATTCACTGATGATGCCGCGCGCCTGAGCGAACAGTTGTTGATAATGGCCTTCGCTAATTTCCTCCTCTAAACCGATGGTGTTATAAAGGAAATCAATTTTGGTATCATCGACACCCAGATAGCTCATCATACCGATGGCGTAATCGGTCATATTTTTTTCCCAGCCGTACTTTCTAAATCCTGACTCTGTCCCGCCGGCCAAGGCCACATAGCGGAATTTTTTCCCCTTCAGCGTGCTCCCTTCACCATAAGCCAGGCCATTAGTCCAGACACGGTCCAAATAGCCTTTCATGATTGCCGGGAAGCTGAACCACCACACCGGGAAGACCATCACCACGGTATCGTGAGCATCGAGTTCGGCAAACAAGCGGTGAATATCGGGTGAGTATTGTTTTGCAGCATTATGCCAATCTGGCTCATCATCGATGCTAAGCACCGACTCAAAATTGCTGCGATACAGGTCGAGACTGGCGACATTAATGCCTTGGCTGACGGCCTGGTCATGTATTTCCTTCACCACATTTGCGGTCAGTGAATCTGCGCGCGGGTGGGCCCAAACAATATATAATTTCTCTGTTTTCATTTAGTTATCTCTGTTTGCTATGACATAGCTATTACTGTACAAACAGGAGATAGTTTTGTTAAACGTAGTTATCGAGATGGGTTACTGAAGGATTTTCACTAATGCGATTGAAATATACCGATTTTGCCGCTTTCATTGCCGTAGCACGTCACAAAAGCTTTCGCGCCGCGGGAGATGAGTTGGGGCTATCGGCTTCAGCCATTAGCCATGCCATCAAGCAGTTAGAGCTACGGTTGAAAATTCAGGTGTTTAATCGCACCACACGCAGTGTCTCACTGACGGAAGCCGGGCTTAATCTGTATACACGTTTACGCCCTGCGTTTGATGAAATAGACACCATGCTTGATGAGGTCAATGACTTCCGTAATACGCCGATGGGGACACTGAAAATCAATACGGCACCTCTATTTTCACGCTTAGTATTAGTACCGATTGTCGCAGGGTTTACCCGTCAATATCCTGATATTAAAGTCGAAATCACCACCGATGATCAGATGATCGACATCGTGCAGCAGGAGTTTGATGCGGGGATACGTCTGAGCACCGCCCTTGAAAATGACATGATCGCCGTACCGATTGGCCCGAAGATAAAAATTGCCGTAGTGGCGACACCTGATTACTTCACGCGCTATGCGCCGCCGCATCATCCGAGTGAATTGAGTGCTCACCAAAGCATCGTGTTGCGGTTCAAAAGTGGCCGACCTTATCTTTGGGAATTTGAAGGTCCAGAAGGGAAGCTGTCGATTGCTCCTTCGGGGAACATCATTACGGATGATATGGATTCAGCCTTAGAAGCCGTGTTGCATGATGCAGGAATAGGTTACCTCAACTACGAACAGGCCAGGTCATATATCGAGAGTGGCAAACTTATCTCTGTGCTGGAAGCCTGGCTGCCAGAGCGCCCAAGCCTGCAACTCTATTACCCGCGTAACCGTTATATGTCTTGTAGCTTACGCGCATTTATTGATTACATTAAAACGACACCATCACAGGCAACGTTGGCAGTGTAATAGCAGGCTGGACTGACAATGTTATTTGACTGACGGTTAACAACACCACAGGAAGGACACCTTGGCTGCAAACAGGTATATCGGCCCCACAGCGAGTTCTCCTGCTTTATAAAAAGTGGACCAGTGGCATCAGCACTCAGCATTCGACGGCCTCAAATGAGGAGTGAATGACATAATTGAATAAAAAAGCAAGAAACCGAGTAATGTTTTAGCCAATTGTAGATATCCTAATTTAGCGTCAGGCATTCGCAACACGTGATAATAGTCATCCCTTAAAAAATATATATACCCAAAATAATTGGAGTTGCATCAAGGCGGCAAGGGAACGCATCCCGATGAGCTTACACTGGTAAGTGATTCGGGTAAGTGACAAATCTGCCAGGAGCAGATTTGAACGCTGCTTGCAGCGGCCCCAACGGGGTGAGGCCCATGGATGGGCCGAGTAATGTAGCCAACGCAGAAGCAGCTTCAAGTATGACGGGTATAAAGAGGCCTAAACATGCGCACTTCAGATTACTTAAGGTTATTTCTTCTTGCCGCTATCTGGGGGGCGAGTTTTATTTTCATGAGAATTGCAGCGCCTCAATTGGGTGCCGTTAACACTGCATTTTTTAGAGTCTTTTTTGGGTTCATCGGCCTTGGTGTTATTCTTTGCATTATTAGGTCTTCATTTCGTTTCGAGAATAAATTTAAGTCATCATTAATTCTAGGGGTAATCAATTCAGGATTGCCATTTCTGATGTACTGCTTAGCCGCCAAATGGTTACCCGCAGGATATTCAGCCATACTCAATGCCACGACACCGTTAATGGGCGCGCTCATAGGATTTGCTTTTTTTAGTGAGAAATTAACCGCCAGAAAATGGGGGGGGGGTGATATTGGGATTAGTGGGGATCGTTGTCATCACCACTATCGGAGAGATAAATTCTGCCAGCGGTATGATGTACGGCATCATGGCTTGCCTGATAGCAACAGGATGTTACGGCGTAGCAGGCTATCTCACTCGTCTATGGATATCTGACCGCGGTGGCCTTGATCCCAAAATGGTCGCCTTTGGCAGCCAGATAGGCGCCACGCTATTTCTTCTGCCTTTCTTTGTCTGGTCAATGAGTACAGAGACGGTGACCGATAGCGTTCAGATTGATGTGTGGGTGAGTGTCATTGCCCTCGGCGTTATCTGTACCGCACTGGCGTATATTCTTTATTTTAGGTTGATTGCTGATATTGGCCCTTTACGCTCACTGACGGTCACCTTTCTTATCCCGCCCTTTAGCGTACTCTGGGGATATATCGCCTTGGGTGAAACCATAACTAAAGGGTTTATTATCGGCGCAATGATTGTTGGTATTGCCGTGTGGATGATAGCCAGTCCAGGGAAAACCCAGTGAGCAAAGCAACATTTGGACAGTAATCCAGAATTGAGGTATTGCAGATAACGCTGGCCGGTAGCCCCAGCCGTTGGAAGAGATCGGCCAAATGCCAACCGCCGACGCGATTGCCATAATCGCGCCAGGAATAATTAAGCACATCGAGTTTATTAGCCACGGGCGCCAATTGGGCCCCTTCCTGGCAGCCAAAAGAAAAGTGCTCCAGGTTCATTGCCACATAGACCGCCAGTCGCTTGCCACCCGGCCAGCGATAGTCTGGCAAATCGTTCGGACCATGATAATCGTAACGCTGATGATGCCCGAGTGCTGACATCCAAATGGGCGTGGAAATGGGGAAGTGGCGCGGCGAGGGAGAAATCATACAACGCAATTGCGCACCCCAGAAGGAGTGCGGCCTATTATTCTGCTTCTCTATACGGGGTGCTGAACCAACTGCGCACCCCGTACAATATCAATCGGCAAAATCATGATTCGGGAACATCCCACACCTTAGTTGACGGGTGGTAATCCCATTTGGGCGATTTCATTAGTGTGATTTTTGTTCAGGTTTATCTTGCACTGGTCTATGTACGACTGATAATCATCGGCGTCCTCATCTAGCTCAGTAGCAACCGACAGACAGAGTTCATCTCGATAGCCTTTCCAGCTTTTTTGCGCATTCAGGAAGCGCTGGCTATATACATCTCCGGCGGTTTCCGAATTCTCTTCTTTGCCATTAAATGGCCCAACATTGTTCGCTTTTATCCGCTTAACCGTCTCATCTATGAGCGCATCTAATTTTTTACTGCTGGCGTCTTTTTTAGCCGCGAGGCAATTATATGCTGACGGAATATCCTTATTTTGCTTGAAACAAGCGTCACGCTCCGGTCCAGCTGAAAGCTCAGCATGAGCAGCCAGAGGGGTAAGCAGAGAACCAAAGATGATGAGAATTTTTTTCACTGGAGATACCTTATTCTGTGTCTATGGCTTTCAAATGACATATAGACAGAGGAGCTTCTGATATGAGCGATCAAAGCAACTCGTCCATTAATAGCAGCCTGGAAAAGCGCTTTGGCATTGTGCACACCTTGATAGAAAATATCGATTATCACATCCCGAATTTTCTGTTCTAACGACTCCCAGGCAGGTGCCCCTTGAATATGGGAGGTAACACGTACATACAAATTCCGCGCCTCATTAAGCTTTATTTGGTAAGCAAGTTCAAAAAGTCGGATTTGTTGCTGATGGCTAATTTCGCCAACTAAGGGGCCATAGACTTTTACAAACTGCTCCGCCTGGTGTCCTTTAAGGTGAGCCGCTTTTGAACATATTACCGCTTTGTATTCCTCAATACCTGCTTGTCTGAGCGTGGCAAAAATTTCTCCGGTGCTACGGTTTCCCATATCGTAACCTCGACCAAGTGTCACCCCGGACGAACTTGTGGGAGGCCATTGTAATATTCGTGAAAAATTGGGGTAACGACGCTGGCGAAATGGCTCTACAGCAGTAATATAGTCCACTCCCTCAGCATCGAATGTGAGCTGTCCCTGATGAACAATGAGAGGCCCGCCGCTATTTTTAGGATGGAAATGGGAAGCAGCAGCGTCATTAAGAGCCAGCATAAACCACGTGTCTGTAGGTTGAATCAGACCATTCGGTGACATATTTAAAAGACGCTGATACCAGCGGATTGCCTCCGTCGTGGCAATATCACAATGCCCATTCACCACCAACGTTCGCCCTGTTGCCTGCAAGTATCCTGCATTAGTGATCAAGTTTTGAACGGCTTTAACTTCATCAGGATTGTTGATTCCGCAGGATCCTACTGATGAGGAAAGGCGGAAAATATGCGGACCAAGAGGCCTGCGATGAGACATTATTGTTTCCTTATGAATAAAGATGAATGCCCAATGCGTTTTAATGGTTATTTAGTTTTATCTCGTCATTTTTGAATTAACATGAACTGTGATTGTGTATAAAAATAGAGTAGGCAATAAAAAGAGGGTTTATTGCCTACTCTATATCAGAGCCTGTCATTGCCTGCTTTTGATATGTTCTCCTCATCCCCAAACAGCATGCAAACCTACCCCTTCACCAACGCCTGTGCGCAAGCCCATGCCGAGCTCCATGCCCATTGGAAGTTGTAACCTCCGAGCCAGCCGGTCACGTCGACCACTTCGCCAATAAAATACAGACCCGGTACTTTGGTTGCGCCCATAGTTTTGGAGGAGAGCTCGCGGGTGTCGACGCCGCCTAGGGTAACTTCAGCAGTGCGATAGCCTTCGGTGCCGTTTGGCTGGACTTGCCACGCTTGCAGTTGTTCGACCAAGGCCGCCTGCTGCGGTGGGTTAAGTTGTTTAAGCGTGACGTCTGGCAACTGTTCTAAGGTTTGCAGGCATTCGACCAAGCGTTTCGGCAGTAACATCGCTAACGTATTTTTCAGGCTTTGATTCGGATGGTCAGCGCGTTGTTGATTTAGGAAGCCCGCCAAATCTGTGTCAGGAAGTAAGTTAACGCTCACAAACTCGCCAGGTTGCCAGTAACTAGAAAGTTGTAATACTGCGGGACCAGATAAGCCGCGATGGGTAAAGAGGATGCTTTCGCGGAATACCGTGCCGTCTTCGGCGGTGAGTACCGCAGGAACAGACACACCAGAAAGGGTCTGTAAATGCTCTAACAGCGGCTTATGCAGGGTGAAAGGCACAAGACCGGCGCGAGTTGGCAAGACTTTCAGGCCAAACTGTTCCGCCAAGCGATATCCCCAAGGCGAAGCGCCTAATCCCGGCATCGATAGTCCACCGCTGGCAACAACAAGTGAGCGAGCACTCACACTCATTCCATTTAGTTGAATAGTAAAGCCTTGATCGGTCTTTTCGACGCTGCTTATCTCACTACGCAGGCGAATAGTGACGTTGCCCAGCTGGCATTCTTGCTCCAGCATAGACACAATTTGCTGCGCGGAATCATCGCAAAATAACTGACCGAGCGTTTTTTCATGCCAGGCAATCTTGTAGCGATTGACCAGATCGATAAAATTCCACTGGGTATAACGCGCCAACGCTGATTTGCAGAAATGCGGATTGGCCGACAGATAAGCCGCCGGTTCAGCCGTTAAGTTGGTGAAGTTACAGCGTCCGCCGCCGGACATCAGAATTTTGCGGCCCAGTTTTTTACCATTGTCGAGCAGCAGAACTCGGCAACCGCCCTGACCGGCCTGTGCAGCACAAAACATTCCAGCGGCACCTGCGCCAACGACAACAACATCAAACTGTTCCACAGCAACCTCTCTGATTAAAGCGATACTTCCCCGTCATTCTTCTAGCTGAAGTCTGTAGGCGATTTTGTCTTTTGGGCGATTAACGCCAGAAAAAGCGCGCTGATTGTATGCTGTCGCCCTCTTATAAACCAGTAAGCAAACAACTTCGCCATAAATGTAACTATATATTTCAAATAAAAAAGCACATTAAATCAATAAGTTTTCAAATTATTAGTGTCCAAAATCTCGCTATCTAGCCATTCTTTGCCAAAAAAATGTCATATTTTGCTTTTCCCCGCGCCATGTTCTCGCTGATAATGCGCAGCGTTCATGACCACAAACTGGCGTAACAATTATGCTGCATTTATTCGCCGGGTTGGATTTCCATACCGGCCTGTTGTTGATTCTCGCGTTACTGTTTGTGCTGTTCTACGAAGCTATCAATGGCTTCCATGATACGGCTAACGCAGTAGCTACCGTTATTTATACTCGCGCAATGCGCTCGCAACTCGCGGTCGTAATGTCGGGCGTATTTAACTTCCTGGGTGTCATGCTCGGCGGCTTAAGTGTCGCGTATGCCATCGTTCACCTTCTTCCAACCGATCTGTTGCTTAATGTGGGCTCTGCTCACGGCTTGGCTATGGTCTTTTCCATGCTGCTGGCAGCGATCATCTGGAACCTGGGAACCTGGTATTTTGGTTTACCGGCTTCCAGCTCACACACGCTGATTGGCGCGATTATCGGTGTTGGGTTAACCAATGCGTTAGTCACGCACACTTCAGTGGTCGATGCGCTGAATATTCCGAAGATGATCAATATCTTCCTGTCGTTAATTGTCTCCCCACTGGTGGGATTGGCAATCGCCGGGACGATGATCTTTTTGCTGCGCCGTTACTGGAGTGGCACTAAAAAACGTCAACGGATCCACTTCACACCGGCTGAACGTGAAAAGAGTGATGGTAAAAAGAAACCCCCATTCTGGACACGTATTGCTCTGATTCTTTCTGCTATCGGCGTGAGCTTCTCACACGGTGCGAACGACGGTCAGAAAGGCATTGGCTTGATCATGCTGGTACTGATTGGCGTAGCACCAGCAGGCTTTGTGCTGAATATGAATGCCACCGGTTACGATATTAGCCGTACCCGCGACGCAGTCACGCATTTGCAACAGTATTATCAGCAACATGGCGATGCGCTCTCGCATGTCGTGGCGTTGACACCGCTGGTGCCAGCACCGGATGCCAATGCAACATCAACCCCAACCGAGTTCCATTGTGACCCGAAACGGATGATGGAAGCACTTGGCCGCGCACAAGCGCTGTTGACCAATTTGCAAAGCTACAATGACTTAGCACCGGAAGAACGCAGCCATATGCGCCGCCTGCTAATGTGTGTCACCGAAACTGCTGACAAAACCGCTGCATTGAGTGAAACCACATCGCAAGATAAGCGTTTCCTGAAAGACTTACGCGGGGATTTGTTGCAAACCGTTGAATACGCACCAATCTGGATTATCGTCGCCGTCGCTCTGGCGTTGGCTTTAGGTACGATGATCGGCTGGAAACGCGTTGCCACGACTATCGGTGAAAAAATCGGTAAGAAAGGCATGACCTACGCACAAGGATTGTCGGCGCAGATGACCGCAGCCGTCTCCATTGGCGTTGCCAGCTACACCGGCATGCCAGTCTCCACCACGCATGTGCTCTCTTCTGCGGTTGCAGGCACGATGTTAGTAGACGGTGGCGGTGTGCAGGGTAAAACGGTGAAGAATATTATGATGGCTTGGCTGCTCACGTTGCCAGTATCCATTATTCTTTCTGGTGCGCTGTACTGGGTTGCGCTGAAACTGATTTAATTTGAAACCGGTTTAGTTTTGCGGCCTGCGCCTCGCGCAGATGCCATATAAAAAGGCGGGACATGAAACTCATGTGCCGCCTTTTTTATTGCCGTTTTTTTTTCATCGCTGCGGATTACACTCAGTAAACGTACACCAGTCTTACGATTCAATACCAAATCAACATCGCCAACATACTGACCAAAATGAGGCCACATAAGCCGGTCGTGAGCATAAATTGGCCGCGCACTCTTTCGCAGCGGCGAATAAACTCAGGGTCGTGGTGGTCGAGATAACGCTGGGCATAAATGTAACGCACCAATCGTATTTGCTTGCTTGGCTGACCGTGGGTGGTAAAAAAACCGCCGCCATCGACATATTGATAAAGCAAAGGATCACAGCCACGTAGCACCACCAGCAGTGCACGTAAGGAAGAGTAGTAGCGCAGCATATTGACCACAAACACCACAAATAATGCCCAGAATAACGCCATAGGACTGATCATGATTCCTCCTCACTGGCGAGTTTATCCTCCCACAGATGAATCACGTTCTGCTGGGAGTCGCCCCATCTTTTTTATTTATACCCTGCATACGCAGCGCATGGTGACGCACGCTACTCAATATTTAGTGTAGGAAATAGCGGCGGAAAAGTGAGGAAGAACACGATTATTTATTCTCACACCGCTAAATAGAGCCGATGTTCCCTACAAACATCACTTTCCACTCAACGCCTGTAAGCTCGATAATCCGTGATGATAAAGTTCATGCGCGTAAAAATCGGGGATGTTGCTGTCGACAATCGCCTGCGCGACGGCTGCCACATTGTAATTAACCGCTCTAATACTCATCTTTAGTTGGCCGTCGCTAACCTCACCACGCAGCCAGGTTGCTTGTGGTTGGCCCGATTTGATTCTACCGACCGCACCGCAGTTAGCGACGGTAAAATCATCATGATAACCACCGGACAGTTTTCGAATATAAGCGCAATGGGTATGGCCGGTTATCATCGCATCAAATTGATATTGGGCGCTCATCTGCGCTAATAACATCGCATCATAATCAGCGTAAATATATTCTGATACTGACCGGGGGCTGGCATGCACCAGCAATAGATGGAACGGATTATTCTCGCTCCCGACATTCAGTGATAACGACATTGGTAACGCACGCAGCCACGCCATATTCTCAGCACTGACCGTCGCCTTACTGATAGTAATACCCGTAATACGCGCGGTTTGCTCCTCTTCGCTATGCCAAGGCATCGGGCTAATTGCTTTATCGAAGGCCACACGCTCATCGTGATTGCCATAAATAACGGGGATATTACGAGCCTTTAACAGCTCAATGACCTCATTAGGCCAAGGCGCAAAATCAACCAGGTCGCCAAGACAGTAGCAATCCTCAATACCTTGCTTTTGAATATCTGCCAGCACCGCCTGTAACGCCGGCAGGTTGGCATGCACATCGCTAAATATCGCAAAACGGTTATGCCGAGGTTTTAGCTTGGTCATTTTTTCCTCCTTTAGCGCGATCACCACGTAACGTCATGAGAACGAAGACCGCAGCCAGGATGGCAAATAGGGATGCGGTCAGCAGCATCTGTGAAAAACCGCTGCTATAGGCTTGATGAGCAATGGTGCGCAGCGTTGCTGCTAACGTGTCGGGATACATCGCCATCGCGCGATTGATATCACCAGAGACAATGTGGTCGATAAATCCGGGCTGCATTGCGACATGGGCAGAGGCCATTTGCGTATGCAGCGCGCTGCGTACGCCACTGGATAAGATGGCGCCAAGGCTGGCAAACCCGAGCAAAATTCCAGAAAAACGCGCGGTGGTGCTAATCCCAGAGCCCATCCCAGCGCGATCGGGCGCAATGGTGCCCATAATGGCTTTTTGCGTTTCACCATTAAGTATCCCGCCACCGCTGCCGAGCAGCGCCATGCCAATAGTGATAAATAACGGATGTTGGTGAGTGAGCGCCCAGGCAATCACCATATTGCCGAATCCAACAATCAACAGGCCGAGCACTAACAACTGTTTTGCCGACATAACATGAGAAACAAAGCGTGTCAGCTGCGGGAAAATCAGCATGGCGATAGCAAAAGGCAACATGCCAATACCCGCCGCTAACGCCGTTTTCCCCTCGATGTTTTGCAGTAACAGAGGCAATAATGAGGTCATCACCTGCGCCGAGGCGGCATACGCAAACATCGCCATTACCGCGCCGACAAAAGGCCATGAAGAGAACAGTCGCAGGTCCAGCATCGGATGGCTTTTTCTTCTTTCGACAATAACCAGACAGAAGAAAAACCAGACGCCGCAGGCAATACGCAAGATAACGTCCCGGCTCTCCCAGCCGCGGTCAGGCCCAAGGATCAACGCCCAGGTCAATGAAAACATCCCGGCGACAAACAGCGCGATACCATGAATATCGACCGGCCCTGCCTGCGGGTTTTTAGATTCATCAATGACGTTAGAAACGGCTAAGGCCAACAGCCCACAAATCGGCACGTTGATAAAGAAGGCCCAGCGCCAACCAAAGAAAGTACTAATAACGCCGCCAGCCAAAGGTGATAGCACCATTGTCAGCCCCATCACACCGCCCCATACTGCCCAGGCGCGGTCGCGTTCCTGTTTACCATGAAAAGTATGCCCAATGATTGCCAAAGCCGGGGCCAACAGGAAAGCAGCGCCAACACCTTGTAAAGCGCGAGCGGCATACAACATACTGGCCGTTGCCGCCCAGCCGCACGCCAGCGAGGCGAGCGAAAATAAGGCGATACCATAAAGAAAAATACGCTTACGACCAAAACGGTCAGCCAGCGACCCGGCAGGTAATAAGAATGATGAGAAGCACAATACATAGGCGCTAATCACCCATTCGATGTCGGCAAAGGTCGCTCCAAGACCGCGTGCAATTGTCGGTAAAACAACACCGACAATATTGGTATCAAGCACAGTCATCGCACAGCCCATTGAGGCGACAAATAATATTGCATTATTTCGCCTGGCTGCCGGGAGTATTGTCGCGGCGGTCATATTAATCTCCGGTAATATTTTAACAGTATTAAAAACAAAAAAAATTATCGGCATAATCAATATATACCCAAATAATTGCAGTTACTTCAGGGCGGCAGGGAGCACCGCCAATACAGAAGCGACGTCAAGTATGACGGGTATCTCTGATTATTTATTCCCGTAGCCAATAGCTGGCGATATCGCCATATCATCCCTGGTGATGAATGTAATAAAATAAATACGAGAGGATATTTTTATAAAAAAAATATTTTAGCTTTCTCCGCTGACTCGGAGAAAAAATAATTAATCATTTACTATGTTGGTAAATAGCCAACAATAATCATTAAACGAATTTCATCAATATCGCTTCGTTTCTATGGCGTTAATGCTGCAACACCCGCTTGAGCAATTTCAACGTCATGTTCTGGTGTCGCCGATGAAACACCAATCGCTCCAACAATCTGCCCCTGCCAGCTCAGCGGTAAACCG
Source organism: Rouxiella sp. Mn2063 (assembly GCF_049319665.1). NCBI lineage: Bacteria > Pseudomonadati > Pseudomonadota > Gammaproteobacteria > Enterobacterales > Yersiniaceae > Rouxiella > Rouxiella sp. Mn2063. Next base: position 269,066 of record NZ_JBMOUD010000002.1, on the reverse strand, counting down.
CCGCTCATCATAATAAAATCTTTGGCGCTGCTTACCGCGGGACGCGGACCATTCAGCGCTTTTTCTAAATCGCTGCTTGGCCGATGGAATAATGCCGCCGTTCTGGCTTTTCCAGGGGCAAGAATGACGCCTGCAGGAACGTCTGCATTGTCCATTCTTTCCTGCAACAGTGGATTACCGGCGTCATCAACAATAGCGATTACCGCTGGCCATCCCTCTTTCTGAGCTTTCTGCTCCGCCGCCTGCATGACTTTCTTTGCCGTTACGAGGTTGAGATAGTGGCGAGAAGGTAAATCTGCCGCCATCACACTCGATACGCTTAATCCCAGATACAATGCCGCGATCGTTTGATATTTCATGTTCATCTCCTTTAAACAAAACCGATGAGTAGTCTCGCTCCGCAGTGGTGCATATTCAATCATCAGCAGAGTGGTTATAATTAGGTAAAAACTAATAGTCGAGCCGCCGATGGAACTTCGCCACCTACAATATTTTCTCGCTGTTGCCCGCACGCTGCACTTTAGCGCCGCGGCTGAAGCACTCGGTATCGCTACACCAACGCTGTCAGTGCAGATAAAACAGTTAGAGAACGAGATTGGTACCGCGCTGTTTTTCCGCACAAAACGGCGGGTGAAATTGACCCAAGCCGGGGAGATTTTCCGCCTGGAAGCCGAAGCAACTGTGCAGCAGGCGGCGCTGGCATTGGAACGTGGTAAAAGCGCGGCACGAGGTGAGATAGGCTATATCCGGGTTGGCTATATTACCGCCACATTGTGGTCTGGCACGCTAACAGAAGTCTTTACTCCCTTTCGCCATGATTACCCTGATGTCACGATCAGCACGCGGGAAATATTGATGGATATACAGCCCGTACAACTATTAGAAGGGGCGATTGATATCGGGTTTGTACGCGGCCCGGTGGTATTGCCCACAGAAATAAATCATCTGGTGGTGCAGCGCGATAAATTTTGTTTGGCGCTATCGTCTGCCCATCCATTAGCGGCAACCCGTGGCGATATCGCACCAGAACAGCTGGCTAACGAAAGGATTATCCTACCCGAGCAGCCTTTTGGTGGCGAAGAAGTCGCTCGCCGTGGTGGATTCAAGCTCACCAATGCGAGTCGGCCCGGCGGTTTGATGGAGATGCTCGCCCGCGTATCGATTAATGAAGGTGTCGCGGTGATCCCCGCAGTACTGACTCATACTATTCATCTGCCAAATATTGTTTACCGCGATATCGCCACCCCGGTTATTTCGTCTGAAATTTGGATGCTGTATCGCAAATGGGAACGCAGTGCCGTATTAAAAAAACTGATTCAGATGACTAAGAAAAATATCCAGCCAGGTTAATATAGCCGTCATATCAGCACAATTATTTAACATTTAATTCACACGAGCACGTGAGGGCGTGGTAATAATAACCAATTATTGTTTTGCGACTGAATTAAGCAGAACCTTTCTTATTGTTTATTAAGTAAAATCCGCTAAAAAAACAACTGTTATAATTTAAATCTCGCCGACTGTTTATATTTCCCCGCCCCCTTTTGGAATAGGATCGTATTTCCTATCTATCTATTAATAACAATATTTATATATTCACCCACATCTTTCTAAAGCCGTGGCGCCGAGCCTATCTCACTAGATAGATACGGCGCGGGGAAATGTATTAGTTAGAGGTTTGCAATGTTCGGATTAGATGCGTTTCACCTAGCAAGAATACAGTTCGCGTTTACTGTCTCTTTTCACATTATTTTTCCAGCGATCACCATTGGGCTGGCCAGCTTTTTAGCGGTGCTGGAAGGCTTATGGCTGAAAACCAAGCATGAGCCTTACCGCGAACTGTATCATTTTTGGTCGAAGGTTTTTGCCGTTAACTTTGGTATGGGCGTGGTTTCAGGGCTGGTGATGGCCTATCAGTTTGGGACTAACTGGAGCGGATTCTCCGCCTTTGCCGGCAGTATTACCGGCCCGCTGCTTACCTATGAAGTACTCACCGCCTTCTTCCTGGAAGCCGGTTTTCTCGGTGTAATGCTATTTGGCTGGAATAAAGTCGGCAGGCAGCTGCATTTCTTTGCCACCTGTATGGTGGCGTTAGGCACCATTATTTCGACCTTCTGGATACTGGCATCCAACAGTTGGATGCAAACGCCGCAAGGCTATGAAGTGATAAATAATCAGGTCGTACCGGTCGATTGGCTAAAAGTTGTTTTCAACCCATCGTTCCCGTATCGCTTATTGCATATGACCACCGCGGCCTTCTTATCGAGCGCCTTTTTTGTCGGTGCATCGGCGGCATGGCACCTGCTGCGTGGCAATGATACGCCGGCCATTCGCAAAATGCTGTCGATGGCAATGTGGATGGCGCTGATTGTCTCGCCAATTCAAGCGATGATCGGTGATGCACACGGTTTAAACACGCTGCGTTATCAACCGGCAAAAATCGCCGCTATTGAAGGACATTGGAGCAACCCGCCGGGAGAGGCCACGCCGCTAATCCTGTTTGGGCTTCCAGATATGGAACAGGAAACAACCAAATATGCGCTGGAAATCCCTTATCTGGGCAGCGTGATCCTCACCCACAGTTTGCACGAGCAAGTCCCGGCGCTAAGCAGCTTCCCAAAAGAAGACCGCCCGGATTCCACCGTGATCTTTTGGTCATTCCGCGTCATGGCCGGACTGGGTATGTTGATGATCTTGTTGGGCATCACCAGTTTATGGCTACGTTATAAAAAACGCCTGTACCAATCACGCGCCTTCCTACGCTTCACGCTGTTGATGGGGCCTTCAGGTTTGATTGCGCTGTTAGCCGGTTGGTTTACTACCGAAATTGGCCGCCAGCCGTGGGTAGTTTATGGGCTGTTGCGCACTAAAGATGCGGTATCCGCACACGGCGCGATGCATATGAGCATCAGCCTGTTGGCTTTTATCGTGGTCTATTTATCCGTTTTCGGCGTGGGTTATCTGTACATGATGAACCTGATTCGCAAAGGCCCGCAGCCTCATGACGATCATAATCCAACGAGCGAAAACGAGGATTTACAGGGGCGTCCGGCAAGACCTTTGTCTGCGGTACAAGATAAATTCAGCGATGTGAAAGAAGGAAAATAACGTGGGTATCGATTTGCCTTTAATTTGGTTCACCATCATCGTCTTCGCCACGCTGATGTATATCGTTATGGACGGTTTTGATCTGGGAATTGGGATTATTTTCCCCTTCACCAAAGACCCACAGCATCGCGACATGATGGTCAATACTGTCGCCCCCGTTTGGGATGGTAATGAAACCTGGCTGGTACTCGGCGGCGCCGCGCTTTTTGGCGCATTTCCGTTGGCTTATGCGGTGATTATTGACGCGTTGTCGATTCCCCTCACTCTCATGCTGGTCGGGTTGATTTTCCGCGGCGTTGCCTTTGAGTTTCGCTCTAAAGCCACGCTGCATCACCGACCTTTTTGGGATAAAGCATTTATCGGCGGCTCCTATCTTGCCACCTTCACACAAGGGATCGCGGTAGGTGCGGTGATCAACGGCTTTAAGGTCACCGGACGTGAGTTTACCGGCGGGGCTTTTGACTGGTTAACACCTTTCACCCTATTTTGTGGTTTAGGCTTAGTGATTGCCTACGCACTGTTAGGCTGTACCTGGCTGATTATGAAAACTGAGCACAGCTTGCAGCAGCGCATGCATAATTTGGCCTTGCCACTGTTGCTGCTATTGCTGGTCATTTTCATCGCCATCAGTATCTGGACACCAATCCAGCACCCGGCTATCGCCCAGCGTTGGTTCTCAATGCCCAATATCCTTTATCTCCTGCCCGTTCCGTTGCTGGTATTGATTTGTACCTGCGCTATTTTCAACGGTATCCGCAAAAACGCCCATCATTCGCCGTTTATTTTGACGCTGCTGTTGGTGTTTATGGGATTCTCGGGATTGGGTATCAGTATTTGGCCAAATATTATTCCGCCTGGCATTGATATTTGGGCGGCAGCTGCTCCACCGCAAAGCCAAGGCTTTATGCTGGTCGGCGCACTGTTTATCATCCCGATTATTTTGACTTACACCTTCTGGAGTTACTACGTGTTCCGCGGAAAAATCAATCCTGAGGAAGGCTATCACTGATGAAGATATTCAACAAAAGACTCACCAATGTCACGGGAAACGCGATGCAGAGCTCTCAAAAGCTCTCGCCCTGGAAAGGCTTATTATGGATGGTTGGGATTTGGCTGCTGAGCGTACTGGCGTTGGGATGTGTCGCCTCATTATTTAAACTGATGATGTATGCAGCGGGGATGCGGACGGAATAAATATATCTTCGGCAATTGGATTGAAATCTTTATCTATTCTGCACGGCGTAAGCATTTTATGCCGGTAAAAAGGCAAGATTATCTTCACCATAAGCTGTGATCTTGGTTATATTCAGCTAAGGTTTCATGGTGTTAGAATCATCTTAACCCAAGCTACGAAATAGATTTCAAGCGATTATCCGCAGGCTTATGTAAGGAGTTTTATTATGTCTTATAAACATATACTGATTGCCGTTGACCTGTCTCCTGAAAGCAAAGTACTCGTAGACAAGGCGGTGTCCATCGCCCGCCCTTACAACGCCAAAGTTTCGCTGATCCACGTGGACGTCAATTACTCTGACCTGTACACCGGACTGATTGACGTCAATCTTGGTGATATGCAAAAACGCATCTCAGAAGAAACCCATAATGCGCTGAATGAATTATCACACAACGCCGGTTATCCAATAGCCGAAACGCTAAGCGGTAGCGGCGATCTGGCACAAGTGCTGGTTGATGCTATCAAGAAATACGATGTTGATTTAGTGGTCTGTGGCCACCATCAAGATTTCTGGAGCAAGCTAATGTCTTCAGCCCGTCAGCTGATTAATACCGTACATATCGACATGATGATTGTGCCGCTGCGCGATGACGAGATTGCCTAACTCGCTATAGCCAAACAAAATAAAATGCCCGCCAGAGCTAAGCTTTGGCGGGCATTTTATTTCTAACGAGCAATGCCTGAAATTTAACATGAAAGATCGTCATCTGATCCATACACACAACCGAAAGGATCTTCCCACTTATTGCCCCTATAAAAGAAAATTGCTTTTTCTTTGCCACCGACGAAAAATGATGCAAAACCGCTGGATTGCAAAACCCACGTCCCACTTAAACCATTTTTGAATGTTACTGAGCCAGTAGCGATACAGGGAGAGTAATATTCGTGCAGTAAAGAACCGGCTTCTTTCAGCTCTTTAGCCGAATTGAAAAAATGTATTACCTGTTCTTTAATGGGTCTAAATGCCTCACACTCTTCAGTGTGTTTCTTTTCGTAGGTTATTCCTGTTTTTTTAATCTCAACATCTCTGACCACCCTAGCTTCAGCATGGATTGAAATAACAGATAAAATAACGAGTAATATTTCTTTTAGTCTTACCATTGTGCTGTACTCGCTTCCGTTTCGTTTTTTCTACCTATTTCTGGATGACGATATACTTCTGTCAAAGGAACAGCGAGTGTTTTAGCTAATTCTTTTACTAACCATTTCAATGATGCGTTCTGTTTATCATTTACCGGTTCATAAATTATCGGTTTTCCTTCGACTCTAGGCGCTGCTCCAACGATTTCTATACCAATAGAATCAATATTGATCGGATAACGATCGGGAAAAGATTTTCTCTGCTCCATTTTTGATACCCTACCTTTTCCGGAGCTTGTTTGTTCTAAGTGAAAAATACTCTTAAATTCAGTCGGCTCACATTTTCTGGCTATAAAGCAACGAGATTGACTTTTCCCTACATGCCAAGTGACTCGATATAGAGAGGCTGTTTGATAAATTGTGCCATCTTTATCTATTAGAAAGTGAGCACCGTTGGCGCTTTTATTTTTATAACTGTTAAATGTACTCTTAGACGTTGAGCTTCCTGTCTGATGTACAACAATACCATTAACTTTATCTAATTTCCCACGCTCTATAGTATTGAATATTTTGAGGACAATTCGTTTATCATCAATATAACCATGACCATCTACGTAAAACATAACCATTCATCCTTGATAGCAATTAAATTGTTGCGTTAGCCTTAATATCGTAACCAGTAGAAACTACACTTGCCATATGGCCCTGTGCATTTTGCACAACATAATCCATTTTCACTCGAGAGAAAGATAATGAAATCCTTTCCCTAGGAGAATGCATACGATAATAACCGATAGATTTAACGTTGGTGATGATGATATTTTGTAATGTTATACGTAAATATTCTAAAGGTGAGCCGCCTGCCTTACAAATAGTCAATATAGCTTCAGGGATATGTTTTCCAGTAAGGCAATATTGCAGAAGATTTGGTGTGGCTCTATCAATATAGTGTTCAAAGTGAAGATCTTCGACAGTACATTTCTCCGCACCGCCACCGCTACCGCTACCTGTATGCATATTTGACGACTGACTCACTAACCATTCCCAACGTAGAACGTCAATTTCGTCTTTATGTATAGAATCCTGCGATTCTCCGTCAATGCCATTTAGCTTCAAAAATATATCTTGAGCCATAGATAGTTCCCTCTATTGTACGCTTATATATGTACTGTTAAATCATCATTAATAATTTACACCCCTATTAGTAATACAATCTTCAATTAAATAAAACTTTTATTAGAATTTTTTATTATTAGCATTCCATCCATATATTGCTAATAAAACACTCTTCATCATTTATTAACTCATCAATAAAATGCCCGCCAGAGCTAAGCTTTGGCGGGCATTTTATTTTTTAGGCCAACGGTTTTACAGCGGCGTATAAATATCAAACCGGTGGCTTTTGGTGGTTACTGCGGCCTGCGCGGGGACATCGGCCATTGGCGGCGCATAGTCAGGTCGCTTAACGACAATACGCTTAGTGGCTAAGCGTCGGGCCGGTTCGAGCAAACCATCGGCATCGTCATCTGCCCCTACCAATCCCTGGAAAACGCGCATCTCTTTTTTGACCAAGGCACTTTTCTGTTTATGCGGGTACATTGGATCAAGATAAACCACCTGTGGTTTCGGCGAGAGTTCAGCCAAGGCCGTCAGGCTAGAAGCGTGTAATAAAGTTAAGCGTTCACGCAGCCAGCCGCCAATTTCGGCATCCTGATAACCACGCTGTAATCCGTCATCAAGCAAAGCGGCCACTACCGGGTTGCGCTCGAGCATGCGGACATGGCATCCCAATGCCGCCAGCACAAAAGCATCACGGCCTAATCCTGCCGTAGCATCGACCACATCGGGCAAATAGCTGCCTTTTATGCCGACCGCTTTGGCGACGGCTTCACCGCGCCCCCCGCCGAAACGGCGGCGATGGCCCATGGTTCCCCCCACGAAATCAACGAATATCGCACCGAGCTTTGGCTCGTCGCGCTTACGCAGTTCCAGGCGTTCAGGGGTGAGCACCAACGCCATCGTGGCATCGGGGTCAGAAAGCAGATTCCAGCGTTCCGCCAGAATAGATAAGGCGCCGGGTTCGGCGCCTTCTTCACAAAGTAAACACACAGTCACGAGCGGAGGTTATCCTTTGATACCGTAATGGCGCAGCATAGCATCGAGTTGTGGTTCACGGCCACGGAAGCGTTTAAACAGCTCAATCGGCTCTTCAGAACCGCCGCGCGACAAGATGTTATCGAGGAATGACTGACCGGTTTCACGGTTAAAGATCCCCTCTTCTTCAAAGCGCGAGAAGGCATCAGCAGACAACACTTCCGCCCACAGATAGCTGTAGTAACCCGCCGCATAGCCACCGGCAAAGATATGGCTGAATGCATGTGGGAAACGACCCCAGCTTGGTGAAGGCACCACGGCAACCTGTTTTTTAATCTCAGCCAAGGTTTGCAGAATTTGTGCGCCCTTCGCCGGATCGTATTCTGCGTGCATGCGGAAATCGAACAAACCGAACTCCAACTGGCGCAAGATAAACAGCGCCGCCTGATAGTTCTTCGCCGCCAACATCTTATCGAGCATCTCTTGCGGCAGCGCTTCGTTGGTCTGGTAGTGACCGGAGATAAACGCCAGCGCTTCCGGCTCCCAGCACCAGTTTTCCATAAACTGGCTTGGCAACTCGACGGCATCCCAAGGCACACCGCTAATACCGGCCACGCCTGAGACATCGATTTTGGTCAGCATATGATGCAAACCATGGCCGAACTCATGGAACAGCGTGGTGACTTCGTTATGGGTAAACAGCGCAGGTTTATCACCGACTGGGCCGTTGAAGTTACAGGTCAGATAAGCCACCGGCTTTTGCAACTCGCCATTGGCGAGACGCAGGCTGCCAACGCAGTCATTCATCCACGCGCCACCGCGTTTGTGTTCGCGGGCATAAAGATCGAGATAGAAGCTACCGCGCAGGTCGCCGGTTTCATCGAATAAATCGAAGAAACGTACGTCTTTATGCCAGATATCTACACCTTGGCGCTCTTTAGCGGTGATGCCGTAAATACGTTTCACCACTTCAAACAGACCGTCCAGCGCGCGTTGTTCAGGGAAGTACGGGCGCAGTTGCTCGTCATTAATCGAGAACAGATGCTGTTTTTGTTTCTCGCCATAGTAGGCCAGATCCCACGCATCCATCTCGTCTACGCCAAATTGTGCTTTGGCAAAGGCACGCAATTGCGCCAATTCTTCTTGGCCCTGTGGGCGAGCACGTTTCGCCAGCCCGTCCAGGAAGCCGATTACCTGGCTAGTGTTCTCTGCCATCTTGGTCGCCAGCGACTTATCGGCGTAGGAGTTAAAGCCCAGCAATTGCGCGAGTTCGTGACGCAACGCCAGCTCTTCGGCCATAATTTCGCTGTTATCCCATTTGCCAGCATTCGGGCCTTGATCGGACGCACGAGTGGTAAAGGCGCGATACATCTCTTCACGCAGCGCACGGTTATCACCGTAGGTCAGCACCGGCAGATAACTCGGCATATCTAAAGTCAGCAACCAGCCTTCTTGCTCTTTGGCTTCTGCCTGCGCTTTTGCCGATGCCAATGCGCTTTCCGGCAAGCCGCTCAGTTCATTCACATCAGTAATCAGTTTGCTCCAGCCCATCGTGGCATCAAGCACGTTGTTGCTGTAGGTCGACCCTAATTCAGACAGGCGAGCAGAGATTTCACCGTAGCGTTTTTGTTTCTCTGGCGATAAACCAATACCTGACAGCTCAAAGTCACGCAGCGCATTATCAATCGATTTTTGCTGGGCCAATGTAAGCGTGGCAAAGTTCGCACCGTCTTTTAGGGAACGATAAGCCTGATACAACCCGGCATGTTGACCCATCCAGGTACCAAACTCGGACAGCAGTGGCAAGCATTGCTCATAAGCTTCGCGCAGTTCAGGGCTGTTTTTTACCGAGTTCAAATGGCCAATTGGCGAGAAAATCCGATTCAGACGGTCATCACTTTCAGCCAATGGTTGGCACAGATTATCCCAAGTGAAAGGGCCAGATTGCGCCACCAATTGTTCGACCACAGCGCGACATTCATCAATGACAGATTGCACGGCTGGAACGATATGTTCAGGACGAATGGAAGAGAATGGCGGCAGAGCGAATGGCGCCAACAACGGGTTATTTGATGCGTCGTTTTGGGCTGCTTGGGTCATAACATATCCTTATAAAGGCCTGGCCTGATACCGGCGGCGCTTCGCGTTATGCGCCGGGTATCACACCGTGAATTCGAGTTAATGTTGCAACATCACTGGCATTAACATGAGGCCAGACTCAGGGAAAATCAATGGTTGGCACACATCGTTGATCAATCCAGAGCCATCAAGCTATGGCGAAACGGGTACTAACAATTCGAATAAGATAAGTCTTATGTGTTTACACTTTATTTACACAAGGGTGTTAATGTAATAGTTCTCATTTGTATAATCATTACTATTAAACCTTTGTTTATAATAAGGTCGGACATTTTCCCATGAGACTCTCTACACTTATCTTGATGATTTTACTAGGAAGCGTGGCTGCACCAGCGTTAGCTAATGGCGATATTGGCTCTGATATGGGCACCATTGCCGAGAACTACGCGACCGTGCAACAAACTCAATCGCTCGATGAATTTAAAACAGCCCTACAAAATATACGCGTTGCCGCACTCGATGCCGAACAAGGCACACCAACGCGTCTGGCAGGCCAACAAGCTGATTCACCTTCTATGGTCGATTTTCGCCACGGCTTAACGCTGCTAGTGGCCAATGTCGATCAAGCTCTCGCCCTGGCTAATAAAGGTGATTTATCGCAAGCACAAGCCAGCGCAGAGAAGATGAAAGCCATTCGTAATGAATATCACCAGAAGTACCGTTAACTTGTTTTTATAAAACCAAAATGACACTTACTCCCCTACATAACAGGAACAATATTATGCGCCGTTTATTTAAGGCTGTTATTGGCACGTTTTTACTTATTCCCGCCTTGGCTAGCGCCAGCACCTATCCACTCACGGTCACTGACCTGGATAATCGTACGGTGACAATAGAGAAAGAGCCGCATCGCATCATTTTACAAGATGGCCGCGATATCTTAACGCTGGCCCTGCTCGACCGGGATGACCCTTTTAAACGCGTGATTGCCTGGAATAACCTGCCGAAAAGACAAGATACCGGCACTTGGGATGTGTTGCGTAAAACCTGGCCGGAATCAGAGAAAATCCTCGATATGGGCTTCTCCGATAAAGGTAATGTGAACCTCGAAACGATTCTGGCGCAAAACCCTGATCTAATGATCGCGCAATTACGCGCCAAACCGGCACTGATTGAAACGGGTGTGGTCGCTACGCTGCAAAAGCTGCATATTCCGCTGGTCTTCGTTGATTACGAACTGCACCCGATGAAAGACACCGTGCCAAGCGTAACGCTGCTGGGTAAAGTACTTAATCGAGAAGAGCACGCCAAAGAGTACACCGATTTCTACAGCCAGCACCTTGCAGAGATCCAACAAAAAACTGCGGCTATTACGCCAAAACCAACGGTCTTTATTGAACCTATCGCCGGGGTCGGCGGCTTAGATGATGCGTGCTGCTTTACCCATGCTCACAATGGCTGGGGCGGCTTAGTTGAAGCAACCGGTGCCACCAATATCGGTTCATCATTGCTGCCAGGTGCGACGGGCTATGTATCGGTAGAAAAAATTATCAGCATGAAGCCTGATTTCTACGTGATGACGGGTTCAAAACGTGATGGTAAAGGTAATGCGGTGCTGCCGTTTGGCTACAACACGCAATACGCTGATGTGAAAAGCAAATTTGCAGCGCTGTTAAATCGTCAGGGTGTGAAACAAATTCCAGCGGTTGAAGCAGGCCACGTTGCCGGGGTTTATCACCACTTCTATAACCACCCTTACAATATTATTGGCGTAGAAGTATTGGCGAAAGATTTTTACCCAACCCAGCTCAGCAATATCAATCCTGAGCAGGATTATCACGAGATCATCAAACGCTTCACACATATTCCTGATGACCAAATCATCCTTTCTTATCAGCCGGCGACAGCAAAATAATGAAGATGAAGGTCAGGCGCATTTGTGCACTCTCATTGGCGCTTTCGGCGCCAATACTTGCGACCCAGGCTCAGGCGTCGTTAACCGACGGCGCCCAGCTAAACTTTGAAGCAAGAAATCTCTATTTTAATAATCACAACCGCTCTGCGCCGAAGATCCAGTCCAACACGGAACAGTGGGGACAAGGTTTTATTCTGGAAGGCATTTCGGGTTATACCGATGGCCCAATCGGGTTTGGTGCCGACGCTATTGGTATGCTCGGCGCGAAACTTTATGGGCCGCAAGGTAGAAACGGTGCTATCGGTTTGTTCCCGACCGATAGCACCGGTAACTCACCAGACACCTTTGGCAGCGCCAGTTTTGCGTTGAAGGCACGCGTCAGTCAGTCGGTATTGCGTGCGGGTTATCAACAACTCAACCTGCCGGTGATCCAATCTAATGATGGCCGCCTGCTGCCTTCAATTTATCGCGGCATCACCTTTAGTTCGCAAGATATTGCCGATGTGATACTTAACGCCGGTTTTATCGATCGCGTACAAGGGCGTAACCAGGACGGTGAACAGAAGCTAAAAGCGACGGGGAATGCCAAAGCGTTCAGCTCTGGTTTCACCTACGCTGGCGGAACCTGGAATCCGATTAAACCTTTAGGGCTGACTTACTATTACGCCAGGCTCAATGATGTGTATCAGCAGAACTTTGTTGGTATCACTACGGCAACGCCCTTAAGTATTGGCAAGCTATCTACGGATATCCGCTACTTCAACAGCCAAGGTGTAGGCGCACAGTTTAGTGGGCCGATTAATAATAATGCCATTGGCGGATTAGTCTCCTATTCCCTGCTCGGCAATACCTTCGGACTAGGTTATCAGGCATTAACTGGCAGCAGTGGCTTCCCGTATCTTGACCCGGGACAAAGCGTTGGCGGCGTAGTCACGGGGACGACTGGTGGCAACTCAGGGCTTATCGGCGAAGTACCACTGTCGAAATTCAAAACTCAGGATGAGAAAGAGTGGGTGCTGAAATACAGCTATAACTTGAGCCGTATAGGCCTGCAAGGAGTAGCCTTTAATAGCACCTATGTCTCCGGCCACGATGCGCGCACTAGCAGTAAAGCGGCGGGACAAAATGAGTGGGTCCGCACCTTTGGACTCAGTTATAACGTGCCAGACAGTGTGATAAAAGGCGTCACCGTGGCGTGGAAAAACGTCACCTATCGCACCAACGTGACCGGTAATCACAGTCAGGATCAAAATATCCTGTTGGTATCTTATAAGTTTGGATTAGTGCATGGTTAGCGTGGAAGTAGCGCATAGCTAGTAAAGCGACTTGAGCAACAACCTATCGGGCTGCGGGCGACAATCTGCGGCCCAAAACATACCCCAAACAGGTTAACAAAAGGCTATCAGGGCTGAATAGCAGATAAAGATATTCCTTTTTGCACTCTCTTATTCCAACGAAATTACCTTTCTTTTTATCGATGATGCTATGGTTACTGGGAGTAAGTCGGCTCTACACCCAAGGTACGGTTCAGTTAATTCTGAAACGATTATATGTATATTACCTCAACCAAGGATCTTACTATGTCTATCGCTCTCATCGGTGCATCGGGTAAAGCAGGTGCACGTATCCTCAAAGAACTATCAGACCGCGGCCATCACGTTACCGCTATCGCTCGCCATCCAGAAAAAATCGCCGCACTCCCACACGTTACCGCGGTGAAAGGCGATGCTAATGACCAGGCGGCTCTCACCGCATTGCTAAAAGGTCACGATGTTGTCATTAGTTCGGTGCATTTTACGGTCAGCGATCCGCGTATTCTGATTGATGCCGTCAAAGCTGCCCACGTAAAACGCTATTTGGTAGTCGGCGGGGCCGGCAGCCTGGAAGTCGCGCCTGGTGTGCAATTGATCACGACCCCAGATTTCCCTGAATTCGCCAAACCAGAGGCGTTGGCCGGCGGCAAATTCCTCGATTTGTTACGTCAAGAAAAGCAGTTAGATTGGACGTTCCTGTCGCCTTCAGCCCTGTTTGTTCCGGGTGAACGCACCGGTAAATTCCGTCTCGGCAAAGACCAGCTTCTCGCCAACGAGAAAGGCAGCAGTATTTCATTTGAAGACTATGCGATTGCGCTGGTTGATGAAGTCGAAAAACCAGCTCACAGCCGTCAGAGATTTACCGTAGGCTACTGATTTAAAATATCAATTTATTTAGGGCATCCACTATCTGTGGATGCCCTTAGATTAATACCCCAGATCTCTGCCCCCTGCTTTTTCGCCCCATCATCAGACTATTTTATGGCTTAAATAATTATGGACATATTTGTCCATAACGATCTATGCTCCTGCTCATCCGTTTTTCATCCAGTGTTAAACATCTATTTTTTATACGGGGTATCAAAATGCACAGCACAGATTTTGCCGATAAAGTTGTATTAGTTCTTGGGGGATCTCGGGGGATTGGTGCCGCTATCGTCAGGCGTTTTGCCCGTCAGGGCGCGAGCCTGTTCTATACTTGGAACGGCGCGCCAGAAAAAGCGCAAGCGTTACGTGAGCAATTGGCGCAAGAAGGTTTTCACGTCACACCAATACAAGCAGATAGCGCCAATGTCGATGCCATCCGTGCAGCCGTTGAAGTGGTTTCGTCTACGCACGGGCGCGTGGATATTTTGGTGAATAACGCCGGTATCTTGCTGCGAAATACCGTCGATAAATTTCCAGTAGAAGATTTTGATCGCATGTTAGCCGTAAACGTGCGCGCCCCTTTCTTCGCCGTGCAGGCTGCAGCTAATGTTATGCCTCGTGGCGGCAAAATCGTCATTATCGGCAGTATTGTCGCAGACCGGGCGGCATTCCCCGGTACCAGCGTTTATGCAATGACTAAATCAGCGGTCGCCGGAATGGTAAGAGGTTTAGCCGTTGATCTGGCAGCTAAAGAGATCACTATTAACACGGTGCAACCCGGCCCGATAGAAACCGATATGAATCCGAAAGACAGCCCACATAGGGACGCAGTTCTAAACATGCTGCCACTTGGTCGCATGGGCAAAGACGATGAAGTTGCCGGACTTGTTGCCTACCTTGCAGGGGAAGAAGCCAGCTTTATTACCGGCTCTGCAATGACTATTGATGGTGGGTATCTGGCTTAATTTCTATAACACTGTGCATGATAAAACGATGCATTATGGTAAAACACGGGGTTGATGGCGCAACCCGCCAATCGCGAAGCTCGCCATATTACGCAGCGCTTCAGGCGCAATTCCCGTTTTAGCAGCAATCGTGATACCAACCAATGTATTCTGAATAAACGTGGCAGCGCTCGAAATATCTTCTATTGGCGAGAGCTCACCTTCTGCTATCGCCTGCTGCAATCGCAGTGTTATTACAGTGTGCAGCCGCGTACCCGCAGACCGCAAGATAGCCTCTACCTCGCTATCTTGCGGTGTAAATACACAGCGCGTATTAATTCCCAGGCAACCTTGTAAACGTACCTCTTCCGTCTCTTCTGCCACCGTACTTAATAGAGCCTCAAAGGCTGCAATAGCCGAATGATGGCTTTGCAAACGAGCGATCTTCTTACTCACGCTTTCATCGGTATAACGTTGCAATACGGCTAAAAATAGTTGTCTCTTACCACCAAAAGTACTGTAAAAGCTTTGGCGGCCAATGCCCATCGCCAGGCGCAAATCATCGGTGGTCACTGCATGGTATCCCAGACGATTGAACACCGAGATCGCTGTCGCCATTGTTTGGTCATAGTCAAATTCACGTGGGCGAGCCATAAATCGATCCATTTTTATTGAGAATATTCGAGGGCTAAAGCATCACACAGCCCGCTTTTTCCGGTCAACGAATTTGCCTCGCCGAAAAAATACAAAGCAAATTAATTTACGCCTGCGAATACAACATACGCAAGATTCTGGCAAAACAGGCACTGCCGGTAGAAAGCCCAAGCCTTATTATTGTCGGTCACGTTGCCACGTTATGAGATAAATTAGCGTGGTTTTAATGGGTTACAACTTAACGTAGCCATATTCTTGACTTGACCAGACCGCACAGCCATATTCATTAAGCAGCACGTTTTGTATACGCAACACACAAACTGATTAATAAAAATCGTAAATTTATATGCATCCTCAATTTTTATCTATTTGCAGGGGAATAGACCATGAAAAAATATAACCTAATGGTGCTGGCGGCTTTACTGGGATCATTCAGCGCAATGAGCCAAGCGGAAACTGTTATCCGTTTTGGTGTCGATCCTTCATTCCCGCCTTTCGAATCGAAAACACCCGAAGGTAATCTCGTGGGTTTTGATATCGATTTAGGCAACGCGATTTGTAAACAGGCCAATGCAAAATGCGAATGGGTTGAAACGGCCTACGACAGCATCATCCCAGCGCTGAACGCCAAAAAATTTGATGCCGTGCTTTCAGCAATGGCCATCACCGAAAAACGCAAGGCACAGGTGAATTTCTCTAATGTGATATACAACATTCCAAGCGTATTGGTCGCGCCAAAAGGCAGCCATCTTGACGCGACGGTAGAGTCGCTGAAAGGCAAAGTGATCGGTGTGGCACAAGGGACAACACAAGAAGCCTATGCCAAAGGTATGTGGCAGGGAAAAGGTGTACAGGTTGTATCCTACCCGAATCAAGATGCGGTTAACCAAGACCTGGCCTCCGGCCGTATTGACGCCACTTTTACTAATGCCGCTACCGCAGAAATCGGTTTCTTGAAAACCAAAGCAGGCGCTGATTTCGGTTTTGTCGGCAAAACGGTTTTGGATCCGCAATATCTAGGCGGTGGTGCGGCGATCGCACTGCGCAAAGACGATCAAGCTCAGTTGCAAGTGATCAACACTGCGCTGGCAGGTATTCATGCCAGTGGCGTTTACCAACTGCTAGAGAAAAAATACTTCACTTTCGACGTGTTTAAGAACAACAAGCCGTAAGCTGAGAGAAAAATTGTAAAGACCAGCCCGATATTCATCAAGTTTTATTGTGATTACCGGGCTGCATATAATATATCCACATTCTTATATTCCATTCACCGTCCTTTTATTTATTTTTATTATGACATCAAGCATTAATATTAATAAGTACTACACAACAATCGTACAATTAAACTAATTAATGTCGTTTTCTTTAAAAGTAAATATAACGACAAAAATTACCTTAATAGGGGTATATGAATAAAAATTCTCGGTGGTATTGTAATGCGAAATTAACCCTCATTATTCTATGGAAAGAAAATGAAAAAAACATCCGTCATAGCAATATCTGCCTTCCTCATTAGTACTTCTGCCGTATCAGCCCCAAGTTGGAATCAATGGAATTCAGACGTCACTGCAGATAGTACCAATCATGCAGACGCACCAAAAACTAATACAAATCTTAATATAATAAAAAGTAACGTTTCAAACCTGAGTAATACTCTGGATTCCTCAGTTGAAAAACAAAACGATATCAATAGTAAACAAAAAGCTAAAAATGATAATCAAGATATTCTGAATAACCAGCAGGTCGAAGTAAATTCAACGCAAAAAACGTGGAATTCTAATCAAGAGGGTCTGAACGACCAGCAGCGGAATGTGAATACCAAGCAGGCTGCTACCAATGCCAAAGTCGGAGCAAATTTAAATACATTAAATAGAGATGTTAACTGGTTAAATGGCCGTGTTGATAGACTCGACCATACTATGAAAAGAGGTTTTGCTTCACAAGCAGCGCTATCTGGTTTATTCCAACCATACAGCGTTGGTAAATTTAACCTTTCAATGTCGCTAGGTGGATATGAATCTACCAATGCGTTAGCTCTTGGTTCTGGCTATCGTTTAACTGAGCAAGTCGCCGCGAAAGTGGGTGTAGCAACCAATACAGAGGATTTTAAAGGCACCTCATATAATGCGGCAGTGAATTTCGAGTGGTAATAATCACCTATACAAAAAATAATTGAAATTGCCTCAAGGCGATAAGTGAACATAGCTAACACAGAAGCAACGTCAAATATGACGGGGATAGACTGTTTAACCCTATTATTCGACCTTGCGTGTCACGATAGTTAATAAATAGGTTGATGAGCAAGTAATATATGGCAACAAAGGTATTCTTTGTTGCCATTATTGCTGGGCTAGTACTAAACAATCATCACATTTGCAGCGGTCTTCGCCAAAGCCTGTGATTCTTCTTCATTAATTCCACTGTCGGTAATAATAGTGTCGATTTTGTCCATCGGTAACACCAGATTAAAGCCACGACGCCCAAACTTGCTCGAATCGGTCACAACCACCACCTGCCGTGCCGCTTGCGCCATAATCGCGCTAATCGAGTAGCCTTCATTGAATGTCGTGATGCCGCTGCTGGCATCTAAACCATCCGCACCAACAAACATCAAATTAGCCACAATACCGCGCAGCGCGAACTCAGTAATATTGCCGTGCAGCGAACGCGTCTTATGCCGCAGCGTTCCGCCGCATACCACCAGCGTCACGTCGGGGTTTTCTGATAACACAAAAGCCGCCGGCAAATTATTCGTGATCACGGTGATATTGCCAGCTTTCACGAGCTCTTCAGCAATCAACATCGTGGTGCTCCCACTATCGAGGATCACCGTATCACCGGGTTTCACCATCGCTGCAGCCGCGATAGCAATACGCTTTTTCGGGTCTTCTGCCTGACGATATCTCTCTTCTAATATCATCTCTCCCTGCGAACCAGCACTGCTCTGCTCAATTTTTGGCACGCCTTTGCCAGCCCCTCCATGGAATCGCGTCAACAACCCCTTTTGTTCCATCAAACGTAAATCGGCGCGAATAGTGACTTCCGAAACCTCGAAGAAAGACGAAAGATCCGAAACTAAAACACTGCCCTGCTCATTCGCCATCTCAACTATTTTTTGACGCCTTTCATAAGAATTCATCATTTCATGCCTGCTGCTAAACATTACATCCAGTTTAAACAAAAGACTTCGAAAATGGGAGGTAAAAAATAACGGCTAGTGAAATTAACAGCAATCAATTGAAAATATTGCATTAATTTTTTATCCAGTTATCAAAACAACAGACAAAACAAAACTATAACCCTTCAAGGTATCTCGAAGAAAAAAAGTAATGCCATGTCGAAAGATAACGGAATACTTCGATCTTAGTCACGGATCATACAAAAGGGTATTGCGTGCATTTCGAAATGATACGATTCTTTTCGGAAATAAACGGAGGATTAAATGAAAGATATTTTGAAACTACACAAAAGTGGTCAATCCATCGGTATCTGTTCTGTCTGCTCAGCGCATCCGCTAGTGATCGAGGCTGCATTGCGTCTGGATCTTGATTCAGATCGCCAGGTGCTGATCGAAGCCACATCGAATCAAGTCAACCAGTTCGGCGGCTATACCGGTATGCAGCCTGCTGATTTCCGGGAGTTTGTTTGGAATATTGCACAACAGGTTGGCTTCCCGCAGCAACGTTTGATCTTAGGCGGCGATCATTTAGGCCCAAACTGCTGGCAAAACGAAAATGCACAAAGTGCCATGGAGAAAGCAGAGGAGTTAATTGCCAGCTATGTTGCCGCAGGTTTTAGCAAAATCCATCTTGATGCCTCGATGTCATGCGCTGACGATCCCGTGCCTTTAGATCCGGCAGTGGTTGCTGCTAGAGCGGCTCGCCTGTGCGCTGTCGCTGAACAAACGGCAACTGAACAGCAAAAACAACGGCTCACTTATGTCATTGGTACCGAGGTTCCAGTTCCCGGTGGCGAATCTGCCGCTATCGAGCAGGTACATATTACGCACGCCAACGATGCGCAAGCCACTATCGACTTACATCACCAAGCCTTTACTGAGGCGGACCTACAAGCCGCTATTCCACGTATTATTGCTATTGTTGTGCAACCGGGCGTGGAGTTCGATCACAGCAGCGTGATCCATTATCAGCGCGGATTAGCCCACGAGCTATCGGCCTTTATTGCAACAACACCATTGGTTTATGAAGCACATTCCACCGATTACCAAACTCGTGAATCCTATCGTCAGCTGGTAGAAGATCATTTCGCTATTTTGAAAGTGGGTCCAGCGCTGACATTCGCGCTACGCGAAGCTATTTTTGCTCTGGCCAATATAGAACAGGCATTAATCGCTCCAGATGAACAGAGCCAAGTCATGGCTGTTATCGACCGCGTCATGCTCGATGAGCCGGACTACTGGAAAAAGTATTATCACGCGACGTTTAGCCGCTCATTAATTGACCTGCACTTCAGCCTTTCTGACCGTATTCGCTATTACTGGCCGCATCCACGTATCAACCATGCGGTTGAAGCCATGCTGCATAATTTACAGACAATCACTCTGCCGCTTGGCCTGCTAAGCCAGTTTATGCCGATACAGTTCGAACGTGTTATGTCTGGTGATCTCAGCGCAGCGCCACATGAACTTATCATCGATAAAATTCAGGATGTGTTGCGTGCCTATCGCTATGGTTGCACTGCTGCCCCCGCCAATGCGGAGGTAATCTGCCATGCATAGCTGCCAGATTTTCGTCAAAACGGGGATAGCTTTTCGCGATGCCGAACAAGCATTAACCCATATCGGCAAAACGATGTTGCAAGCAGGCGTCGTCAAAAGCTCCTATCCCCAAGCCTTGCTATACCGGGAAGCCGAGTTTCCAACCGGGATCATGCTGGAAAATCATGCGATTGCGATCCCACATTGCGAAGCTGAGCATGCCATTGAACCGGCAATTTACCTGATTCGTCCCGATAGCCCGGTGCCTTTTGCTCAAGCCGATGATGATAACCAAGTCGGTGCATCCTTAATTATCGCTTTGATCGTTACTCACCCTGCAGAACAACTGATGCTGCTGCGTAATTTATTCGGCCAATTACAAGAGCCAACCTTCGTTGAGCAGCTACTTAGCGCACAGGAAAACCAGCTGGCAGACATCTTTAAACAGCAGGTTTTTCCCTCGGCGAATGAGCCATCACCCACAACAAAAATGACAACAACAACATCCCAACACCAAGGAGCCTTATTGTGAAAAGAAAAATTATCGTCGCCTGTGGCGGCGCGGTGGCGACATCCACTCTCGCCGCAGAAGAGATCAAAGAACTCTGTGCGGACAATGGCATCACGCTTGATCTCATTCAGTGTCGGGTAACCGAAATCGAAACCTATATGGATGGCGCAGATTTAATTTGTACTACCGCACGCGTCGATCGTCAGTTTGGCAATATTCCCGTCGTACACGGTATGCCGTTCGTTTCAGGCGTAGGTATCGACACATTAAAAGAAAAAATACTCGCGTTGTTGCAGGAGTAATCCCATGTTTACCGACATCATGCGTTATATCCTGGACCTCGGTCCGACTGTCATGCTGCCCTTAGTTATTATCATTTTCTCGGTAATACTGGGGATGAAAATTGGCGATTCCTTTAAAGCTGGCCTGCATATTGGCATCGGTTTTGTTGGGATCGGGTTGGTTATCGGTCTGATGCTAGAGTCGATTGGCCCGGCAGCCAAAGCAATGGCGGAACATTTTAAAATCGGTCTACAGGTGGTCGATATTGGCTGGCCCGGCTCATCACCAATGACATGGGCTTCACAAATCGCCTTGGTGGCCATTCCGGTCGCCATTGGGGTCAACATTCTGATGTTGGTGACACGCATGACTCGCGTGGTGAATGTCGATATTTGGAACATCTGGCATATGACGTTCACCGGTGCCATGTTACATATCGCCACTGGTTCTTACTGGCTGGGTATTATGGGCGTGGTGGTCCATGCCGCCTTTGTTTACAAGCTGGGTGACTGGTTTGCCAAAGATACCCGCGACTTTTTCAATCTTGAAGGCATCGCCATTCCACACGGCACCTCGGCCTATCTTGGGCCAATCGCCGTGCTGGTTGATACCATCATTGAGAAAATCCCCGGCCTGCGTAACATCCACTTCAGCGCTGACGACGTACAAAAACGCTTCGGGCCTTTTGGCGAGCCGGTGACCGTCGGGTTTGTTATGGGCTTAATCATCGGCTATCTCGCCGGTTATGACGCCAAAAATATGCTGCAACTGGCAGTGAAAACAGCGGCGGTGATGTTACTGATGCCACGCGTGATTAAACCAATTATGGATGGATTGACCCCGATTGCCCGCCATGCAAGAACGCGTTTACAGGCAAAATTCGGCGGGCAAGAATTCTTGATTGGTCTGGACCCCGCGCTACTGCTGGGCCACACTGCGGTGGTTTCTGCCAGCCTTATTTTTATCCCACTAACCATACTTATCGCCGTTATTGTGCCGGGGAACCAGGTACTGCCTTTTGGCGATCTGGCAACGATCGGCTTCTTTGTCGCCATCGCCGTGGCCGTACACCAAGGGAATCTCTTCCGCACATTGATCTCTGGCGCCATCATCATGGCTATTACGCTATGGATTGCGACCCAGACCATCGGATTACAAACCCAGCTGGCCGCCAATGCCGGTGCGCTGAAAGCGGGCAGCCAGGTTGCATCCATGGATCAGGGCGGCTCACCTATCACATATCTACTGATTCAACTTTGTACCTGGCAAAACCTTAGCGGTTTAGCCGTCATTGGCGTGGTTTATGCCGTCGGTGTCTTTCTGACATGGCGCCGCGCAAAAGGCTTTATCCAGGCAGAAAAACACGCCGCCGCATCGAACGAATCTAGCGCTATCTAACCTAGCTAACGGGGGATAACAAGCCCCCGTTATGGAGCTTAAAATGAAATCAGTTGTGGTTCACGCTGACGGGAAAGTGTTGGTCGAAGAAAGACCAGTACCAACCGTGCAGCACCCGGATGATGTATTAGTACGGATTGCTTATTCAGGATTGTGTGGCTCAGATATCCCGCGCATTTTTGCTCAGGGCGCGCATTTTTATCCGATCACTCTCGGCCATGAGTTCAGCGCAGAAGTCGTCGAATATGGTGAGAATGTCCGAGATTTAACCGCCGGAGACGCGGTAGTTTGCGTACCGTTACAGCCCTGTTTTGCCTGTGAAGAGTGCCAGCGCCATGCCTTCTCACAATGTAAGCATTATCAGTTTATTGGCTCGCGCAGCGACGGCGGCAATACAGAATACCTTGTCGTACCGCGCAGCAATCTGTTCAAACTGCCAGCAGGCTCATCGCTATTACAAGGGGCATTTCTAGAACCTATTACCGTCGGTCTGCACGCTTTGAAGCTGGCCGGAGGATGTGCGGGTAAAGAGGTGATTGTGATTGGTGCAGGGACCATCGGCCAGCTCGCAATCCAGTGCGCGAGAGCCCTGGGAGCCAAGGCGGTAACGGCTATCGATATCAACCCACAGCGCTTAGCACTTGCACAGCAGACCGGCGCCTCATTTGTTTATAACAGTAGCGAAATGAGTGCAGAAGACATTGCCACTCAGCTAGCACCACGCCGCTTTGATCAGTTAATTCTGGAAACCGCCGGTACGCCGCAAACCGTTGCGCTGGCGTTAGATATTGCCGGCCCTCATGCACAGGTTGCACTGGTCGGCACCCTGCATAAAGACCTGCAACTTTCAGCAAAAACCTTCGGCTTTATTTTGCGCAAAGAGCTGAAAATTCTGGGCAGTTGGATGAATTACTCCGCGCCTTGGCCGGGCAGCGAATGGCAGCAGGCGATTGATTTATGCGAGCAGCTGCAATTAGAACCGCTGATTGCCACCATGGGGAATGCGCAGCATTTCGCCGATAGCGTTAACGCGCTGGCCGGGAAACCGATGGCGGGTAAAATTCTACTCAACATGACGGAGCGCTAAGCTATGTATCTGATTTCAAACCGCGAGATGCTAAATAAAGCGCAGCGTGAGGGCTACGCGGTGCCCGCCTTTAATGTGCATAACCTTGAAACTGTGCAAGTGGTTGCGGAAACTGCCGCGAAATTGAATTCACCAGTGATTATGGCGGGGACGCCGGGTACCTTCAGCTACGCAGGGCTCGATTTTTTAGTGTCGATTTGTCAGGAGGCCGCGCGACGTTATCGCCTGCCTTTCGCCCTGCATCTGGATCACCATGAAGAACTGACCGATATCGAACATAAGGTCCGTACTGGCGTGCGATCGGTGATGATTGATGCCTCGCATTTTAACTTCGAGCAGAACATCGACAAAGTGAGCCAGGTGGTGCGCCTGTGCCGACGATTTTCGGCCAGCGTTGAAGCAGAGCTGGGCCGACTCGGTGGGCAAGAAGACGATCTTGATGTCAGTGCCGCAGACAGCTTCTTTACCGATCCGCTTGCTGCCAAAGAGTTTGTACAACGTACTGGCATCGACTCGCTGGCGGTCGCCATCGGTTCTGCGCACGGTTTATATCAGGGCGAGCCAAATCTGGACTTTGAGCGCTTAGCCAAAATTCGCCAGCAGGTTGATATTCCGTTAGTACTGCATGGCGCATCTGGCATACCAGAAGCCATGATTAAACAAGCGATTGGGCTTGGCGTTTGCAAAGTTAATGTCGCCACAGATCTGAAAATCGCCTTTGCTGACGCGATAAAAGGCTATTTCGCCACTCATCCCAAAGCTAACGATCCGCGTAAATACCTCGGCCCCGGCAAGGCCGCGATGCAAAAAGTCGTTGAAGAGAAAATCCATATTTGTGGTAGCGCCGGTCAGCTTTGACGGCGGGTTATGCTACGCCTTCTCTCGCGCTGCCAATAAGCCTTTGGCAGCGCGCACAGTATTGATTAGAGTCGGAGCAATTGTTCGATATCATGCCAGGCGTAAATAATATTTGGCGAAAGCCACAACGGGCCAGAATCGGTATAGCGCCCCAACTCTTGTCCCCCCAGTGCCGAGTAGAAACGAATCGCTGGGGTATTTCCTTCCACTACACCGAGCGCCGCACCAGTAAAGCCGCTATTTTTGAGGCATAAGGCAACCTCTGCCAACAGATGACGCCCAATACCCTGCCGCGCAAACCGCCTGTCGATATACAACAATTTAATTTCAGCCATCGCACCAATTTGCGGATTGACTGATTCAGATGCCAACGTAAAACCAACCAGGTTGCCATCAAGTTCAGCCAGGAGTATCACCTGCCTACCCGATGGGTGGGCAAATTTATCCAGCCAGAAAGCCAAACGTCGTGTTTCATCTAACGCAGCAAAAGCCCCTACAGGAGCCAATTGGCGGTAGGTTTCACGCCACACTGCAACGTGCAAACGTGCGAGCTCAGCGGCATCAGACGTTTTTGCTTCTCTAACGGTCAGCGCCCCCACAGGCATCCCCTCAATGTTATCTGCTGATTTGCCATATCACGCTCCTCACCCAACGTATTTCGTCAGAAAAACTACTCTGCCACTTATCGAAGAATGACGCGGGTAACTTTTTATCGTTTAAACAGTTTATACTAGCCATCATCCTGCGCTTTTTTCTGTTCTGATAGCTCACTACCTATCGAAAAAAGTGTCTGAATATCAAAATACATCACACAAAAATCATTTAACACGATGGTTTTAAATTGAAAATTTAACATTTTCAAACACAAGAGAACCCAATGCTAAGTTACCGCCACAGCTTCCATGCAGGCAACCATGCCGACGTGCTGAAACATACCGTTCAGAGCCTGATCATTGAATCTTTGAAAGAAAAAGAGAAACCGTTCCTGTATCTGGACACTCATGCCGGAGCAGGACGCTATCAGCTGAGCGGCGAACACGCCGAGCGTACAGGGGAATATCTGGAAGGGATCGCTCGTCTGTGGCAACGCGACGATTTACCTGCCGAGCTGGCTCCTTATATGTCGGTGATCAACCACTTCAACCGCAACGAAAGCCTGCGTTATTACCCAGGTTCACCGCTGATTGCTCGCCAGCTATTGCGTGAAGACGACAAGTTACAGATGACCGAACTGCACCCGAGCGATTTCCCGCTGCTGCGCAGTGAGTTCCAGAAAGACGATCGTGCACGCGTATCTCGTGCCGATGGCTATCAGCAGTTAAAAGCACAGTTGCCGCCCCCTTCACGTCGTGGCCTGATCCTGATGGACCCGCCATACGAGCTGAAAACCGATTATCAAGATGTGGTGAAAGCGATTCAGGAAGGTTACAAGCGTTTTGCTACCGGCACTTACGCGCTGTGGTATCCGGTCGTCATGCGCCAGCAGATCAAACGTATGTTGCGTGATTTGGAAGCGACCGGCATTCGCCGTATTCTGCAAATCGAGCTGGGCGTTCGTCCAGATAGCGATCAGCGAGGCATGACTGCATCGGGCATGATTGTGATCAACCCGCCGTGGAAGCTGGAACAGCAGATGAACAATGTTCTACCTTGGTTGCTAAAAACGCTAGCACCAGAAGGCAACGGCCACCAGCTAGTGAAATGGGTCGTACCTGAGTAATAAGCGTTATTTTGCAGGTTGAGATATGCATTGAATTCTCAAACCTATCGCAGCCATTGATGCAAACTTTGCGACAATAGGCTGGCAGACGTTAAACTCTTGGGCATTAAAAGATCCGTTAAATGGATCTCATTTTTCTAAATTCACAACCTATGGAAACTCAGATGACCAAACATTACGACTATCTGGCAATTGGCGGTGGCAGTGGCGGTATTGCATCCATCAACCGAGCGGCAATGTATGGACAGAAATGTGCCATCATCGAAGCGAAAGAACTGGGTGGCACCTGCGTTAACGTCGGTTGTGTTCCGAAAAAAGTGATGTGGCACGCCGCTCAAATCTCCGAAGCTATCCGTAACTACGGCCCGGATTACGGTTTCGACACCACCGTTAACGGTTTTAACTGGAAAACGCTGGTTGCCAGTCGTACCGCTTATATCGACCGTATTCATACCTCTTACGACAACGTATTAGGTAAAAACAAAGTTGATGTGATCAAAGGCTTCGCGCGTTTTGTTGATGCGCATACCGTGGAAGTGAACGGCGAAACCATCACTGCTGACCATATTCTGATCGCCACCGGCGGTCGTCCAAGCCATCCTGATATTCCAGGGGCTGAATACGGTATCGATTCAGACGGTTTCTTCGATTTAACCGACATGCCAAAACGCGTTGCCGTCGTGGGCGCAGGTTATATCGCAGTAGAAATCGCCGGTGTAATGAACGGACTGGGTGCTGAAACACATCTGTTCGTGCGTAAACATGCACCGCTGCGTACTTTCGACCCAATGATCGTTGAAACGCTGGTTGAAGTAATGAACACCGAAGGCCCAGCGTTGCACACCGAGTCAATTCCAAAAGAAGTGGTCAAAAATGCCGACGGCAGCCTGACGCTGAAACTGGAAAACGGTAAAGAATTTGAAGTTGATAGCCTGGTATGGGCAATTGGCCGTGTGCCAGAAACTGACAACTTCAACCTGAAAGCGACCGGTGTAAAAACCAATGCTAAAGGCTATATCGAAGTTGATAAGTACCAGAACACCAGCGTGAAAGGTATCTACGCGGTAGGTGATAATACCGGTGCCGTTGAACTGACTCCCGTTGCCGTTGCCGCAGGTCGCCGCCTGTCTGAACGTTTGTTTAACAACAAACCAGACGAGCATTTGGATTACAACCTGATCCCAACCGTTGTATTCAGCCACCCGCCAATTGGTACCATCGGCCTGACCGAGACCGAAGCCAAAGAGAAATATGGCGAAGCGGAAGTGAAAATCTACAAATCGTCCTTCACAGCGATGTACACCGCCGTGACCCAGCACCGCCAGCCTTGCCGTATGAAGCTGGTTTGTGCAGGTAAAGACGAGAAGATCGTCGGTCTGCACGGTATCGGCTTCGGTATGGATGAAATCCTGCAAGGCTTCGCGGTCGCCATCAAAATGGGCGCAACCAAGAAAGACTTCGATAACACCGTCGCGATTCACCCGACTGGCGCAGAAGAGTTTGTGACCATGCGCTAAGTGCCTTGCAAGAGGCAAGGCCTCTTGCAAATAATGGCTATCAAGATATTAGGCCAGCAACTTCGGTTGCTGGCCTTTTTTATTGCGTGGCAAATCTCAAGCACATCGGTGATATACCACAGCAGACAAAAATATCGCTACAATGGTACAAATAACCGCCCATGAGATGATAAAAGTCTCGCTAATAACAAAAACATAACGGCCTAGCTGCCTTGAATAATAAATTATTCAAGGCGTTATATTTAAGAGAAATAGGATTTCATATGCCTGAACGTAACAGCGATGTAAAAATCAAAAGTACGGAAGAGATAATAAAAATGCGCGAGTCTGGGCGCTTAACCGCTGACGTGTTGCAAGCAGTACGCCCTATCATTCAACCCGGTATTACCACACTAGAGATTGATAGTTTCTGCCACGATTATATTATCCATACCCTCAAGGCTATTCCCGGCAGCTTAGGTCAATATGGCTATCCTCATACGGCGAATACCTCCGTCAATCATGTTGTTTGTCATGGTTGGCCGTCTGATAAGCCCTTAAAAAACGGTGATATTGTCAAAGTCGACCTGACCGTTAAAAAAGACGGTTATTATGGCGATAGTTGCGTGACCTTTGCCGTTGGCGACATCGAATCACATGCACAAAGACTGGTTGATATCACCCAAGAATCTTTATACAAAGCTATCGCACTGGTAAAACCCGGCGCAACGCTTGGAGATATTGGCCACGCCATCCAGCAACACGCTGAAGGGAATAACTACTCAGTGGTGGAAGAATATTGCGGCCATGGCATCGGTCAGGCAATGCATGAAGATCCGCAGGTGTTGCACTACGGTAAGCCGGGTCGCGGTTTCGTGTTGCAAGAAGGCATGACCTTCACTATCGAGCCAATGATTAATCAGGGCAAAGCGCAGGTTAAATTGCACAGCGATGGTTGGACAGTGACGACCAAAGATCGCCGTTTATCAGCCCAGTTTGAGCACACTATTTTGGTCACCGCCGACGGGTTTGACGTGCTTACGCTGCGTGAAGAAGAGCGTGAAAAGTTCGCGGCGTTTATTGCTAAAGCCTGATAATGATTAAGGGCAGATGCCTGTTAGGTTAAACCAGCCTCAACATGACATAACAAAGGCCTTTTAAAGGCCCTTGTTATGTATATCTGAACCTATCTCCGTCCTTGATGGTAATAGATAATATTAAAAAGACTCAAACACCCAGAGAGTCACGATAGAAATCTGATAATTTGGCAACGGCAGGTATGACAAACTGCTCTTTATCATACAGGTCAACATGACTGGCTCCTTCGATCCAAAATAGCTCTTTTGGCTCACCAGCTCGGGGGAATGCCTCTTCAGCCATCCATTTAGTTGCTGCTTTGGTACCGACAATGGTAAGCACGGGGCGTGGTGCGATCAGATGGATAAAACGAAAACCGTCAAAAGTCACCATCTTATCCACACTAATCCACGGCATCTGTTTCGCAGAACGAGGATGGTATCCGCGAGGGGTACAATAATACTCCCAACCTTCATAAACATATTGCCCCAACGCCCGGGCAGCGGCTTCGTCGGCAGGGAAAATCGGAAACGTTTTCGTTGCTTCGTTTCGTGCTTCATCCGTACGAGCTTTACCAGCATTGTCGAGCATCATATTAAGAACTGACGACGGTTGTTTACCGTCATAACCGACACGGAAAAATTCCCCGATGCTAATGCCACTCACTGTTGCAACGGCTTTAATTCGGTGGTCTGACGCTGTTGCGGGGATCGCATATCCACCAGAAGCACAAATCCCAAGCAATCCAATTTTTTCGGAATCAACATTATCATGCAGGCTTATGAACGAAACGGCAGCTTTTATATCCTCAATACGTTGACCAGGATCTTCAAGCCCTCTTGGTTCTCCGGCACTCTCACCGTTATAAGTAGCGTCAAAAGCAAGAGTGATAAACCCGTGCTCTGCGAGATTGCGTGCGTACAATCCAGCAGTCTGTTCTTTTACACCGCTGGCAGGGTGGCTCACAACAATAGCAGGATACTTTCCATCGCCAATGCCATCAGGGATGTATAGATCGCCGGAGAGTGACAACCCTGAACTTTCAAACGTAACAGATTGCTTTTTAATATTTATTTTCCCTAATAGTTGGGGGGATAATTGGTTTGAAGCCAATCCTTAAAAGGTAAAAAACGGATGATGCAATTAATACAGATTTGATAAATGTTCTACGCTCCACACTTAGCCCTCTTTTCTGGCTACATCGTGGAGCCTTGTCGAGTGGCTATCTGCAAGAACATTATTGAACGATAAAACTCAGTGTAGTTGATAGACAGAAACTACCCGCCTCATGCACAATCCTACCAATTATGAGTTTTCTCTCAGCTTATTAAGCTTCATTGAGGTGTTATTGATGAATACAAATAAAGCGTATTTATGGGGAGAATTAAAGGCGCTCATTCAACGCTATGTAGGGTCACATGAAGCGCAGAAGCTGCTGCCAAATGTGACATTATCGAATTACACCACTCCAACCCCTATTGTATTTAGCAGAACCTACCTTTGCTCTTCTGATTCAAGGAGTAAAACAAGTTGCTCTTGGCCAACAAACATACCGCTATTCTGCAGGGCAATATCTTATTTATCTCGTTGACCTGCCTCTCAGTTCTAATGTCATAGAGGCCAGTGAAGATGAGCCGTTACTAGGCTTAGGATTGACAATTAAGCCCGAAAGAGTTGCTGCTCTTCTGCTCGAAAGTGGATTCCCCCCAGAGAATATGACCAATCAAGGCAGTATTGCAGTCAGCGAGCTGAGCGATGATCTGCTTGATCCACTTACCCGATTATTAAGATTATTGGATAATCCAAAAGACATTCCAATTTTGGCCCCGTCGATTGAGCGTGAAATTCTCTGGCGCTTAATTAATGGTGAACAGGGAGCAATGCTCCAACAGCTTGGCATATCAAATGGCCGCATGATGCAAATTTTTCGGGCAATCAGATGGATACGTAACCACTATAAAGAAAACATCCGGATTGATACCTTAGCGCAAGAAGCTAGTATGAGTGCCACATCCTTCCATAGACATTTTTTATCGGTGACATCTCTGAGCCCAATTCAATTTCAAAAACAAGTGCGATTACAAATGGCTCGAACACTGATCGCATCATCTCTAAAAAGTGTGGCAGAGATTGGTTTTGAAGTAGGTTACGATAGTCCATCTCAGTTCAGCCGTGAATATCGGCGTTTATTTGGGCGACCTCCAAATGAAGATGGGAGATTTATCAGAGAAACCAGCGTGGCCAATGCGTCCCTTAAACAGTAGAGCATAGCTATGTTTTTATGAATAAACCCTACCGGCACAGGTAGGGTTTATTCATTTAACGTCTGGTGAGAGCCGATAGGTACGAACCGGCTCCCACGAATTACTCGCCGTCCGTCGAGCGGGTTAATACTTCCCAGCGATCGATTTCCTCACTCCAGTCCGCCAGTTTTTGGCGTACCAGCTGCAAGGCGTCGCTGCCCAACAGTAAATGAGCGGGAGGATTTGTACTGGCAATCAGCGTTAGCATGACTCGAGCAGCTTTCTGCGGGCTGCCTAACTGCTTGCCGCTTTTGGCCTCACGCGCTTGACGGATGGGATCAAACAGTGCGTCGTATTCGCTCAAGGTACGTGGGCTGCGAACCATTGAGCGCCCCGCCCAGTCGGTGCGAAATGAGCCCGGCTCAACGGCGGTGACAAAGATA
The DNA here is from genome assembly GCF_049319665.1 of Rouxiella sp. Mn2063. Lineage (NCBI taxonomy): Bacteria > Pseudomonadati > Pseudomonadota > Gammaproteobacteria > Enterobacterales > Yersiniaceae > Rouxiella > Rouxiella sp. Mn2063. Next base: position 237,946 of record NZ_JBMOUD010000002.1, on the reverse strand, counting down.
TTGAAAGGGGCTAGCTCCTTACTGAGCACTTCAGAGATCCCTTCCAGCGCAAACTTACTACCACAGTAATAGGCAATGCCGGGCATGGTAATAAATCCGCCCATCGAGGTGATATTCAGAATATGGCCGCTGCGACGTCGACGCATAAAAGGTAGCACCGCTTTAGTTACGGCGACGGCCCCAAAGACGTTAACGTCAAACTGACGGCGCATTTCTTCAAGCGGCGACTCTTCAAACACTCCTTCATGTCCATAGCCCGCATTGTTGACCAATACATCAATGGCACCGACGGTATCTTCGATTTCAGCAATGGTTTCGTTAATACCAGCAAAATGGGTCACATCCAGAATGCGGGCAATGGCTCGCGTTGTATGCAAGGCAGAGAAGTTGGCGGCGGCTTGAGCATTGCGTACGGTACCGATAACACAATGGCCGTCGGCCAACGCTTCTATTGCTAATGCGCGACCAAAACCGCTGCTGACACCAGTAATCAGAATATTTTTCAGTTCAGACACTGTGTTTTTAAGTGTAGACATAGCCTTCTCCAGTATGACAATGGGTAATGCCGACAGACATTTACGGCGTTCAGAATAGCCGTATCACGCTGTCATAAAGAGACCTGTTACTCGGAGAGTATTGCCTAAAACTCTGGGCGGCGTATTTTCTAGCATCGATTATTGATACTGTGTTGCCAGTCATACCGCTAGGAAAAACGCATGAGTCAGACAGTACAAAAACAGATAATTGATTTGCTAGAAAAACTGGCACCGGAAGAAGGTTATACGCTTTCTGCCCTACCGGATGTGCGTTTTCTGCGTTCAAACCGACCGCTAAAGCGCACGCCGGTTTTATATGATCCCGGCATTGTTATTGTCTGTCAGGGAACCAAACGAGGATATTTTGGCGATCGCGTTTATGTTTATGATGCTCAGCATTATCTTGCCGTGTCGTTGCCCGTGCCTTTTACTATGGAAACGGATGCCAGCACGGATGAACCCTTATTAGCAATTTATATGCATCTCGACTTTGCCGTCGCCGCCGAACTTATCCTAAAAATAGACAGCCACCAGCCACAGGTATTACCTGCACCACAAAGTATGCTATCAACGGCCATGGATGAGACGTTGAGCCAGACTGTGCTGCATTTTCTGCAAATAATGAGTCACTCGCAAGAAGCGGCAATCCTGGGCCCAGCGCTGGTGCGTGAGATTTACTATCGGGTGTTAACCAGCGAGCAAGGGGGAACAATACGCAGCGCACTGATCTTACAGGGGCAGTTTGGTCGAATTTATAAAGCGATCCGTTATATTCACAGCAACTATAAGCAGAATATAGATGTCGCCCAACTGGCAGAACACGCCAATATGAGCGTTGCCACGTTTCATAGTCATTTCAAGCTCATCACCCATACCACGCCAATGCAATATTTGAAATCGTTGCGCCTGCATCAGGCCAGATTATTGATGGTACGCAAAGATATAACGGCGGTGACGGCCTCGCTGCAAGTCGGTTATGAAAGCGCCTCCCAGTTTAGCCGTGAGTTCAAACGTTTATTTGGCCGCAGCCCGAGTGCAGAGGTCAAACGGATGAAAGCAAACTTCGCCATTCCCCCAGAACATGCGGCGGCGGCATTTGTTTCTTCGCATTAATATGCGGTGTTTTGGTGATTGCCTTACTCAGTCGATAGTATTTACTCGAAGAAAAGACGGTTGTGAAAGCTAAAGTAGCCGACAGAAACAATTGAAATGACAATACGAAACAGAGAGTAGATCTTGATGATTGCCACCCGTTTTTATTGCGGAGTAGCACCCAGCCTGGTAACACACTTCTCAATGCCGCCTAAAATAGCCTGGCTAATATTTTCCGGAAAGTCTTCCGGCAATTCAGCCCTAATCTGCGCCAATACTGCCGGTGTCTTTTCAAAAAAGTCGGTCATGATTTCCTGCATTCTCTGTTCATCAAAACCACAGTGTCTGGCTGTCGCGAGAAAGTGCCGTGGGAAGATGCGCTGCCAAAGATATTTTTTACCGCTCCTGGTCGATGCCAGGCTCATCGCTAATTTGATGTCTTTTTCTGCCAATCCTCGCCCACCGATCATTGGATAACAGGAAAGGATGTCATACAGCGGCGTAAGTCGATAGCCGCCATTCGGCTGAATAAAAATGGAGAAATTCTTCGCATGCCCGTCGCTCGCCGCAAGTAGCCAGAACAATAACTGACTTTTCATAAAGTGTTCCCGGTCTTGTTCTGCATGATCAGAACCTACGAGAATTTTCATAATATTGGCAATACCCGGACCGCCGTCACTTTCATATTTCTGTGCTGAAGAAATACCCTGTATCTGACAAAAATCTTCCTGCGGTAATCGGAGTATCCACGAACCATCAAGCGCCAAACGTCGGTCGAATCGTTCAACAGCCAGCGTTTTTACCCCAGATAAGTGCAGCATTTCGCAATCTGCAACATCCAGACCATAAGCCTTAGCCAAACGCATACAAAGCCATTCATTTTCAACACTGTCGGTGAGATCTAAAGTGTGGCTGTGACTTTGAATAGTGCCAATTGGCAATTTGAAGATATGCGTCGTCGGCGTAATCCCTAAAGGCAGTTGCCACTGGTGGTCATATTTTAATAGGGCGGTTTTTTCTTGAGCGCCCGCAATGGAAATGCGGAAATCTAGCTCAGATAATTCATCACTCGTCGGCTCGGCTTGATAACTGTTTAACACATCAATCAATTGCTGAGTACTTAATGGCCGACCATTGATCACTTTGATATTGGGTACCGCTTGTCCCTCCGGCAACAGCAACAATGCTCCGACACAATCTCGACCAATCTCAGATAACAAATCAAAAGGTTGCATCGATTTTGCGTGATATTTAGCGGCAATTCTTTCTCGAATGTTGCGATTATCAGGCAGCAAATTGTCAAAAAAATTAAAGACTTCTGCTCCTTCATACTTCTCTTTACGAAGAGGTAAAGAGAGAGAAATAGGCCGGGCATCGGCAATATCTAACCAAGATTGCGCATAAATAAAAGTATGCGCACCGTTATTCTCTTGAATCAGCGTGCCGGTAAGATAGCCATTCATATAGACCGAAAGGCGCTTCATCACCATTCTTCCTTCCATTCACTCGGTTTTTTATTTTTATCTTTTTGCTCAACATGCAGTTCTAAATTTAGTGCCGAGATAATTTTAAATAACGTATCCACCATCGTGGTATCAGGGTGATGCTCAAACTTGGACACTGTATCTTGCCTAATACCGACTCGGCTCGCGGTGGCAGACTGGGTCATTTTTTGAGATTTACGCTGATCTTTTAGGTAGATAGCTAGCTGCCTGGCAGATGTTATTTTCATATTGCCTCTTCAGCACAAGTGCAGGTTCGGTGGGGAGTTGGCACAGTGGTCAGAAAACGACCTTACCGCCCCTAACAGGTAAATGCAAGTTTAACGGCTATAACCGGTAAAATATGATTTACCTGTTATAGCCGTTAAATAAATTAAGCTTGCTGCGCCCGAATCTCTTTTAACACTGGCGCTACCGCGAAGAATGACCCACAGACCACAATAATGTCGTTTTCATCAGCATCCTGCTGTGCCGCTTGCCAACCGGCCAGGATATCTGGATAGGTGCTGGCCTGCGCAAGATATTGCGCCACATCTTCGGCTTTAGAGCTTCTTGGCCCGGCGTTAATCGCACAGCAGTACCAATTGTCTGATAACGGGGTTAAATGCCCGACCGTGCTTTTGATATCTTTATTGATCAGCATACCAATCACGAAACGGATCTTGCCCTTTTTCTCGCCGTTGCGGGTTTTAACATAGTGATTGAGTCTTTGTGCCAGATACGCCGCAGCATGAGGATTGTGTGCCGCGTCTAAAATTACCGTTGGTTTATTTTCAATAATCTGGAAGCGGCCGGGTAAATTAGCGCTCAGAATCACCTCTTTAACCGCCGCCAAATCGACATTTAATTGACTGACACGCAGTGCGGCCAGCGCGGTAGCAACGTTTTCCAATGGCATCAGCGGCATCGCTAAGTCAGCAATCGTGCCGGTAGCATCCGTAAAGGCCCAGCGATCGTCGTTAACGGTGAAGTGCCACTGCTCATCGCGGTGATGAATCTTAGCACCAATGCTGTTGGCATAATCAAACAGCGCAGCCGGTGCCTGAGACTGCCCAATCACCGCCGGTTTACCTGCGCGGAAGATACCGGCTTTAACCTGACCGATGCTTTCGATATCTTTGCCTAGCCAGTCTTCGTGGTCGAGGGCCACGTTAGTAATGACCGACAGATCCGGGTCGATAATATTGGTCGCGTCATCTCGCCCGCCCATGCCCACTTCAATAATCGCCACGTCAACCTGCGCCTGTTTCATTAACCAGAAAGCGCCCAGTGTATTGAACTCAAATGGCGTTAACGTGGTGTCCTGCCGGGCATCATTAATGGCGCTAAAAGCGGCAATATGGTCGCTATCAGCCAGCTCCTGACCTTGAATACGCACGGTTTCGGTATAATTAATCATGTGCGGTGAACTGAACACCCCCACTTTGTACCCAGAAAGTTGCAGTATTTTTTCCAGTGAATGGCAGGTGGTGCCTTTGCCATTGGTGCCGCCAACGAGAAAGACAAAAGGCGCGGGTTTTAAAATATCCAGATCGCTGGCCACAGATTTAATTCTGTTTAGGCTCATATCAATAACTTGTGAATGTAGGCTATCGATATACAACAACCACTCTTGTAGCGTTGAAACATGGGTAGGGAGGCTGATTTTTTCGCTCATATTATTTTTCTCTGGGAGGTGATGTTCAATCAAAAACCTGGTGCATGCTTATTACTGGCACTATCTTCACTCATGAGTATCTTCACACAATCTTCGTAGAATTCGCACTATGCGCGCCCTTTTTTACCGCTGACGCCCTGCACAAAATGTTTCACCAGAATCGAGGGCTCATGGCGACGGGTGGCAACCGCCAGACGTGCTAGCGGCGAAATTCCGACAATATCCAGATAACGCACGTTATGAACCTGAATTTGTGAAACCGAGGCAGGTACCAGAGAAACCCCCATTTCAGCGGCAACAAAATTGACCACCGAGGACATTTGCGGCGCGACTTGCGTACGTTTCGGTTCAAACCCTGCCGCACGACAGCAAATCATTATCTCGTCAAAAAGTGTCAGCCCGACGGCGGCTGGAAACAGAATAAATAGCTCATCTTTGAGTTGCAGCAGATTGACAGATTTTTGCTGCGCTAACGGATGGGTGGCTGGAACCACGACTTTCATGGCTTCATCGGGCAAACGGTATAATTCGATATTGTCTGGCTGATGAATTCCGGGACGCATATAAATCACATCCAGCCGATCCTCCAGCAGACTTTCCAGCAGATATAACGTGTTGTTTTCTACCAGATCCAGACGAACTTCGGGCCATTCACGCTGAAAATCGCGGATACGTGCCGCCAACAATGGATTAAATGCCGCCGAACTGGTGAATCCCAAACGCAGATTACCGGTGACACCACGCGCCGCGCGCTGGGCGGCCAATACGGCTTTCTCTGCGCTTTCTACTGCGCGATATGCCTCTTGTTGAAATGCCAGCCCCGCCGAGGTTAATTCCACCCCGTGCGATAAACGACGAAACAGCGGTGCGCCAATTCTGGCCTCCAACGCTTTGATTTGCTGACTCAGCGGTGGCTGGCTGATATTCAAACGCAGCGCGGCACGAGAGAAATTGAGTTCTTCAGCCACGGTAAGGAAGTAACGTAGATGCCGTAATTCCATGATAGTCGCAAAACCTATAATAGATGCCTGTGATATATATTGGATAGCATAGCTGAGTCTACCGACAATATCCGCAACGGTGTTAAATCAACACTTTGTTTGCCGAGGTCAAGGTTATGCAAATCAGTGAGTCTTCGCTTTCCATCCCTGAAAAACAGGGTATTTTTCCCGGCACCCGTCCTTATTGGGCCATTAGCGTCGCACTATTTATGGCAGGATTTTCTACTTTCTCCCTGCTCTATTGTGTGCAACCGCTGCTACCGGTATTTGCGCAACATTTTCAGGTCGGTGCCGCGCAAAGCTCCTTGGTGTTGTCGTTAAGTACAGCGTTCCTAGCGTTATCTATTTTCCTGGCGGGGGCGCTATCAGAAAACCTCGGTAAACGCGGGCTGATGTTTGTCTCGATGCTGCTAGCCGCCGCGCTCAATATCGCCGTGGCCTACGCTCCCAACTGGCACAGTTTGTTAGTTTTGCGCGCCGCTGAAGGCTTTGTACTCGGCGGGGTTCCGGCAGTGGCAATGGCCTATTTGGCCGAAGAAATAGACACCAGCGGGTTCGGTCTATCGATGGGGATTTACGTGGGGGGCACGGCCTTTGGCGGCATGATTGGTCGCGTCGGCATGAGCTTTCTTTACGAACAGTTTTCTTGGCAAACGGCTCTTATCACCATCGGCGTGATTGATTTAGTGGCGGCGCTGGTGTTTTTCCTGCTATTGCCGCCGGCACGTCGCGTACTCAGCCATCAAAAATTTGATCTGCGCTTTCATCTGCGTGCCTGGAAACAACATCTTGCAGATAAACGCCTGCCTTGGGTCTTTCTGATTGGCTTTGTCGCCGTTGGTGCATTTGTCACCGTCTATAACTATGCCGGATTTCGCCTGATGCAGTCGCCGTACGCGCTGTCACAGACCAAAATTGGGCTGATTTTTATGGCCTATGTCTTTGGTATCGCTGCATCTTCTCTTGCCGGTGGGCTTGCAGATCGTTTTGGCCGCAATCGGGTGTTGTTATGTGGATTGAGCATATCACTCGTCGGGTTATTACTGACATTACTGTCACCATTACTCGCCATTATTGTCGGCATTATATTGATTACCATTGGATTTTTTATGACCCATTCCGTCGCCAGCGGCCTGGTCGGGCGATTGGCCGCTGGTAATAAAGGCCATGCATCAGCGCTCTATCTGCTGGCCTATTATCTGGGTTCCAGCCTGCTCGGTTCAGCAGGCGGCAGCGTGTGGCAAAGCCACAGTTGGTCAGGCGTGGTGCTGTTTTGTCTACTCTTGCTCGCTATTGCTTTCTTCGCCGTCCACACTCTGCGTCATCAACGTGTATAAGGGGATAACAGATGAAAATAGAACGTTTGGACCATTTGGTATTAACCGTCGCCGATATCAATACTACCGTACGTTTTTATCAGCAGGTGCTAGGTTTTGACGTCGTGACGTTTAAGCAACGCCGCAAGGCGCTGGTGTTTGGTCAGCAAAAAATCAATTTACATCAACGCGGAGCAGAATTTGAGCCCAAAGCGCAGCACCCAACGCCAGGCTCAGCTGATTTATGCTTTATTTGCAGCACACCGCTGGCGGAAGTCATTGATGAACTCCGCGCACTAAGCATTGCTATTGAGGAAGGACCGGTGGAACGCACCGGTGCAGAAGGGCCAATTATGTCAGTTTATATTCGTGACCCGGATAATAATCTGCTTGAGATTGCAAACCGGCTAACGTCGTAGATGAGGCAAAAAATAAGGGTAGCAGCGGGTGAAAGGTAATGTCCTGTAAACAACAAAACAACCTGTTGCCACCCCATGCTACTCTCTTGCCACCTTTAGCGGATGCTTCTCCGGGATGATAAAACATGGAAGGGTTTGTCGGATATATTATTGAAAATCCATCGCGAGTATTTTTCTCCGTTGCCGCCATTGGCATCGCGCTGTTTGCCTCATCACTACAAGGCATTAATGCTATATTTGCCAGATTATTGGCAATTTTCGCCTCATTTTTGGCGATGATAATGTAAATTAATACCTGTTATTTTTGCCTTAATACCAGGTATATCAGTACTTGCAGATTGAGGTTACGCCGTTGGTACCGTTCCACCGTCAATGACAAATTCGGTCCCGGTTATCGCTGCCGCCCGCGGTGACACAACAAAAGCAATGAGGTCAGCAACTTCCTTTGGTTTCGCCGGTCGACCAAGAGGAATACCGCCTAATGCATCCATGATGATCTGCTTTCCACCTTCATAATCCGTTGAAGCCTGTTCTGCTAATCGTTGCGCCAAAGCAACCGCAGCTTCCGTTTCTACCCAGCCAGGCGAAACTCGTACGACTCGTATGCCCTTAGGCGTGACTTCCTTCGATAAGCTTTTACTGTATGTCGACAATGCAGCCTTGGCAGCAGCATACGCCGTCGTGGATTCGGGTAGCGGGAGTTGATGTTGAATAGAGGTGACATGAACAATCACACCGGTGCCTTGCTCGATCATCTTCGGTAATAACGCGCGATCAAGACGAACGGCTGACATCAGATTCAGATTAAGTTCCTCCAGCCACAGCTCATCATTCAGAACAGCGAAACCACCGCCAGGTGTAGAAGAGCCGCCGACCACGTTAATCAAAATATCTACCCCACCGAGCCGCTCACACACTTGTGTTGCCACCTTTACACAGCCCTCAGCCGTACTAATATCTGCGGCAAGATAATGAACGCCTTCCAAGGTATTATCAGGTATCGTGCGTGCTGTCGTTATTACCCGAGCGCCAAGTTCGACCAGCGTTTTAACCACGGCAGCGCCGACGCCTTTCGTCCCGCCGGTGACTAAAGTGCGTACCCCTTTTAAACCAAGATCGAAATTCATACGCCTATCTCCAAACGCGCGATCGTATTATTTTCAAGGATAAATGCGTAACTGAGATCAATAGGACTGCCGGGGAAGTTGCCGGTCAGACGGCTGATAACGGTAATAATCTCCCCGTTGTGCGCGATAGAGATCGGCTCGCTGATATAGCTATATTTACTGCTGGTCTCCGCTTTCCACTGATAAATAGCGGCTCTGCCTCTATGTGTTTTTTGCTCATCCACTACCAGCGCATTCTCAGTAAAATACTGAGCTACAGTGGCAGCATCTTGTTTGTCTGCGGCAAAATAGCCCGCAATAGCCGAGGGTAAAATAATTGACATGGCAGCTCTCCTGATTAACTTTGTCTCAACAAATCATCTCCTTCACACGAAAAAATGACAAGTACAGACAAAAAAGTAGGGTACTTACCAAAAAGTAAGCATCATGATTACACAAGAGAAACTGCTGCGGCTGGCGTCGAAAAAATTATAAAACTGCTAGAGGGACGCTGGAAGTTGGTGATTTTGTTCCACCTCTTTGGCGGCCAAATTTTACGCTTTTCAGATCTTGAACGCGCTATTCCTGCCATATCGCAAAAAATGCTGATCCAGCAATTACGGCAATTAGAGCAAGATGGCATCGTCCAAAGGATTGTGCACCATCAAGTTCCCCCTAAGGTTGAATACTGTCTTACTGAGTGGGGACAGGCGCTGTGTCCTGCGCTAGATGCATTATTAACCTGGGCGGCATTGCGTGAGGATATCTCAGACAAACATGCAGATTCTTCGCCATCAGATTGATAGCTAATGCTAATCGCGGGGTAAATACCCCGCGGTTCAGACTGCTGACAAAGTCCGTTATTAGGGAAAGTAAACCGTTGGGGTCGTAGCGAGCTTGCTCGCCGGAGCGCCCCTAGGATTACTAAGCCCGTGTATCTCGGTATACCAGACAACTTTGTCATCAAACTCAATCGCGGGGTAAATACCCCGCGATTACTGTGTTACTTCAGGTTATAACGTGCGGCTGACTTATTGTGAGAAAGATTAGGCTTCAACGCTTGGCGGGCATTTTCCATCGCCTGCCAGTCCTTGATATCCGGCAACGCAGGAATAGTCACTAGCTCGCCCTGGTCGAAACCAGACAGCGACGCATCCACCATATCTTCGGCTGACATGATAATCTCTTGCGGCAAATGCCCAGCCGGAACCCCCGCGACATTCCAGAAATCTGTCGCCGTTGCGCCAGGCAATACCACCTGAACACGAACACCTTTATCCGCTAATTCATGATGCAGAGACTGGGAAAATGCCAGTACGAATGCTTTGCTACCGCCGTACACACCGTTGAGTAATTCAGGTGAAATCGCCACAACAGAGGAAATATTAATGATAGCGCCCTGCCCGCGAGCAGCCATTTGTGGTGCTGCAGCATAACTTAGCTCCATCAGGGAGCTGATGTTTAATGTCACCATTTCGCGCATTTGTGCGATGTCAGATTCTAATAACGGCTGGGCTTTACCAAAACCAGCATTGTTAACCAGCAGGGTAATATTGCCGTCTTGCTTGATGGTATCAGTCAGCTGCGCCAGGTCTGCGCTATTGGTCAAATCAGCGCGTATTGTCGTTACCTGACGCCCCGTCTCTTGACGAATTTTGTTGGCGATGATGTCCATTTTGTCCTGGCTGCGGGCAACCAGCAGTAAGTCGTAACCACGTTTTGCCAAGCGATCGGCATAAATAGCGCCGATACCCGATGAAGCCCCGGTAATTACCGCAGTCCCAAGTGTTGTCATGATTTTTCTCTCTGTAGGATATTTAATAAGTGTATATACACACATTGTCGTTTTTTAACTCCCGCCGCGGCGGGTGAGTTTATAACGGCAATGTTCTGAGCTTTCTGGCGATTCTCTGCAAATGATTCACGTCATCTTCACCGAGCAGTTCAATAAAGCTTGCTTGCGCCTGTTGCCATAACGGCATCGCACGAGCCAGTGTTTCTCGACCACTGGGCGAAATAGCGTAGATATGTTGCTTCGGGCTGGTATCTATCGTCACCAAACCCTCGTTTAACAGCGGCTTTATTGTTCTGAGCAGCGTGGTCCGTTCCATTGTCAGGGTATCTGACATTTCACTCATCGTTGCACCTGACTCATTAGCCAGCATGACCAACAGTGAGAATTGGACAATAGTAATCCCCTCGTTTGCCAGATGACGCTCGTACAGAGGCGTCACCGCCCTGGAGATCATCCGCGAAGAGAAACAACTGCATAATGTAAGAAGTTCGGTGCTGTTCATGACAAGAATAATGATGTGTAGATACACACATGTCAAGTGAACAAAAAAAATAAATCGAGGGTATGCGAATCAACGCTCGTGACGTGGAAAATGCAGTGAAAAACACGTCCGATTACCTTGGCTTTCAACCCGGCATTGCCCTTGATGTAATCGCATAATACTACGTACGATGGAGAGGCCAAGACCGCTGCCGCTGGACGAATTTTGTCTTGAAGTATCAGCGCGGTAGAAACGGTCAAAAATACGTGCTTGTTGCTGTGCATCAATTGGCACACCTTGGTTCTCCACCGAAAGAATCATCTCGTCATCTTGCGAATCGGCACTGATCACCACCGTACTACCGCTATCAGCATAGCGAATCGCATTGGCCAATAGATTCGCCATTGCGCGACGCAACAGATCGGCATCAGCCCACACGCTGCCCTGCTGAGGCAATTGTAATGTCAATTGACGCTCTTCTGCCGGCCCCTCGAAATAATCGGCCAATGGCTGTAAAACTTGTGCCAACTGTAAAGTATCACGATGAATCGCCTGGCTGGCATCTTCCGCCCGCGCCAAGAACAACATATTGTCGATCATCTTCGATAAACGGAGTAACTCCTCAAAATTGGAGCCAAGTAGCGACAAATAATAGTCATTACTCCGATGTTGAGTTAACGCGACTTCGGTTTGCCCCAGCAAGTTACTAATTGGTGTACGCAAATCATGCGCCATATCTGCCGAGACCTGACTGAGCTGCCCAAAGCTGGTTTCTAGCCTGTCCAACATTTGATTAAAAGCGTCCACCAGCGGCCACAGCTCACGCGGGGCGTTATCGAGCGTGATGCGGCGCGACAGATGACGCACATCTATCGTGCTGGTTTCTTTTACCAAACGATGTAACGGTTGCAGACCACGACGCGTTAGCAACCAGACAACTAGCGCAGCGGTTATTGTCGCCAGACTAATCCACAACAAGATTTGTTGGCGATAACTGTTCAAGGTTGCCGTTCGGGAGGTCATCAAACGTCCGGTGATAATCTCTAACTGACCGGGGCCATCGTGGGTCTTGGCTAATGCCGAGGCAGAAATAAACGGAATACCATCAAGACTTTGCTGATGATGAACGCTAGCCAGTGTTAAGGGTTTATCTGCAGGGACGGGGGCTATATTAGGGATAGCGGTATTACCAGGATTGACCTCAATCAGCGGCGGTTGACCGGGGAATTTTAGCACCAGCAGTGACTCGGTATTACCGAGCATATTGCCAAACAAACGGGGTTTATCGTGGATCAGTTGCAACGCATCTTCATTAAGCAGCAAGGTACGAATTTGGTCCATGCGGGTGACGAGTTCGCCATCATCGCGCACGCTGATTTGTTTTGCCAACGACTGATACAGTGCCATGCCAACAATAACCATAATCAGCAGCACGGTGGCAGAAACCAACAGTGAGAGACGTGCGGTCAGTGACAAGGATTTCATTGCCCGTCCTCAGCTTCACAACGGTAACCCACGCCGTGTACCGTATGAATAATCGGTGCGCCAAAAGGCTCATCAACCTTCTGGCGCAAACGACGTACTGCAACATCGACTACGTTGGTGTCACTATCAAAATTCATATCCCACACGCGTGATGCGATTAGCGTGCGGCTCAATACCTGACCGATATTGAGCATGAACAACTGCAATAAATTGAACTCTTTATTCGTAAGATCAATACGGATACCAGCACGTTCAACACGACGTTTTGCCATATCCAATTGTAAATCAGCGACGACAAGCAGCTCGTCGCGTTTAGCATGACTTCCCCGGCGTAGCGCAGTACGAATACGTGCCAACAATTCGGCAAAGGAAAACGGTTTAACCAGATAATCATCCGCTCCCAGCTCTAACCCTTTAATACGGTCTTCGACCGTACCTTTGGCGGTGAGAAAAATAACCGGGGCATTAATCTGTTTATCGAGTGTTTTCATGACTGACCAGCCATCAAGCTCAGGCATCATTACGTCCAATAAGATCAGGTCATAATGATACTCTTGCGCCATAAACAAGCCATCGCGACCGTTTTCCGCCACATCAACAACGTATCCTGATTCGGTCAAACCACTTCGCATATACTCCCGAGCTTTGGGTTCATCATCAATGACCAAAATTTTCATCATTATCTCCACAAAGTCAGGATGCGACTGCTACACACAATGGCTATTAACTGTAATGTCTACAGTATAACCACAGGCACTAAGTTTACCGGTGCATAACTGACATCAACATGAGTTAGTTATGACAAAAGTATGACAGGGGGAAAACGGGCTATAGGCATGTCCGCCTCTTCTCAGGCCCAAGGCCAGGATTATTTCAGCGTTAACCTCACCGGCTAATCTATCCATAAAACATCTTATTCTTCGGCCATCAACTGCTGTACCGTCAGCCCAATCTGTTTAATCGCCTGCTCATAAATATCATTGAGTGGGTGAGCAAAATTGATACGTAAGCAGTTGCGATATTTGCCTGCCGCCGAGAATATCGAGCCAACCGCAATATGGATTTTATGCTCTTCCAACAGACGATTAAGGCGCTGGGTATCTATGCGTTCATCAAGCTCAATCCACAATAAAAATCCGCCTTGCGGGCGGCTAACCCCTACACCACAAGGTAAATACTTATTCACCCAAGAGGTTACCGTACACAGATGACGCTGGTATTGGTTACGCATACGCCGCAAGTGCTGAAGGTAATGCCCCTGTTTAATAAAATCGGTCAGCGCGATTTGCGGCAGTGTGGACGTGGCCCCGGTACTGATGTATTTCATATGCAACGCACGATTGTGGTAGCGCCCCGGCGCAATCCAGCCCACCCGCAGGCCCGGCGCTAACGTTTTAGAGAAAGAGCTGCACAGTAAAACGCGGCTATCTTCATCGAATGAGGTGATCGTTGCCGGGCGCGGGTACTGATAAGCCAGGTCGCCATACACATCGTCTTCAATAATGGCAATATCATAGCGCTGAGCCAGACGTAGCAACGCTTTTTTGCGCTCATCTGGCATGTTGTAACCGAGAGGGTTATTGCAGTTTGGCGTCAATTGAATGGCTTTGATTGGCCACTGTTCGAGCGCTAACTCCAGTGCTTCAATGCTAATGCCGGTGATGGGATCGGTCGGAATTTCCAGCGCTTTCATGCCATAACCTTTGAGGGTTTGCATCGCGCCATGAAAACTCGGGGAGTCGACCGCCACAATATCGCCAACCTCGCACACCGAACGGATGGCAATCGCCAAGGCTTCGTGGCAACCGGTGGTAATCATAATATTATTGGCATCCATATGGCTGCCGCTATCGATCATCAACCGTGCTATCTGTTCACGTAATTCCAACGAACCATAAATGCTGTCATATTTCAGCGCCAATAAGTTCTGATGCTGACTGGCGCGTACCATCGCCCGATTGAGCGGCTTGAGAGTGGGGGCCGTAATATCAGGAGAACCGCGCCCTAATTGCACAAAACCCGGTAATTCTGGGGCGGTAAGCAGATCTAAAACCTGATCCCACTGAGTGATATCGACCGGGCGTTGTGCCGAACGACAACCCGAAGGAAGTGCCGCCTGTAGGCGAGTCGAGGTAACGAAATAGCCGGATTTGGGGCGTGCTTCGACCAACTGTTTTTCTTCCAACACGCGATACGCCTGCTGTACGGTGCTGATACTCACGCCGTGTTCACTGCTGAGAATACGCACAGAGGGCAGGCGGTCTCCCGCCGGATAGAGCCCCTGCTCGATGCGTTCACTCAATACTTGAGCCAGATTTTCATATCGATTCATGCGTATTCTCCACCATTCAAATTTCAAACCAGTACAGATCCTTTCAATTTAGCGCAGTAACTGTCATTTACACTAGATCTGTATGCTTAAAATACTCAATTTCTGAATCTGTAATGTTTTTCTGTCTCATTGCATTCTGTTGCTACAGGGGAAACAGGAGCAAGCAAGATGAAAAACACCATCAAAGAACGTCAATTTTGTGCAGATGAAAAGGTTGTCAGCAGTGGTTTCTCACCGGTAAATCAAACGGCCACCATAAAGCCGGTACCCATGAGCTGGAGAAGCAAAATCATACTCTGGATCGGCGCATGGAATGAGCTGCGTACCACTCGTCGCTTGCTAAGACGGCTTTCTGATACTCAGCTAAAGGACATTGGCTTAACACGCCAGGATATTCATGAGGAATATGAGCGCAAGGTCTGGCCGCATTGGCCGAAATGATCGGCAATCATGGCTCACGCACTATACTGCTTCTAGGTTCATTCACGGGAGAGGCGGTATGCAACAACAATGGCAAGAAGTCGATGAATTCCTCGAACACAGCTTACTTGTGCCAGACGAAAATCTGGCACAAACCTTAGCACTCAATGCCAAGCAGGGTTTACCTGCTCACGACGTTTCCCCTTTGCAGGGGCAGTTTCTGATGCTGATGGTGCAGATTAGTGACGCGCGCAGGATTCTGGAAATCGGAACATTGGGTGGCTTTAGCACACAGTACATGGCGCGAGCACTGCCAACGGACGGTAAATTGGTTACGTTGGAGAAAGAGGCAACCAATGCGGCGATTGCACACGAGAATCTGCAGCGCGCCGGTTTACTGGATAAAACGACCATTATCGTCGGTGCAGCAGCACAAACCCTGCCGACCTTACAGACACAGCCACCATTTGATCTTATCTTCATCGATGCCGATAAACAGAACAGCCTGCTTTATCTGGAGTGGGCTATCGAGCTTAGCCATACCGGCAGCGTGATCATCATGGATAATGTGATACGCGGTGGCGCAATTGTTGAAGCACAACGCGATGTAAGTGCTAACGGTATTCATCAGGCACTCAGCGCAGTGAAAGGATTCGAAACCCTGACCGGTACTGCACTGCAAACGGTTGGTAGCAAAGGCTGGGATGGATTCGCTCTGTTCCGCGTACAGAAATAATCCTTCCTCTTTTTACTTAGGTTATCTGTCGAGCTACGGCGGATAACCTGTTGGTTTGCATCACTTCCATGAAATTGATGACAGAAAGACTAACGTCATCCCTAGCATAAATCTACCAACCGCCTATTATGCTTAGCATCTATCTCTCATAGAGATTAATGATGGAACTCAGACAAATCAGACATTTTTTGGCGGTTGCCGAAGAAGAGAATTTCACCCGCGCGGCACAGCGTTGTCATATCGTGCAATCTGCCCTCTCTACCTCAATCAAAACGCTGGAAGAAGAGCTAGATACCGCGCTTTTTATCCGCACAACTCGTCAGGTTAAGCTGACCGCCGCAGGCCGAACGTTGATGAGAAGTGCTGAGCTGGCAATGCATCATTTGGATAAGGGTCTGGAAGAAGTCAAAGCGATTACCTCGCTAAAACGCGGCACACTGTCCATCGGCAGCGTACAAAGCCTGCCGCCGTTTATTAACCTGCCAGCAGCGCTCTCAACTTTTCTTAAAGGTCATCCTGATTTTGAAGTGAAACTCAGTCAGGGCAGCTCGGCATCGCTTAACGAACAGCTGCTCAATCAGCAAATAGATCTGGCGCTGATGCCGCTCGAAGAAGTCGCCCCACATCTGGCAAATCGGATTGTGGCCTGTGATTCAATCGTGGTGGCATTTTTCAATACCCATCCGCTAAGCGCCCACGAGCAAGTTACGCTGGCGCAGCTGAGTGATTATCCCTTTATCGATTTTGAATCTGGCCACGGCACGCGCAAACTTAACGATCGCGGGTTTAGCGCGCAAAACCTGACGCGACGTATCGCTTTCGAGGTCAGCGATTTGGATACTTTGCTCAATTTAGTGGGCGAGAATTTGGGTATTGCGCTGATACCTAAAGCCGTCGTCAACCAACGCAGCGATCTGCTGTGTTGGCGAGAAATATCGGATGCCGAGCTATGTTGGGAGTTGGTTATTGCCTGGCTAAGCAATGGCCGCTACGACGAGACTGTTCCCGACCGGCCAACCGCCGAGTTTTTATCGATGCTCATGGCTGGATTGTAATCGCCAACGGCTTTCTGGCTATCGCGACAGAGCAGACTTTCTATCGCGATAGCAATTTGCCAAAAATATATAATTTAAACTCGACCAGCGCCCTGTCGTTTTTCTCGACCCGCATTCGTAATAGCGCCCCTTCCCACGCACTTAAAATAAATCGGCTCAACGATGCTGCCGTCAATGAAGTATCGAGTTCACCCTGCGTTTGTGCCTGGGCTAAGCAGTCTTCAAGTATTTTGCTCCATGCATCAAAGTGCTCGATAAGGCGCAGACGAATCGCCTCACTGTGATCGGCAATTTCGGCACTGAGGTTTCCCAACAAGCACCCTTTTTCAAATCCTGACTCGCTAAATTGCGCGATCAATTCATCAAAGTAAGCGGCAAGGCGCGCTAAAGGCGACAGTCGAGTATTGCCGAAAACCTTATCCAACCGAACTTTAGCGCGCTCGAAATAAGCATCAACGATCGATGAGCCAAATATTTCTTTGCTCGGAAAATGATTATAAAACGAGCCCTTAGGGACATTTGCCAAAGCCACGATTCCTTGAATGCCCGTTGCCGCATAGCCATCGCTATGAAATGCACTAAGACCGGCTTGAACCAAATTAACACGGGTGTTTTGGTCAGGCTTTGGTCCCCGACGAGGGGCAGAAGACGTTTTCATTCTGGTTCTCCAACTTACTTGACAACTTAAGACGACTGGTCATATTTTATTTATAGCGAGTTGATGCCGCACTGTCAATCCGACATTCGCTAGAGAAATAGCAAGCTGCCCACGTTGTAAAACAGCGGCAACTCTTTGTTATTCAATATTTTTACCACTCAACACTTCCAGGAATCGGCCATGAAAAAAGTACTGATAGCGGCAAGTTTTTTTACTCTAAACACGTTGCTGTCAACAGCATCAGCAGCCCAACCCTCAGCCTATCGCGATCCTCTTGACGCACAAACGCTAACCACCATTAAAACGCAGTTTAGTGAACTGATTACACTGGCTAATAACCACGATATCAAGGCAATACATAATATGTTCTGGCAATCACCATCAACACTGTTAGTTGCCAAAAGTGCAGTTCCTGCAGAAGGGAATTGGGCGGGTTACTGGGGCAATGAGGCAATTGATAAAAAACTGCATGATATCGCCAATTCAGGTCCGGTAGTTCTGACGCCCGATTATGCAAAACTGAAGGTGGTCGGCGTGACCAAAGAGGTTGCCCAATCCTATGCGCCACTGAATATTACCGTGTCATACGCTGGACAAAGCGGGACACCAAAACCGTTTTTACTGATCATTAACTGGGTAAAAATAGCCCAAGATTGGAAGGTCGCAGCGGAAGTCCTTCTGCCTGTGCCGCCATCAGCACCCGTTAAACAGTCAAGTTAACTGACTCAGCCAACCCACTCATCAGAATGGGTTGGCTGATAATGGCTAATTAAGAATTCAACGCCTTGCTGCGGTTGGCAAAGCTCTTACGCAGCTTTTGCAGTTTCGGCGGGATCACTGCCAGGCAGTAACGGTTTTCTTGTCCAGCGCCCGCCCAGTAGTTCTGGTGGTAATTCTCTGCCACGAAGACCTCGCCCAGAGGCTCAATGGCAGTCACTACTGGCTGCTGATTATCCGCCTGCGCACGTTGGATAGCGGCTTTTGCTTCGGCTTCTTGCTCAGCATTCAATGGGAAGATGACTGAACGGTATTGCGTACCGATGTCATTACCCTGACGGTTTAACTGGGTAGGATCATGGGTAACAAAATTGATATCCAGCAGTTCACCGTAGCTGATTTTTTCTGGGTCAAATCCAATACGAATGCCTTCTGCATGGCCGGTTTCACCGCTACAGACTTGTTCGTACGTCGGGTTAGCAACGTGACCGCCGGTATAAACACTCTCAACGGATTCCACACCGATTACATCTTTGAACACTGCTTCGCTGCACCAGAAGCAGCCGTTACCAAAAATGGCGTATTCAATAGTCATGATGACTCCTTAACTTGCAGATGACGTCAATTATAATCGGATAAGACTACTCGTTTGTGCCACATAGCACTAGTCTCCTCTTGTGCCATGCTTAGATAATAATCAGCAATAATCCTTTGGGCGAAGAAAGGTGATCGACAATATATAAACTTTGGTTTTAACTGAGGGGCTCATCAACAGGAGAACCCCAATGTCCTTAGTGTCGCTGGCATCGTTAGCCGACATCCCTGCCCATCAGTGGGATACGCTGGCTGCGACCGATTACCCTTTTTTGCGCCACGCCTTTTTAAGCAGTTTAGAAGAGAGCGGGAGCTTGGGGCCACGTTCTGGTTGGCAAGCTGATCACCTATTATGGGCGGAGAACGGTCAGTACTTGGCGGCGATCCCCGGCTATCGTAAACAACACTCTTACGGTGAATACGTTTTCGATCACAGCTGGGCCGATGCCTGTCACCGTGCCGGGATTGATTATTATCCTAAGTGGCTAGGCGCCGTACCTTTGAGCCCAGTGACAGGCCCGCGCTTACTCGGTGATGCCGCAGCAGCAGCCAAACTGCTGCAACAGCTGCCGGACTATCTGGCACAACATCAGCTTTCCAGTGCACATATCAATTTCACCGACGAACGCGACAACGGGTTATTTACCCGTGACCCGCATTGGCTATCGCGCTTAGGTTGCCAATACCACTGGCACAATCGCGGCTATCGAGATTTTCAGGACTTTCTCGATACTCTTACCTCGCGTAAACGCAAACAGATGCGTAAAGAGCGCGAACAGGTCGCCGCGCAAGGCATCGAATTCGAATGGCTCGACGCCAGAAATGTCAGCGAAACACAGTGGGATTTTGTGTACGCCTGCTACGCCAATACTTACACCATCCGCCGCCGGGCGCCTTACCTGACCCGAGCCTTTTTCAGCCTGTTGGCCGAAAGAATGCCAGAGGCAATTCGTCTGGTCATCGCCAAACAGCAAGGCCAGCCGGTCGCCATGGCGTTCAGTCTGGTCAGCGGCGACACCTTCTTTGGCCGCTACTGGGGATGCCTGGCCGAATTCGATCGCCTGCACTTTGAAACCTGTTTTTATCAGGGAATGGATTACATGATTAGCCAAGGATTATCTCGCTTTGATGCAGGCGCGCAGGGTGAGCACAAACTTATCCGCGGCTTCGAGCCGGTGATCACCCATTCATGGCACTATCTGCGCCATCCTGGCCTAAGGGAAGTTGTGGCTGAGTTTTTGCAACGGGAAAGCGAAGCAGTTAGCGACTGGGCTGTTGAGGCCCGTGACGCTTTACCATTTAGGGAAAGGGAAATCTAATTATCCTCAACGACTAACGATCGACAGTACACAGTAGATATCCACTTTTGGTTGTGCCAGCTTCTCGGAATTGAGTAAGAAGATATCGGTCGATATTGCGTAGCAATACGCAATATCGGGTCACTAACACAGAAGCAGCCTCAAGTATGATGGGGATATTTATCAAAATACAGAGCATATAAACTTACCCAAATATATCATTAGCACATAATCTGATTATTTCAACTAATGCAGTGTTAAGATTCGAAAATATATCGTAAGATAATTCCTAATAAGGTGACAGGGTATTACAGGGAAGGCTTTGACAGTGGCTAACACGTCAAGGTTTATTGTTTTACGGTACAGGGCAGAATCACCCCAACCTATTAATTTTTAGATAGTTTTAACTCAAAGCCATTCTTTAATTATATCGGGGCAGGGACCTGCTAATACTATGAATCGTGTTTATTCCGTTATATTCAATACTTCTCGACGCTGTTCTGTTGTCGTATCAGAGTTAGCTACGGGCAAGAAAAAAAGCAAATCTTTACGAATTGCAAGCTGTGTAGTGCCCGCACTAGTATTTTTGTCGCCGCCAATGGCCCAGGCCGCAACATATACGCCTAGCGATTCATGTACGACGGGTTACGGTGCTGGGAAATTAGGGCTCACCCAAATCCAGGCAGGAACCGGGGTTAATGCCGCCAATAACTCCACGTTTTCTGGTGTCTTTATCGCACTGGCAGGATGTGGCGCAACCACAGGAAACTTCGGGGGCCAAACAGTATATGGTTCATTTGCATCGTCTACCGGCGCGGGGGCGACAGCAGTAGGGTTATTTAGTTCTGCAACACAATACGGCTCGGCCTTTGGTACCAATGCGACGGCGAGTGCCAATGGTAGTACCGCTTTAGGCTTTGGCACACAGGCAACCGGGATTAACTCGGTATCTATTGGTTCCGTTGGCGATGTAGCCGGAAGCGATAGCAACGATGTCACCAAAGCCCCTACCGCTTCAGGCTTTGGAGCGATTGCTATTGGTACTAACGGTCAGCAAGGTGCCCGAGCTACCAACACCGGCTCGATCGCCATAGGCGGGTCAAGTGTTGCCGGTGGTAATAGTGCAATTGCTTTAGGCACCGGGAGCACAGCAAGCGGTGATTTCAGTACGGCATTAGGTCGTTTTACGAATGTTACGCTGGCGAGCAGTGTTGCCCTTGGTGATGGTTCAACGGCTACCGCCGTTTCTGCAACAACAAATAATACTCAAGCGAATGCTATCGTCAGCGGGAAAACCTTAACGATAGCCAAAGGACCAGCGCTCGGTGTCGTTTCCGTTGGGGATGCAGTCAAAGGGAATAGACAAATTCAAGGCGTCGCCGATGGCGCTTTAACAGCAACCTCAACAGATGCCATAAATGGTTCTCAACTATGGCAAATAGCCAATGGCCTCAACAGCAATACTAATGTATTAGGTGCTGACACCGCGACAGCACTGGGAGGCGGCGCCAATTACAATGCTACAACGGGAGCCTGGACCGCGCCTAATTTTACCTTATCTAGCGGCACTACCTCTAATGTAAATTCCGCATTGCTAGGTATAGATACCCTTGGAACCAAATATTATCGTGCAAATTCAACCTTAGCTGGCAGTTCAGCTACCGGCGTAGATAGCATCGCTATTGGCCCGCAGTCTGTGGCCAGCGCGGCTCAGTCTCTCTCCCTTGGTGCTGGGGCAACCGCCAACCAGGCGGCAAGTATTGCTTTAGGGGCTAATTCTGTCACTACCGTCGGTGCACAAACTGGTTATACCGGTTACGCCCTGACCGCATCACAAAATTCTGTGGGAGAGTTGGGTATTGGCACCGCCAACGGTAATCGTAAGATCACCGGATTAGCGGCAGGCTCAGCGCCTAACGATGCCGTAAACGTCGCGCAGCTGACCACCGTCAATAATCAGGTACAGCAAAACACCACTGATATCACTAATCTTGATGGCCGGGTGACCACCGTCGAAGGCGATATCACCAATATCAATAACGGCGCGGGCATTAAATATTTCCACGCGAACTCAACCCTGGCCGACAGTTCTGCCACCGGTACAGACAGCGTTGCCGTCGGCCCACAGTCTGTGGCCAGCGCGGCTCAGTCTCTGGCTCTTGGCGCTGGGGCCACCGCCAACCAGGCCGCGAGTATTGCCCTGGGTTCTGGTTCGGTCACCACCGTCGGCACGCAAAACGGTTATACCGCTTACGCACTGACCGCACCGCAAACCTCCGTGGGTGAGCTGGGGATTGGTACCGCGGCCGGCAACCGTAAAATCACTGGATTAGCCGCAGGTTCAGCACCTAACGATGCCGTAAACGTCGCGCAGCTGACCACCGTGAATAATCAGGTACAGCAAAACACCACTGACATCACCAACCTGGGTGGCCGGGTGACCACCGTTAATGATCAGGTACAACAAAATACCACTGACATCACCAACCTGGGTGGCCGGGTGACCACCGTTGAAGGGGATATCACCAATATCAATAACGGCGCGGGGATCAAGTATTTCCACGCGAACTCAACCCTGGCCGACAGTTCTGCCACCGGTACAGACAGCGTTGCCGTCGGCCCGCAGTCTGTGGCCAGCGCCGCTCAGTCTCTGGCTCTTGGCGCAGGTGCCAATGCCAGCCAGGCGGCAAGTATTGCTCTGGGCTCTGGTTCGGTTACCACCGTCGGCGCGCAAAACGGCTATACCGCTTACGCTCTGACCGCACCGCAAACCTCCGTGGGTGAGCTGGGGATTGGTACTGCGGCCGGCAGCCGTAAAATCACTGGATTAGCCGCAGGCTCGGCACCTAACGATGCCGTAAACGTCGCGCAGCTGACCACTGTTAATAATCAGGTACAGCAAAACACCACTGACATTACTAATCTTGATGGCCGGGCGACCACCGTTGAAGGCGCTATCACCAATATTAACAATGGCGCAGGGATCAAATACTTCCACGCCAACTCAACCCTGGCCGACAGTTCTGCTACCGGCGTAGACAGCATCGCCGTCGGCCCGCAGTCTGTGGCCAGCGGTGCTCAGTCTCTGGCTCTCGGTGCCAATGCGGCGGCAACGACCAACGGTAGCCTGGCTTTAGGTAATAATAGCAGTGTGCAAGTACTGGGCGGCGTAGCGCTGGGACAAGGCTCCGTTTCTGACCGGGCGCTTGCTCCTGCTACCGGCCAGATCGCTGCGGGCAACGGCTCTATTCATTACGATACCTCGGATGCAACATTGCTTGGCGCGGTCTCCCTTGGGAAGAATGGCGAGTATCGGCAGATTACCAATGTTGCCGATGCTACCGAGGCGAATGATGCCGTGACGTTACGCCAATTAACCGGCGCAATTGGCTCCATCAGTGCCAGCGGTACCAAGTACTTCCACGCGAACTCAACCAATGCGCAAGATTCACTGGCCGCGGGTCAAGAGTCTATCGCGATGGGGCCGGCAACCGTGGTTAACGGTGATAACGGTATCGGTCTTGGCAATCAAGCGACGGTCGGCCAGGCGGCAGCCGGAGGGATTGCGATTGGTCGCAATAGCCAAGTACAGCTGGCCTCTGCCATCGCCATCGGTTCCGAAGCGCAGGCCCTGGGAGAGCAGTCCCTGGCTCTCGGCGCTGGCGCTACCGCTAGCCAGGCGGCTAGCATTGCTCTGGGTTCTGGTTCGGTCACCACCGTCGGCGCGCAAAACGGTTATACCGCTTACGCACTGACCGCACCGCAAACCTCCGTGGGTGAACTGGGGATTGGTACTGCTGCTGGCAACCGTACGATCACTGGATTAGCCGCAGGCTCGGCACCTAACGATGCCGTAAACGTGGCCCAGCTGACCACCGTGAATAATCAGGTACAACAAAACACCACTGACATCACCAACCTGGGTGGCCGGGTGACCACCGTTGAAGGGGATATCACCAATATCAACAATGGGTTGGGGATCAAATATTTCCATGCGAACTCAACCCTGGCCGACAGCACGGCGACCGGCGTAGACAGCATCGCGGTAGGCCCGCAATCTACAGCCAGCGGTGCACAGTCTCTGGCTCTTGGCGCAGGTGCCAACGCTAGCCAGGCGGCAAGCATTGCTCTGGGCTCTGGTTCGGTCACCACCGTCGGCGCGCAAAACGGCTATACCGCTTACGCTCTGACCGCACCGCAAACCTCCGTGGGTGAGCTGGGGATTGGTACCGCGGCCGGCAACCGTAAAATCACTGGATTAGCCGCAGGCTCGGCACCTAACGATGCCGTAAACGTCGCGCAGCTGACCACTGTGAATAATCAGGTGCAGCAAAACACCACTGACATCACCAACCTGGGTGGCCGGGTGACCACCGTTGAAGGGGATATCACCAATATCAACAATGGGTTGGGGATCAAATATTTCCATGCGAACTCAACCCTGGCCGACAGCACGGCAACTGGCGCAGACAGCATCGCGGTAGGCCCGCAGTCTGTGGCCAGCGGTGCACAGTCTCTGGCTCTTGGCACAGGTGCCAACGCTAGCCAGGCGGCAAGCATTGCTCTGGGCTCTGGTTCGGTCACCACCGTCGGCGCGCAAAACGGCTATACCGCTTACGCTCTGACCGCACCGCAAACCTCCGTGGGTGAGCTGGGGATTGGTACCGCGGCCGGCAACCGTAAAATCACTGGATTAGCCGCAGGTTCAGCACCTAACGATGCCGTAAACGTCGCGCAGCTGACCACCGTAAATGATCAGGTACAGCAAAACACCACTGACATTACTAACCTTGATGGCCGGGTGACCACCGTTGAAGGGGATATCACCAATATTAACAATGGATTGGGGATCAAATACTTCCACGCTAACTCAACCCTGGCCGACAGTTCTGCTACCGGCGTAGACAGCATCGCCGTCGGCCCGCAGTCTGTGGCCAGCGGTGCACAGTCTCTGGCTCTCGGTGCCAATGCGGCGGCAACGACCAACGGTAGCCTGGCTTTAGGCAATAATAGCAGTGTGCAAGTACTGGGCGGCGTAGCGCTGGGCCAAGGCTCCGTTTCTGACCGGGCGCTTGCTCCTGCTACCGGCCAGATCGCTGTCGGCAACGGATCCATTCACTACGATACTTCGGATGCAACATTGCTTGGCGCGGTCTCCCTTGGGAAGAATGGCGAGTATCGGCAGATTACCAATGTTGCCGATGCTACCGAGGCAAATGATGCCGTGACGTTACGCCAATTAACCGGCGCAATCGGCTCCATCAGTGCCAGCGGTACCAAGTACTTCCACGCGAATTCAACCAATGCGCAAGATTCACTGGCCGCGGGTCAAGAGTCTATCGCGATGGGGCCGGCAACCGTGGTTAACGGTGATAACGGTATCGGTCTTGGCAATCAAGCGACGGTCGGCCAGGCGGCAGCCGGAGGGATTGCGATTGGTCGCAATAGCCAAGTACAGCTGGCCTCTGCCATCGCCATCGGTTCAGAAGCGCAGGCCCTGGGAGAGCAGTCCCTGGCCCTCGGTGCAGGTGCTACCGCCAACCAGGCGGCAAGTATTGCTCTGGGCTCTGGTTCCATCACGACGGTCGGTGCGCAAAACGGCTACATCGCTTACGCCCTGACCGCACCGCAAACTTCTGTGGGTGAGCTGGGGATTGGTACAGCTGCGGGTAATCGTAAGATCACCGGATTAGCGGCAGGCTCCGCGCCTAACGATGCAGTCAATGTGGCCCAGCTGACCACCGTGAATAATCAGGTACAGCAAAACACCACTGACATTACTAATCTTGATGGCCGGGTGACCACCGTTGAAGGGGATATCACCAATATCAACAATGGGTTGGGGATCAAATATTTCCATGCGAACTCAACCCTGGCCGACAGCACGGCGACCGGCGCAGACAGCATCGCGGTAGGTCCACAATCTACAGCCAGTGCGGCTCAGTCTCTGGCCCTCGGTGCAGGTGCTACCGCCAACCAGGCGGCAAGTATTGCTCTGGGCTCTGGTTCCATCACGACGGTCGGTGCGCAAAACGGCTATATCGCTTACGCCTTAGCGACGCCGCAGACTTCTGTGGGTGAACTAGGGATTGGTACAGCTGCGGGTAATCGTAAGATCACTGGATTAGCGGCAGGCTCCGCGCCTAACGATGCAGTCAATGTAGCGCAACTACAAGTAATCGGTAACCAAGTAGATCAAAATACGACCAACATCACCAATCTGGACGGCCGAGTCACTACCATTGAGAGCAGCATAATCAAAGGCGTTAATGCGAAGTACTTCCATGCTAATACCACGATAGCCGACTCGGTGGCCAGCGGCGCTGATGCCGTTGCCATAGGCGGTGGGGCCGTAGCATCAGGTAACGCCGCGATCGCTTCGGGTAATGGCGCTCAAGCATCTGGTGCTGGCTCGGTAGCAATGGGTAATGGAGCCAAGGCGAGTGCTGACGGCAGTGTCGCGCTTGGCAAAGGTTCTGCCGATAACGGCCGTGGTGCAGAAAGCTACATAGGTAAATACTCCAATACCAACAATGTCAGCTTGGGAACGGTGTCAGTGGGTAATGCAGCAACCGGTGAAACTCGCACCATCAGCAATGTAGCTGATGGTGTTGAAGCGACTGATGCGGTCAACATGCGACAACTTGACGGAGCGGTCGCTGAGTCCAAACAGTACACGGATGATTCACTGAAGAACATCAACAACTCCATCACGAATATTGGCGGTGCAATCACCGATGTAGACAATCGCGTCACTCAGGTCGCAAACAATGTGTCCAATATACAAAATGGTACTGACGGTATGTTCCAGGTGAACAATACGAGTGGTGCAGCTAAACCTTCTGCGACCGGAACCGATGCAATGGCAGGTGGTGCTGGCTCAGTGGCATCAGGCAACAACAGCGCGGCGGTAGGGACTAATGCGAAGGCGACGGGTGAAAACTCGGTCGCAATGGGTAACGGTGCTCGCGCGAGTGGAAAAAATAGCGCAGCGCTGGGTGCCAACTCTCTTGCCGATCGCGACAATAGCGTCTCGGTAGGTGCTGTGGGAAGTGAACGACAGATAACCAATGTGGCAGCAGCAACTCAGGGAACAGATGCCGTGAACTTAGACCAGCTCAACAAGAGTGTGTCTAATATCAGTGACAATGCCTACGCGTATACCGACCAACGTTACAGCGAGCTTAAGGACGACCTGAATAAACAGAACAACGTATTGAGTGCAGGTATTGCCGGAGCAATGGCTATGGCCAGCATGCCGCAACCATATTCACCCGGCGCGGGCATGATGTCGATTGGTGCAGCTAGCTATAGAGGTCAGTCGGCGATGTCGATTGGTGCGTCAAGGATATCTGAGAACGGCCATTGGGTTACCAAAATACAGGCTTCCACCAATACCCAACACGACGCAGGGGTTGGTGCAGGTGTTGGCTACCAGTGGTAATTGAGCACAATTTGCGGTTAATCCCGGCAGATTTTTAAAAAACTAACAGGCAGGTTGCCTTAGTGCAGCCTGCTTTTACAAGCAATGTAATTAAGGTAAGTATAATGTCATTACTTAAAACCATCGGCTGGTTGTTGCCCGTTATTTTTCTGGCCGGTTGTGATGGTGCATATCAAAAGACGCCTGAAAAAACACCTGCAAAAACAGTTTCACACGGAATCGCCTTACCAGCTCTGCCAGTCATTCAAGGTGCGGTAGCCGCTTTAATGCCGACGGTCAATGGCCAACGAAACGATCTGATGATGAGCCAGGTATGTGCTCTGGCTCGTGGTGAAAGCACCCAAGAACAAGTCAATCAAGTGCTGCAACAGCAAGGTATCGATCTAAGAAACATTCCTAATCAAGGTCATCCACTTTCATTGCTGGTAAATTCTGACCCATCTCAACGTATTACTGCCTGCGCTGCTTATATCGCCACATCGGTCATGACATTACCTAAAACCAGCGAATTTATGGTGATGACTGAAACCAATATATCTAAGACTAAAAAAGCCAATACACTCGATATTGACCCGGCAAAACTCGAGCATTTTCTTCGCTTACAGCTGACTATTGCCAAAGCCGATGCTGATATCTTTGCGTTAATTGCCACCGAGTTGGAGAAATCCCCCGGTTTGACCCTCGCGCAATATAAACAGAATGCACAAAAATTATTTATTATAATTGCCCCAACCTATCTACAGCGGGTTAAGGAACTCTATTCTAGCGAGCAGGATATTCAGTTCAAACTACTTGCATACTCTGATAGCGAGTTCCAATTCACCAGCAACAACGGCTACTTATTCAGCTATGGGTATGATGGCCTGAGTCTCAGCTATGATCGCATCCCTTGGTACAGCGCAGGTATGTTGTTGGGGAAAACTTATTTATTGGATGTAGCCTATTTTGATCCTGTATTAATAAAGGCTATTGAAAGCGAGCAAAGCAAAAATACCCCTGTTGCAACCAAGGTCCAATAAAATCAAATACTGATTTCGTGATATTAGACGAATGTCGCCATGCCACACACTGCGCTTTAGTGCGTGGCATGGCGACTAGTAGGGTTTTGAAATATTCACCGTACCGGTTTTACTAGACTAATCAAGACCGACAAATCCACCCGTTTGATGCTGCCATAATCTCGCATAGAGACCGCCTTGCGCCAGCAACTCCTGATGACTCCCCAGTTCGACAATTTTCCCCTTCTCCAACACCACCAATCGGTCCATTTTGGCAATGGTAGAAAGCCGGTGGGCAATGGCGATAACGGTTTTGTCACCCATTAAGTTGTTGAGGCTTTCTTGAATTGCCGCTTCAACTTCGGAATCTAGCGCGGAGGTGGCTTCATCCATGATAAGGATCGGCGCATTTTTTAAGAGCACTCGGGCAATAGCAATACGCTGGCGCTGGCCGCCGGAGAGTTTAACGCCGCGTTCGCCTACGTGAGCATCAAGGCCAGTGCGCCCTTCTAGATCAGAAAGTAGCGGAATAAATTCATCGGCTTTAGCGCGATGCAGGGCTTGCCAGAGTTGTTCATCGCTGGCACCGGGCATGCCATATAACAGGTTATCGCGGATGGAGCGATGCAGCAGCGAAGTGTCTTGAGTAATCATCCCGATTTGCGCGCGCAGGCTTTCCTGATTGACCTGGGCAATGTTCTGCTGGTCGATAGCGATACTGCCACCGCTAAGGTCATACAAGCGTAATAACAGATTTACCAGAGTGGATTTACCCGCCCCAGATGGGCCAATCAGGCCAATTTTCTCACCTGGTTTAATTGTTAGCTCCAACCCAGCGATCACCGGTTTACCGCTGTCATAATTGAAATCGATATTATTAAAGCGAATCTCACCCTGACTCACTTGCAGCGATTTAGCCTGCGGCTGGTCTTTTACCTTGATAGGCTGGGAAATAGTCTGCAAGCCGTCTTGCACCATCCCGATGTTTTCAAAAATGCCGTTTACCACCCACATGATCCAACCAGACATATTCACAATACGGATCACTAGCCCAGTCGCCAACGCAATGGCACCCACGCTAATCAACGATTGTGTCCACAGCCACAGTGCAAGTCCGGTGGTACCGACGATAAGCATGCCGTTTAAGATAGTCAGACTCACATCCATGCTGGTCACCACACGTCCCGCCAACTGCGTTTTTTCAGTTTGATCGTTAATGGCTTCACGCGCGTATTGCTGCTCAAGAGAGGTATGGGCGAAGAGTTTCAAGGTCGCAATATTGGTGTAGCCGTCAACGATACAGCCCATCAAGCGGGAACGAGATTCAGAAGACGCTACCGAGCGCGATTTTACTCGTGGAACAAAGTAATACATGCAGCCGATAAAACAAAAAATCCACACAATCAGCGGCAACATTAAACGCCAGTCGGACTGCGCAAATAGCACCAATGCACTGACCGAATAAATCAGCACGTACCATAATGCATCCACCGTTTGTACCGCAGAGTCGCGCAGGGAGTTGCCCGTTTGCATAATGCGTTGGGCAATACGTCCGGCAAAATCGTTTTGGAAGAACCCCAGGCTCTGTTTCAGTACGTAATTATGGTTCTGCCAGCGGATCATGCTCGTCATGCTGGGATTGATGGTCTGGTGTACCAGCAAATCATGCAAGCCAATAAATATCGGACGTAAGACCATCGCCACTACGGCCATCCATAGCAGTTGGCCCCCGTGTTCACTGAAGAAATGGGCAGCGGGAGTATTGGTCATCAGGTCGATAATTTTACTCAGGTAGCTAAATAAGGAAACTTCAATCAATGAGGCAATGAGCCCCACCACCATGAGCAGCGCGAAAGTTCGCCATACCTGACGCAAGTAATAGGCATAGAAAGAAAAAACCGTATTTGGCGGTGTGCCTTCAGGCGCAGGCTGGAAAATATTGATCAGTGATTCGAAACGGCGATAAAGCATATCGATCCTCTTGGTGCATGCTGCCATTGTTGCCAGAGCCATGCAGCTTAAAGCATTTTACTCAGATAAGTGACAGCTTTAAGCATAGGCCTAAAAGAGGATAAACCATGGTTATTGCCGCGAATAACCATGGTTTATAAAGCGATTACGTCTTACGTAACGGCTGATTTTTAAGGAACCACGTCAAGATAAAGCCCATTAACGTTACTCCAGCAGCCACTAAATACACCAAATGCAGTGCCTGGCTAAAAGACAGCAAATAGTCTTCGCGTAGTATCACAGGTAACTGATGTACGCCTTGTGAACCTAGTGAGCGCGGTAATAGGGTGCCTGCCGGTAATCGCATCATTAACTCACGCTGCAAACCGTAACTAAAGATGGCACCAAAGACCGCGACGCCCATTGAACCGCCGATGGAGCGAAATAACGTCACGCTGGATGTCGATACCCCGATAAGCCCTGATTCAACACTGTTTTGTGCCGCCAATACCAACACTTGAATCACCATGCCTAACCCAAAACCTAAAACACCCAAATATAGGTACAACCAATGCATTGGCGTAGAAATTTTTAACGTCGTAAGCAGCCCTATTGCCATAAAAGCGAGCAAGGTTCCTACGATGGGGAAAAGCCGGTATTTGCCAGTTTTACTGATAATACGGCCGCTAATAATAGAGCTGACCAGCAGAAATCCCATCAGAGGCGTGAGTTGTATTCCCGCCTGAGCAGGCGTTGAATTTTTGACAATTTGCAGATAAAGCGGCAGGAAGGTCATTGCACCGAACAACGACATCCCAACAATAAAACTCACCAGACAACTCAACACAAAGGTACGCTGGCGGAAAAGGTGCAGAGGAATAATAGGTTCCACCGCCCGGCGCTGCTGATAGATAAACCCGCCCAGCGAAAACAATCCAAAGGCTAAAATCAACCACAGTTCCAGCGATGCCCAAGGCATTACGGTGCCGCCTTCGCTGGTAAAAAGAATGATGCAACTCAACGCCAGCGTGAGGTAGATAGCGCCCAGATAATCGATCTGGCGCTTAATTCTATTCAGACCCGTCTGAAAGACAGCGCCGATCACCAGCAAAGCAAAAAGTCCCAGCGGTAAGTTAATATAGAATATCCAACGCCATGAGAAATGCTGTACTAGAAAACCGCCAATCAGTGGGCCAACAACCGTAGCCAGTCCGAATACACCACCAAATAGCCCCTGATAGCGACCGCGTTCAGCCGGAGGAATAACGTCCGCAACGGCTGCCATGCTAACGACTAATAATCCACCGCCGCCCAATCCTTGTAAGGCGCGCATCAGGATAAGTTCGGTCATGTTTTGTGCTAAGCCGCAGAGTGCCGAACCAAGCAGAAAAATCACTATCGCGATTTGCAGGACGATTTTACGACCAAAAAGATCGCCAAACTTGCCGTACAACGGCACGACGATAGCGGAGGTCAACATATACGCAGTCACCACCCAAGACAGCTGCGTCATCCCACCAAGTTCACTGACGATCGTTGGTAATGCTGTAGAAACAATGGTTTGGTCAAGTGCTGCCAACAGCATGACCAGCAATAACGTGGAAAACAACAGGCGAATCGACGGTGTTTTTATTGGATGCGTTATAGATGTAGAAACATTGGATTCGTTATGCTGAGTCATATATAGGGTCTGACTTTATATTAATTAACTTAGCAATTAATATAATGAAGACGCTGAAGACTGGTCAATGGAAATGAGTAAACAATGATGAAACAAAAAACTGATAAGCATGATGCTGAGAAAGGTCAGCCTGAAGCTCCTCGCCGACCGGGAAGACCAAGCGGCGTAACTAACGGCGCAGAGCGTCGCGAACATTTACTGATGACGGCCCTGAATTTATTTGCCAGCCAAGGTATTCAAGAGACGTCGCTCACCGCCATCGCCCATCAAGCTGGCGTGACATCGGCAATGTTGCATTACTACTTCCGTACTCGTGAGCACCTGCTGGATGTACTGATTGATGAGCATTTCATCCCGGTCTCCAGCTCGGTGGAAAACATCTTTGAAGATAATGCCAATGATCCGATCGCGGCCATCACTCAACTCGCGGAGAAGTTGATTGATATTTCACTTGAAAACCCTTGGTTTGCGCCAATGTGGGTTCGCGAATTTTTGAGTGCTAACGGAGTGCTGAAACAACGACTCGATGAGCGACGAGGTTCGCACTATAAGCTCATTGCACAGCAGCGCATTGCTGATTGGCAAGCACAGGGCCGTTTGAATGCGGATATCGATCCAACATTAGTGATTATCTCGTTATGCGGATTAACTCTGCTGCCTATCGCCTCAGCGAAAAGAGTCGTGCAGATAGACGGCCCGGTACTAAAACAACATGTTATGTCTTTGCTGATTAACGGCCTGGGAGTGAAATAGCGCTAATCTGGCAGAAAATATAGCAAGCAAAGTCGTACCACTCGAATACAAAAAACCCGACACGACTTGGTGTCGTATCGGGCTGACAAAAGTAAAACCGAGCTATATTTCCCGCAAGATTTATTCTTCTTTCAAGCCACGGTTAATTAGCATCGGCTCAATCGATGGCTCTTGTCCGCGCCATGCACGATAGAGTTTTTCGAGATCTTCGCTATTGCCACGCGACAAGATCATATCGCGGAAACGCTGCCCGTTAGCGGCGGTCAGACCGCCTTGTGCCGTAATACCGGCAAAGGCATCATCGGCCAACATTTCGGTCCACAAATAGGCGTAGTAACCCGCCGCATAGCCGTTCCCCCAAATATGCTGGAAATAGCTGGAACGATAGCGCGGTGGCACATAGCTGAGATCAATATGGTCTTTCGCCAGCGACTCGGCTTCGAACTTATCGACATCCTGTTGCGGTGCATTAGCACTCAGGCTATGCCAATGCATATCTAACAACGCCGCCGCCAATATTTCGGTCATGTCATAACCTTTATTAAACTTGCTGGCCTTGTCGATTTTATCTTTAAGCGCCTGCGGCATTGCCTCCCCGGTTTTGTAGTTTTTGGCGTAATGGGCGAACACTTTCGGGTCGCTGGCCCAGTGCTCATTGAACTGTGATGGGAATTCAACGAAGTCACGCGGCGTCGAGGTACCCGACAAACTGGCGTATTGTTGATCGGCAAACATACCGTGCAGCGCGTGACCAAATTCGTGGAACATGGTGATCACATCATCCCAAGACAGCAACGCCGGTTGCCCGGCGGCGGGCTTCTGGAAGTTCGCCACGTTGTAAATTACCGGATGCGTACCTAATAACTTGGATTGATCGACGAAGTTACTCATCCACGCGCCACCGCCTTTATTATCACGCTGATAATAATCGGCATAGAACAGCGCCATGGATTTGCCATCCTTATCAAACACCTCAAACACCCGCACATCTGGGTTATACACCGGCAGATCTTTACGCTCTTTGAAAGTGATACCGTAAAGCTGATTAGCGGCATAAAACACACCGTTTTCCAGTACGTTGTTCAGCTCAAAGTAAGGCTTGATCTGCGCGTCATCGAGGTCGTATTTATCTTTACGCACTTGCTCAGCGTAATGCTGCCAATCCCAGGCCGCCAGCTTGAAATTCCCCTGCTGCTGGTCGATTTTCGCCTGAATATCTTGCGCTTCACGTTTGGCGCGGGCAGTCGCTGCCGGCACAATTTTATGCATGAAATCCAACGCAGCCTGTGGCGTTTTTGCCATCTGGTTTTGTAGTTTCCACGCCGCATAGCTTGGGAAGCCTAAAATCTGTGCCTGCTCCGCGCGGATCTTCGCCAACTTAGCAATTATCTGCCGCGTGTCGTTAGCATCGTTCTTTTCCGCACGATTAATAGAGGCTTCATACAATGCTTTGCGGGTATCACGATTTTGTAGATTTTGCAGTTGCGGCTGTTGGGTGGTGTTTTGCAACACCAGCAGCCATGCGCTATCGAGCTTGCGATCTTTCGCCGCCTGCGCAGCGGCAGCTAACTCGTCATCACTTAATCCTGCTAATAGCGCTTTGTCTTTGACGACCAATCCACCGGCTTTACTGGCTGCCAGCAACTTATTGGTAAATTGCGTGCTCAGCGTTGCTGCCTGCTGATTAAGCGCTTTGAGTTTTTGCTTATCAGCATCGGATAGATTCGCCCCTGCCAGTTCAAAGCTTTTAAAAGTGACCTCAATCAAACGCTGTGACTCGGCATCAAGCTTTAGCGAGTGACGCTGCTCGTAGACCGTTTTCAAGCGTGCAAACAGCTTGTCATTAAGTTTGATGCTGTCATTCATTGCAGCCAGTTTCGGCGACTGTTCTTCGTCAATTTTTTGCAGCGTATCGCTAGTATTTGCGGAGGTCATGGCGTTAAAGACGCTCAACACGCGGTTTAACAACTCACCCGATTTTTCCAACGCCACATAGGTGTTTTCAAAGGTTGCAGGCGCGGGATTATTCGCAATCGTATCGACTTCGGCCAGCATCTGACGAATACCTTCAGTAATGGCCGGCTGGTAATCACTTTCTTTATAACGATTGAATTCCGGTGCCTGATAAAGCAACGGGCTCGGTTTGAAGAATGGGTTTTCGGCTTGCTGCTGACTATTCATCGTAGTGACCTGTCCCGGTGCAGGGCTTTCGGCGGAAACCGCATAGTGACTAAAAATCAGACTGGTTGCTAAGAAAAGAGGGGATAATCGCATCAGAAAGTTCCTTGGCTAGTGAGGTAAAGTGTCCTTTAAGCTTTTGATGGTAATAACAAATTAATAATGGTAGTAACCAATTAATGATAGTAATAACGGCTTGATTGAGCAAATAGCGCAAGTTATCAATCTACCTAAACCCCGAATAATAACGGCAATATTATTAGGACAACTGCGGGATGTCTCACAGAGAATAAAAACACACCTAGGTAATACCGAAAAGACAATAGAGACTCTCTTCGTACGACGAATTAGCAGCGATATAAAATAAACACGCTTGTTAAAGTCCCAATTTGGGACTAGGCTAACAAACAGTCCCAAACGGGACTATCCGCACGGAGATGGGATGAGATTAATTGCGTTATCTGTCATCAGGGAGTTTTGGGAAAACCCGCAACATTATAATGCAGAGCAATCATTAAAAGCTTGGGTTGATGAAGTGAGAACCGCCAATTGGCAGAATCCGGCAGATATAAAGGAAAAGTACCGCAACGCCAGCATCCTGAAAAATCGACGCGTCGTCTTTAATATTAAAGGTAATGAATACCGCATCGTTGTCGCTATTGCGTATCAGCTAGGCATTGTATACGTGAAATTTATTGGTACTCATCAGCAATATGATGCCATCGACGCCAATACTATTGAGCTGGAGTCATGATGAACATTAAACCCATTCGTACCCATGAAGATTACCGGCTTGCTTTAAAGAGAATTTCTCCACTTATTGAACAAGATCCGCAGGCCGGAACTGATGATGGCGATCTCCTCGATGTATTGGCAACACTTATCGAGAATTACGAAAATAAACATTACCCCATTTATCCCCCAGACCCAATTGAAGCAATCAGATTCAGGATGGAACAGGAAGGACTCAAAGCTTCAGATATGAAAGCCGTCTTTGGTACCGAAAGTCGTTTCTATGAAGTGGTCAATCGTAAGCGAAATCTAACGCTGGCGATGATCAGAAAATTACACCATCAATATGGTATTCCAGCCGAATCACTGCTTGCTGAATAGTCCTATTGTCGAACCTGTAATATTGAGTGCATTAGCGCAGCATTGCGCATCCGCAACAGCTTTACTCTACGCAAAAAAAAGCCGGAGAATAATCTCCGGCCTTCAATCTATTACTTGCTTTGTTCTATATCGTCATCTTACAGAGCGATATCAGCAACTTTCTTCTGTTCAGCTTTCGGTGCTGTGGCTTCTGGCGCTGGCGCAGGTGCGGCTTGCTTGTTTACCTGTGGGTTGTCGAGCAACAGAACGCGGCTTGTGTCGCCCAGTTCTTTCTCAGTTGCTTCCACATTACCATCCAGATTCTGACCATAAGAAGGGATGATGGTTTTCAGCTTAGCCTGCCATTCTGGCGTTGCGACTTTATCTTTAAAGACGGTTTCCATCAGGTGCAGCATGATTGGTGCTGCAGTAGACGCGCCCGGAGATGCTCCCAACAGCGCAGCGATGCTGCCATCTTGTGCGCTAACAACTTCAGTACCTAAGCGCAGTACGCCGCCTTCTTTAGCATCTTTCTTGATGATCTGTACACGTTGACCTGCAACAACCAGTCTCCAGTCAGATTGTTTCGCGTCTGGGAAGTACTCTTTCAGCGCAGCAAAACGGTCATCATCATTAAGCATAACTTGGCTGATCAGGTATTTGATCAAGTCGAAGTTATCCAGACCAACGTGGGTCATTGGCATGATGTTAGAGAAGTTGATGCTACCGAACAGATCCCACAGCGAGCCATTTTTCAGGAACTTGCTAGAGAAGGTTGCGAACGGTCCGAACAGCAATAC
This sequence comes from Rouxiella sp. Mn2063, assembly GCF_049319665.1. Lineage (NCBI taxonomy): Bacteria > Pseudomonadati > Pseudomonadota > Gammaproteobacteria > Enterobacterales > Yersiniaceae > Rouxiella > Rouxiella sp. Mn2063. The sequence continues at coordinate 200,850 of NZ_JBMOUD010000002.1, read as the reverse complement.
TTGTTTGCCATCAAGCATACGGGTATCGAGGTGTGGAACCGACATCGGTGGCGCACCAACAGAAGCTTTACCGTAAACTTTAGCCAAGTGGCGTTGAACCACTTCTGGGTTGTCAGTTACCAGGAACTCGCCGCCAACCGGGAAGCCGCCGTAGTTTTTAGCTTCAGGAATACCAGATTTTTGCAGCAGCTTGATAGATGCGCCGCCTGCACCGATAAACACGAATTTGGCATTAATCGTACGCTCTTTGCCACCATCTTTCAGGTCTGCAACGGTCACATTCCAAGTGTTATCAGCGTTACGTTTGATGTCACGAACTTCAGTGCTCAGATTAAGAGAGAAGTTTTTACTTTTCTGTAATGAATCAACTAATTGGTGGGTAATCACACCAAAGTTAACGTCAGTACCGATTGGAATACGGGTCGCAGCAACTTTTTGTTTCGGGTCACGGCCTTCCATCACCAGTGGGATCCACTTCTGGATCTGGTCATGGTCTTCAGAGTATTCCATACCGCGGAACAAGGTGCTTTTTTGCAACGCTGCATAACGCTTACGCAGGAAGTTAACGTTGTCGTCACCCCATACGAAGCTCATGTGCGGCACACTATTAATAAATGAACGTGGGTCGTGCATTACGCCCTGCTCAATTTGATAGCTCCAGAACTGGCGTGAAATCTGGAAGGATTCGTTCACTTCCACCGCTTTAGAGATATCAATTGAACCATCGGCTCTTTCTGGGGTGTAGTTCATTTCTGCCAGTGCAGAGTGACCAGTACCGGCATTGTTCCAGCCGTTAGAGCTTTCTTCAGCCACACCGTCCAGACGCTCAACCATATCGATAGACCAGTCTGGTTGCAGTTCTTGCAGATAAGTCCCCAAAGTGGCACTCATAATCCCACCGCCGATCAACAACACGTCAACGGGCTTCTGCTCTTCGGCCGCAGCTTGCTTGGATAGTCCTAGCAAGTTGAAGCACAGAACGGCGACAAATAGCTTTTTCATGTAATTACATCTCTAATATGTTGATTATTGTCGATTACAGGCGAAACAGATCCGGTCCCTTTGGATGAGCAAAACTATAACCTTGTATTCTTAATGGGATAATGAGTAACCCAATTAAGAATGAAAGATTTGGTTAACCAAATTACTCCAGGCATTCGCCACTGAGTTTACTAAATAGCAACCTTTCGTAATTAATATAACATTATTGTTACGTAGTCTAAAAATAAATTTAATTATTAAAATTAAGTAACAGTATAGTAACTATTTGTTATTAATAACCCATGGAAATACAGGAATATAGGCATTACGTGGGCTGGCTGGGAACGGGCGGGCTATCATAATACCGAAGGGTTTCAAGGAAAAATTAATAAAATTTAACAAATGGCGAATGGGATAATTTTCATTAATCCCGATTACCCTGATATTTAATGTGGTTTATTAACATCAGATAAGTGATAAGAAATACCGCAGTGACGGCTAAACCAATACGCAGAGACGAGGCTATTACCTCGTCTCTTTAAAAAGATAGAGAGGAAAACTACGCTAGAGGAACATTCCACCAGATGCTTCAATACGCTGTGCATTCACCCACCGACTGTCGTCGCTAAGTAACATTGCAACCATCCCGCCAATATCATCAGGCAGACCAACACGACCAAGTGCCGTATTGGCAGCAATATATTGATTAGCCTCCGGGTTATCACGCACGGTGCCGTTGCCAAAATCAGTTTCAATTGCACCCGGTGCGAGAATATTCACCCGAATACCCCGAGCACCGAGTTCTTTGGCTTGGTAACGCGTCAGTACTTCCATTGCCCCTTTCATTGCCGCATAGGCTGAATGTCCAGGTAAGGTAAATCGGGCCAGACCCGTGGATATATTGAGGATACTTCCGCCATCATTAATTAACGGTAGTAATGTTTGCGTCAGGAAAAATGGCCCTTTGAGATGAATATTCATTAATAAATCAAATTCTGCCTCGCGAGTTTGCACATATGGCAAGTGCAAACCCACACCTGCGTTATTGACCAAAAAATCAATGCGGTCACGCTGCCAGTGTTCTGCTAAAACTTTTTCGAGCCGTGCAACAAACGCCGGGAATGTCTGAGTATCACCAACATCAAGTTGTAATGCCGCTGCTTTGGCGCCTTTTTCCTGTATCTCACTCACCACGGCTTGCGCTTCTTCATGCTTGCTGTGATAAGTCAAAATGCTATCAATCCCCTGCTCAGCCAGCTTTAACGCAGCATTTTTACCTAATCCACGGCTACCACCGGTAATAATTGCGATTTTATTAGACACTTTGCTTCTCCATCATTGTTTATTGTCTAATAAACAGACTATTGAATAGTGATTAAGGGATAAATACACCATAATGAGTTTCACTATCCCATATTGAACAACAATAGAGGAAAATGTGGATAAAATTCAGTCAATGCAGATTTTTGTCCGTGTTGCCGAGCTTAATAGCTTTACTCAGGCGGCAGAAAGTTTGGGTATCCCTAAGGCCAGCGCCTCGCGTTTAGTGCAGCAATTTGAAACCAGTCTTGGCGTTCAATTGCTTCACCGTTCCACCCGCCGGGTGCAGCTGACACAAGACGGCAAGGTCTGTTATACGCGTTGCAAAGAACTGCTGGCGAATATCGATGAATTAGGGTCAATGTTCCAGCATAACCCGGCAGCGATTAGCGGACGGATAAGAGTCGATATGCCGATGAGCACTGCACAGCATTTGGTGTTGCCGAAGCTTGCAGAGTTTTTAAACCGTCATCCTGGGCTGGAAATCGAGCTGAGCAGTACCGATCATCAGGTTGATGTTATTCGTGAGGGGTTTGATTGTGTGCTACGCGTTGGTACGTTGAAAGACTCCGCGCTTATCGCTCGCTCGATCGGTCAACTCAGTATGATTAACTGCGCCAGCCCGGACTATTTACGCCGTTACGGCACACCAATACATCCCAATGAGTTGATACAACACGCCATGGTGCACTATCAGCAGATCTTCGGCGGGCAAAAAGAAGGATTTAGCTATCTTGATGGCAACCAACTCAAAATTGTTCCCATCGGTGGGGCCGTCACTGTTAATAGTACAGAAACATATAGCAGCGCCTGTCTGGCTGGTTTAGGGATTATCCAGGCTCCTAAAAGTGGGATGGAACCCTATTTAAATAGCGGTCAACTCGTGAGTATCTTGCCACAGTTTTGCGCACCGCCGTTGCCTATCTCATTGGTCTACCCTCACCGGCTAAATTTATCCCGACGCGTCAAGGTATTTATGGATTGGCTAACCGAGATCATGCAAGAACACGTCGGCTAAATAAAATCGTCACAGGATAAATACTCACCATACAGCCCAGCTTTCGGCACAGTTCAACCGATGGCGGCTATACTTGGGGAAGCTATTTTTACACTCAATAATGGGGATGGCATATCATCGACCCTATTCGAAGTCTGCGCTCACGATTAGCCGTGGAAGCAATCGGATAGGCATTGATGCCAAATAAGCGCCAAGGAGTTATCACTTTATATGACAGGAACATCAAAATCCGAATCCACGACCGACAACAACGATAGCCCGCTGATTAATATTAAAACGGGTAACGCCGCCGTTGATAAGAACATTAGTCGCTTTTCATGCTTAGTCACGCGAGTACAAAATTGGGGTTGGGTTGCCCATTTGATCCGTACAGTGGAACGCTTTAACGATCGATTAGGTAGTCAGTTCGGTGCTGCGATCACCTACTTCTCTTTCTTATCTCTGATCCCGATTCTGATGGTGTCTTTCGCCACCGTTGGTTTTGTACTGGCCTCCAATCAAGACCTGCTGACCGAACTTATCAATAAGATAGTCAACAGTATCAGCGACCCGACATTAGCTAACACCTTAAAAAACACGGTGAATACTGCTATTGAACAGCGTACCACTGTCGGCCTGTCCGGCTTATTATTGGCGCTTTACTCTGGTATCAGCTGGATGGGCAACCTGCGAGAAGCTATCCGAGCACAGTCACGTGACGTGTGGGAGCGAAATCCACAAGATCAGGAAAAAATCCACACTCGCTATCTGCGCGACTTCCTTTCTCTAACCGGACTGGTCCTGGCACTCATTATCACCTTATCACTGACCTCAATTGCCGGTTCTGCTCAGAAAACTATTGTCGATGCCTTAGGACTTAGTCACATTGAGTGGCTGCGCCCCGCGCTAACGATTATCGCCACCAGTATTTCGATTGCCGCAAACTATCTGCTCTTTTTGTGGATCTTCTGGGTATTGCCACGACATAAGCCACGTAAGAAAGCCTTGCTGCGTGGCACCCTAATTGCGGCGATTGGCTTTGAAGTCATTAAGTACATTATGACGATGATGCTACCAAGTCTGGCTCGCTCACCTTCTGGTGCCGCTTTTGGCTCAGTACTTGGGCTGATGGCATTTTTCTATTTTTTTGCGCGCCTGACACTGTTTTGCGCCGCGTGGATCGCCACTGCACGTTATAGCGATGACCCACCAAGAGAAGAGTCCGAACCTGCGGCACAGCCAGCTAGCGAGTAATTCCCCTTTTTCGCCAATAGTGCCAGTCGCTATTGGTGTTAGCCTGCTGTTACCTGATGGTTCAAGGAAGAGTCAGTTGCTCAGTGAGTGCCGTTTCTTTGCTAGAAACGGCTGACCATTCTTGTTCTAACTATTCTTGCTCTGATGAGGGATTTTTATGCAACTATCATTAAAAGGAAAAGTCGCCGTTATCACTGGCGCAGGCAGCGGTATTGGCCGCTGTACGGCACTGACGCTCTCCGCACTGGGTGCCAGTGTCGCTGTCGTCGACCTCAATGGTCCAGCGGCAGAGAAAGTGGCTCAAGAGATTGTGCTCGCAGGCGGTAAAGCCGTTGGGTTATTGGTTGATATCACCAATGAGCAGCAAGTTGATCAAGCTTTTGAGCATGTTGTGCGAGAGTTAGGCCCGGTAGATATCCTGGTGTCTAATGCCGGTATTCAAATCATCAATAGTATTGAGGATTTTGCCTTTGCTGATTGGAAAAAGATGCTGGCTGTACATTTAGACGGGGCGTTTCTAACGACCAAAGCTGCCCTGCGTTCAATGTACCCAAACGATCGAGGAGGAACGGTGATTTATCTGGGATCCGTTCACTCTCATGAAGCATCTAAACTGAAATCTGCGTATGTGACGGCAAAACACGGTCTGCTTGGATTGAGCCGTACTTTAGCGAAAGAAGGTGCTGAACATAACGTACGCAGCCATGTTGTTTGTCCTGGCTATGTCGCAACACCACTGGTGCAAAAACAGATCCCGCAGCAAGCTAAGGAATTGGGGATTAGTGAGGAAGAGGTGGTTGCCAAAATCATGCTGGCAGGCACGGTGGATGGACAATTTACCGATCAACAGGATATCGCCGATATGATCGCGTTCCTGGCCTGCTTCCCTAGCGCAGCATTAACTGGGCAATCATTAATTGTCAGTCACGGCATGGCTATGCACTGATTATTATCCGCCGCATTGCTAACGCGGCTATCGGCGGTCAACTCCCCGAGGACTCGTAGAATCCCTTCTTACCTTGCCTTCGTGCCAGCTCACTAAAATGAACTGGCATTTAATTCCAACAATCAGCCATAAAAGCAGTCTATTAAACTGATAAATGCGGAATCAACTCGCAATAACCAGAATAACTCACTACAGAAGCCGCTAACCTTCGGCTTTTTTACAGTGACTTACTCTGAAATTTCATCATCTAAAAAACTTATGACTAACAAAAAACAACCTCGCAGAATGATTGCGCAAAATCATGCGGAAATGTCACATTGTGAGATTTTGCCACGTTGAAAACGCTTGGGGCTGTGCTTAAGATGCAAGCTATTGTCAATTTCATTTACATTAAAAACCAATAAGAAACAATCATGCAAGCCACTCCAATCACTCCAGAACTTGAAGCTGACGCTTATTTGGTCAGCCAAAACTCGCGCGGTAAAGTTATCGTTGCCTCATTAATTGGTACCGCTATTGAGTTTTTTGATTTTTATATTTACGCCACTGCCGCGGTTATCGTCTTTCCGCATATTTTCTTCCCGCAAGGCGATCCTACTGCGGCAACACTGCAATCGTTAGCCACCTTTGCGATTGCCTTTATCGCTCGTCCGATTGGTTCTGCACTATTCGGTCATTTCGGCGATCGTGTCGGTCGTAAAGTCACGTTGGTTGCTTCCTTGCTCACCATGGGGATCTCCACCGTGGTCATCGGTTTGCTGCCAACCTATAACAGCATTGGTGTATTCGCGCCGCTGCTGCTGGCGCTGGCTCGCTTTGGTCAAGGGCTAGGACTCGGGGGCGAATGGGGGGGCGCGGCACTGCTGGCAACCGAAAACGCTCCGGCAAAAAAACGTGCGCTTTATGGTTCCTTCCCGCAGCTCGGCGCACCTATTGGTTTCTTCTTCGCCAACGGCATGTTCTTGCTACTGTCATGGCTGCTGACCGACCAGCAATTTATCGAATGGGGCTGGCGCGTGCCGTTTGTCCTTTCTGCTGCGCTGGTATTGATCGGCTTGTATGTCCGTGTTTCTCTACATGAAACCCCCGTATTTGCCAAAATTGCTAAAGCAGGTAAACAGGTCAAAGTGCCTATCGCCCGTTTATTCAGCAAGCATCTGAAAGCTACCTTGCTGGGGACCTTTATTATGGTCGCCACTTACACGCTGTTTTACATTATGACCGTTTACACCCTGACCTACGGCACGACGCCAAAACCAGTCGGTTTGGGCATTGCTCGTAATGATTTTCTGTTGATGTTGATGATTGGTGTGGTTGGCTTTGGTGTCTTGGTGCCTATTGCCGGTCAAATGGCTGATAGCTTTGGCCGCCGCAAAACTATGATTGGCATCACCTTGCTGATGATCGTCTTCGCCTTGAATTTCCCGGCTATGCTCAGCGCAGGATCCATCTCCATGGTGATGCTGTGCCTGCTGTGTGGCTTTATTGTGATGGGGATGACCTTTGGCCCAATGGGGGCGCTGTTGCCAGAATTGTTCCCAACCGAGGTTCGCTATACCGGTGCATCATTCTCTTATAATGTCGCTTCAATATTAGGCGCATCCGTGGCACCTTATATTGCGACCTGGCTGACTACCCATTACGGTTTGTTCTACGTAGGTGTCTATTTGGCATCGATGGCAACGCTGACCCTGATAGCGCTGCTGTTGTCCAAAGAGACTCGCGATCAGTCACTGTAATACAGTCTTCCAAGTATGCCGGGCACAAAGCCCGGCATTTTTATATTCATAACATCTTTTATATTCAGCATACTTTTAACCAGAAGAACCCTACATGTCCTTTAAACGTCACCTGCAACTTCCTTTATTATCACTGAGCATGATGCTTGCCGGAGTGGGTTGCTATGTACAACCAGCCAGTGCAAACCCTGACGCTCTGTGGAATATCATTAGTCAAAAATGCGTGCCAGATCAGCGTAACAATGGCCAACCCGCCCCTTGCTCTCAGGTTGATGAGAAAGAGGGTTTCGTGGTCATGAAAGACATGAATGGCCCACTGCAATTCCTGTTGATGCCAACGGCGAAAATTAGTGGAATGGAAAGCCCGGTGTTACTGGAAGACAAGACACCGAACTTCTTCGCCGAGGCCTGGCAAGCCCGACATTTTATGTCGGATAAATATGGTAAACCGATTGATGACAGTCATGTCTCGCTGGCCATCAACTCACAGTCTGGTCGTACCCAGAATCAGCTACATATTCATATTTCATGTCTGCTACCCGAAGTGAGAAAGACGTTGGATAAAGATGCCGGCGCCATAAACGAACAATGGCAAGCCCTGCCCGATACTCTGGTCGGCCATACCTATCTGGCGCGCCGTATTACTGCCGCGCAATTAGGTGAGAAAGGTGCGTTCCGCATGCTGGCAGACGGCGTGCCCGCAGCCAGAAAGAATATGGGGCACTTTGGTATGGCAATGGTCAGTCTGAAAGGGGGCGATTTCCTGCTGTTGGCTATTGAGCGCAATTTGTGGACGTTTAATAAGGCGTCCGCAGAAGAGATTCAGGACCATGATTGCGCGGTATTAAATAACCCTGCTAGCTAACTCGATTATGACTCCCTGCGCGAGCCTTTTAGTCGCGCAGGGAGCATTACCCAAATACGAGATTACTTCTGCTTCATCTTCCGCAAAATTGCCCCGCACTGGTTTGTCTCATTATCGCTAGGCGAAACTAATGCCAGCAAGCCAGCAGCCGGTGTGAGTACCACGCCTAATGCCACCGCCGCTGCGCCACGCGCAATTAACGGCCCGGGTTTCACCCCTGCATCAGGATGCTTAAAAGTACCGCGCACATACAATGGTGAACGCAAAGTCAGCACCCGCATCCCTTTGCTGTCTGGGTCAATGGTGAGATCGAGACGCTCATTGGCAAAGTTACTCGTTCCGGTGACGTTAATAAGTGCGTTCTCGGTATCAAATACCAACAAATCAGGCTTGGCCAAACCATTCTTGATATTGACGTCCGCTGCCGCACAGTTAATTTTCACCTCGTCATCACCAAATAAGCGTGATACCAAATAATTACCTACGTTCAATCCGGCAATTTCCATTAAACTACGGCTAATTACCCCGTCGTTAATTAACAACTTCAACTCACCATTACCGGTACCCAGCAACGCCGCCACCGAATTACCTGTGCCGCTTAAGGTGGCATCGCCATTAAGCTGTCCCAGGCTTTTTTTCATAGACTCCACGTTGGGTAACAAGGCTTTGAGTTGTAACTTGCGGACATGCAAGTCCACACGACCACGCATCGGTGATTTGTCGCCTTCCAGCCGCACCGTAGAATTCAAGTTACCTCCGGCAACACCAAAGCGCAGCGGGTCCATCAAAATTGTGCCGTTATCAAGCTTTAAATGGGTGCTAAGATCGCTAAGTGGTAGCGATTTTCCATGTTCGATACGTTTAGCACTGAATTTCACATCTGCATCCATCGCCCGCCAACTTTTGGTATCAAATTGCTCCACCGGTAGCGCTTTATCCGCAGGCTGACGTGTCGCTTCACCACGTTTAGCTTTGTCTGTATTAGAATCGGCGCCAATAAGCGGAGCCAAATCAGCAAAGCGCAACTGATTAGAAGTGATATCACCGCTTAATTTAGGGCGAGGCTTACTGGCCAGATAAATCAATGAACCGTGGATATCGCTATCCCCAATCTGTCCATTAAAGTCCTGGTACTGATATTTCGCTCCTGCAGGTTGCTGCAACTGCGCGCTCAGATGTCCATCGGTAGAATAAGGCGGCGTTTGCGGCAATAACACACCGGTTAGGCCATAGAGGTCAGAGAGGGTCTGACCGGAGAATTTTAAGCGTAGGTCCAGCGCACCGAGATTAAGCGGGTCGGTTAAGGTCCCTGCCACCACAACTCGCGTCTTGCCGGAACGGACATCGGCCTGGAGCGGGAAACGAGCGTTGGCATCTTGCAAGGCAATCATGCCGCCGATTTTGCCGCTACCAGATAACGGCTCACCGCGATATTTACCCTCGATTTTCCAGCCAAAAACATAATCGGGAGTGACTACATTGGCCTGTTTTTTATCTTCTTTTTGCCCTTTATCGCCCACGACTTCAGCAAAAGGTAATGGCTTGCCCAACGGGTCAATAGTGGCGCGAAAATCCGCCTTCAAGGTGGCGTCTTTGAAATTAATCTGCCCACGGTCAAAGACAATGTCGTTAAGCTGAAATGACCAATCTGACGATTGCTGTGACTGCCCACTATCCTTGTCCTGACTATTTGCCAGCGTAAAGGTCCAGTTATTTTTACCATCCGCCAGACGTACCAGCGACGCATCCGGCTGCTTCAACCACAGTCGCGGGATCAGTACTTTTTTGCCTAGCAGAGCCAACGGCGCGATGCTGGCATCCACTCGCTGTAGCGTCACCATCTGTTCACTGCCAGGAATATCCTGCGGATTTCCCAACACAATATCTTCAGCATGAATATGTGGCCAAGGCACCCATGCGCGCCAGCCGCCCTCTTCCTTCTGCCGCGACCAATCGACACCGAGATCACCACGGATGGCGAAAGTCCGGTTCAACTCAGCAGATACTTTGCTATTAATGGTCGGTTTTAAGCGGTTCCAGTCGAAGGTCGTAATAAAGATAATAAGTACAATCAATACAATAACCACCGCCGCCGCGATCCAACTCACCACCTTTCCTGTGCGCGTCATTAGCACTATCCCTCTCATATGTTCATTGTTTATACATAGTGTAGGATGCGTCGGCGGACGTAGAGCGCTTTTTTAAAGCAATGAGTGGGGATTGAAGCAATGACCGTTGCTTTGGGCGGTTTTGTAAAACTGGGAACGGTAGTTGCGAAACGAATAAAAAGATGTCGGGAATACTATTAATACGGTGAGTTTTCGGTTTCCGAAGCACGGAGTTCAATATGGCTCAGTAGCCTAAACCGAGTAAAGGGATGAAAGCGCATCCCTTTACAATCCCGCGCTTTTTCAGTGTGTTATATCAGATTACAACTAGGCTATGTTTCAGTTGCCACAGTGATAGGCGCAAATTTCATGGCTCCGCCATCCCTTCCTCGGATTCGAGCCTGCTTCGCTATCTCTCCATCACTCGTCAGTGAAATTTTGAGTGCGCCACCAAGCTTTTTTAAATTCAAAGGCTAAAACTGCCTCTGCTTTTCTGTTTGTGCTGTTGCTGTTGATTTAAAAGCCGCTCAGCGCACTCAAAATTTCACCGGCAAGTGGTGAGAGACAACAGCATTATCGTTGGCTCGACCCCGCAACCGGGTATCCCAGAGGGATGAAATTTGCGCTATAACGGAAATTTCTGAAACATGGCCTCCGCTGGATACCGAGTTGAAGTATCAAAAGGCGCAGGATCGCAAAGGAACGCGCCTTCGTTCCTTTGCTCGGTTCGGGCTACGATGCAGCATTGATAACCGCATTTGAAGAACCGAAAATTACACCGTTCCCGGTTTTGCAAAACCGCCCAAACCACGTTCATTGCTTCATCATTTTACTGTGCCGCAGTAGTCGCTCCATCAGCCGGTGCTGCTACTGGTGCAGCCTCCACCGCAGGTGCCATAATCGCATCGTAAATTCCCTGTAATCCCTGGACGTCCATTTCTGGTTCGCCTTTAGGTTGAGTCAGCAGCATTGAAGGCTCGCGTGATAATTGCTGTTTCAATTCCTGATTCAGTGCTTCTAGCGTCAGTGATGACAAGAACTTCTGGCGCAGCTTCTGATATTGCTCTGGGGCGATATCAACCACTGAGTTCTGTTGCGAACGTAAGCGCTGGGCCATTAATACGCCGGTATCAGTACGCGCATAAGTAGCAAACAGCTTATTGAGCTGGTCCTGTTTCTGCGCAATCAATGTATCAAACTCAGCCTGAGTGATACCTTTATCACGTACTTTAAGTAGCTCTGTTCCTAGCTGCTTAAGCGACTCCTGCACTTTTTCCTGTGGATTGTCCAAGCGAATCGCACATTGGGCAATTTGATACTGCACACTACAATCAAAGCTCAAGTTAGGCACCGCAATACCGTCAGTCTTTGCTTCTTGCCCAGCAACAGCGGTGCTCTTCATCGACTGCTGCAAATGCCAGAACAAGGCTTCTCGCGCCAGATCACTGCGCCAATACGCATTTAAAGCCGTCGATTCCTGAATCGGCTTCCACGGCATGCTCCATATCAGAGACAGTCGATCCTGTGTGGCAGACGCGTCCATAACCGTCATCGCTTTCGGCTGCATATCAGCGAGCGTTGGCATTGTCTGCGGCGCTTCACGGCGGCCTTTTAATACGGAGAATGTACGGTTGATCTGCTCAGCCATATTGCGACCATCAACATTACCAACCACATAAAGCGTCATCGCATCAGGCGTATACCACTGGTGATAAAATTTGCTGAGCAAGTCTGCTTGAATTGGGTTCGCTGGTACCAACGAAGGATCGTGTCCGGCCAGCGTCGAGCCGGTTATGCGGTAGCGCCACCAGGCATCTGCGGTATCGCCAGGCATTGCATCAATCGGGTCTTGAGGCGCTTGCAAAGCGGCCTGTACATTCGCCGAATCAATATTCATTTTACCTGCAGCGTTTACCAGCCAGGTTAAGGCTTCTTTTAACAGATCCGGTCGGTTATTAGGCAAGCTGAGGTTATAAGAGGTGTAGTCATAGGAGCTCACAACGGGTGTAAGAGGCCGATGACTATCCATACTTTGCTGCCAAAAGGAGTGTAATTGCGCGGTAGTGAAACCTTGGCTGCGAATCAACGAGATACGCGGCAGAAAATGAGCAAATCCTTGCTGTTGAGCGGTCTCTGCTAAAGAGCCAGTACGCACGACTAGACGTAACTCAGTACGATCGCTTGGGCGTTGCGGCGTGGTCAATAATTGCCAACTGAATCCATTATCCAATGAGCCTTGCTGCCAGGCTGGATCAGGTTGTAGCGCTTCAGCCTGCACGTTAACCGCGGAGCAGGCCAATAGTGCCCCACCGACGAGTAAACGAATTCTGGTACCCTGCATGTTGAACCCCTACTTAAGATTTCTTTCCAATTTAAACATGCTTATCCTGCCCGTTTGCCATGATGGCATTGAATCGGGTCTTAATGCGAAAGCAAAGTATGGCGAGTTTAGCACTGTGTTAGACAGCGAACCTTTACCAATGTCACCGCTGCCAATAAAAATAATCTTGAATAAATGACGTCGACAGGAACGAAACCAACATATTATTAAGATAATCCGTAGGTTACATCAAGAAAGTTATGAAATATCGCATCTATGCTCAAAAAACGCCGCGGTACCGATAGGCGGTAATTGAGAGACAAATCGGCTTACAACTCTGCAACTTGCAGTGTGACGACGATAAACACGATGATTCAGATGGAAACGGCCGGACGATTACCGCCAGACAGACTCTCATTGTTCTGTCTGGCGGTAAAAGATTACTGCAGATTAGGAGTGTGATGCGCTTTTTTCTGCCGCAGACAGAGTTTGCTTACCAGACAGGCTAGCTTGCAGTTGTTTCTCGTCTAATTGGCCACACCATTTAGCAACAACAATCGTTGCCACGCCGTTGCCGACCAGGTTGGTCAACGCACGAGCTTCAGACATGAAGCGGTCAATACCAAGGATTAATGCCAATCCGGCAACAGGTAAATGACCAACCGCTGACAGCGTTGCCGCCAGAACGATAAAGCCACTGCCAGTCACGCCAGCTGCACCTTTGGAAGAAAGCAGCAGCACAACCAACAAGGTCACCTGATGCCAAACATCCATGTGCGTATTGGTCGCCTGAGCGATAAACACTGCCGCCATGGTTAAATAAATAGAGGTGCCATCGAGGTTAAATGAATAACCTGTTGGGATGACTAAACCCACCACTGATTTCTTGCAGCCCAGCTTCTCCATTTTGTCGAGCATACGCGGCAAGACCGATTCAGAAGAAGAAGTACCCAGAACAATCAGCAACTCTTCTTTGATATGGTTAATAAACTTGAAGATGCTAAAGCCGGTGAAGCGAGCAATCAGCCCCAGAACCACCACCACAAACAATACACAGGTCAGATAGAAGCACAGAATCAACTGGCCAAGCTGCACCAATGAACCTACGCCATATTTGCCGATGGTAAAGGCCATCGCACCGAAAGCCCCTAACGGCGCAAGGCGCATGATCATATTGATGATGCCGAAGATAACTTTCGAGAAGCTATCGATAAAATTGAAAACCAACTGACCTTTATCGCCCAGACGATGCAACGCGAAGCCAAATAGCACGGCAAACATCAGGACTTGCAGGATATTACCGCTAGCAAACGCGCCAATCACGCTAGCTGGGATGATATCTAACAGGAAAGGAATAATGCCTTGGCTCTGCGCTTGTTCGGCATACATTGCCACGGCTTTGGCATCCAGCGCTGCGGGATCAACGTTCATGCCAGCGCCCGGCTGAACGATGTTGACAATAACCAGGCCGATAATCAGTGCAATAGTACTGACAACCTCGAAATACAGCAGAGCAATCGCCCCTGTGCGCCCAACAGCTTTCATGCTTTCCATACCGGCGATACCCGTCACCACCGTACAGAAAATAACTGGGGCAATAATCATTTTAATCAACTTCACAAAACCGTCGCCTAACGGTTTCATCTGTACGCTTATATCTGGGTAGAAGTGTCCAAGTAGAACACCTAAGGTGATAGCAAGCAGCACCTGAAAGTAGAGACTCTTATAAAAAGGTTTTTTTGTCATTTTAGTCATCCTGTTATGAAGGCATCGCTTATGCGTGATAAACACGTATGAGGAAAGCGACCAGCAGAAGGTAACACCGACATAACAAGATGAAAATGAATTGTTTCGGGTTGTAATTACAGATGTTTAAAAACTAGAGCTGAAAGCATTCTGCACGCAGGAATTCAAGGTAAGTAGATGTTACAAATGATGGTCTAGCGAAGAAAATGCCCCTATTGCATGACAATGTCAGCAAGATACTTATTTTCAAATTCTTCTACTGGCAATGGCGGGGAAAACAGATAGCCTTGACCATAAATCACACCATGATTGACGAGCCAATCACGCTGTTCCGGTGTCTCAATACCTTCAGCGACTAGTTGGATATTCATGGTATGTGCAATAGACGTGATAATGTTTACCATCATCTCATCCTGCGGCAGTACGGCGACAAAAGGCCGACCAATTTTGATCACATCAATCGGCAAGTTTCGCAAACGATTCAGATATTCCAACCCAGAGAATCCTAAACCGAAGTCATCAAGCTCTATCGAGATACCCAACGTGCGAAGTTCTGTCAGCAGGCTAAATGCATAATCTAAATCGGTTATTTTGGCTGTTTCAGTGATTTCCAACACCAACTGCCCTAAATCTATTTTATATCTGCTGAGCAAATTGCGTAACTCCGGCAGAAAGTTGCTTTGTTGTAGCTGCATACCGGAAACATTCACAGATAGCGGCAAGGAGATCCCCTGCGCTTGCCAACCAGCCAGAATACGGCAGCCCAGCTCCAGAACTTTATACCCTAGTTGAACCATCACGCCCATTTGTTCGGCGAGCACAATAAAGTCACGCTCCAAACCAAAGCTACCATCAGGCATTTTATGGCGTAGCAAAGCCTCAACCCCCACGACCTGACCACTTTCCAGATGGAGTTGTGGCTGGAGAAACAGGGCAAAGTCATTTTCCATAATGATGTGGAGCACATCATTCTCTTGCCTTAGACGACGTTGAATTATCTCCGTCATATCTGGCTCAAAGAGAAGGATTTGATTTTTTCCTTGCTGATAAGCAGAAAGTTTTGCCGCACGGGCTTGTGAGACAAGCGCGATTGCCGTCAAATCACTCTGAGCATCACATCGCACCATACCAATGCTGCCGGCAGGGTGTAGCAGCGTTAATGGCTGGTCTACGAGCTTGGGCGCATTGATTTGCGCCATAATTTCCCGTGCCAGTTTCATTGCCATAAACGGGCGTTCAATATCACTTGCCAGCAATGCAAACTCGTTATAACTCAAGCGGGCCAATAGACAATGGGCGGGTAACACACTGCGAATGGCTTCTATCAGCGGACAAGTCACATTAGCGCTGTCACCCAGGCTTTCTATGCCAATCAACATCACATGGAAAGGTTTCTCTTGGCTCAAACGCTGGGTGAGGCTTGCAAGAAACAGTTCCTCATTAGGAATAGAGCTATAAACAAAGTTCGAGTCTTGTAACTGCGCCTGTTTTTTCTCAAACCATTGTTGGTTGCGGTTATAACTGCGGATTAACATTCCTAATTCATCGTCTTCGTGACGCGCGAGCACCGGCAACTGATGATAATTCAGCTCATTTTCTGGTAATGCTTCCAACTCGCGGGCAATCGCGCGCAACGGATGAACAATCAGACGATTAATACACCAGCTAATACTAATCGAGAGAATCAGCGCTAACAGAAGATAGGTTGTCAGCATGGTAGACAGCGCGCTGATAATAAATTGGTACATACGATAAGGATCGGCCTGCAACACCAGATAGGCCAGCGGCTTTGGAGATTGCTGGTTGGCTGTCGACGAGTAGATCGGTATCGATATTTTAAGCGGTAGATTAAAACCGGTGAGCACCCATTGCGGAACCGGCTTGCCTGACGGTAAATGGGTATATAAGGTTGGCAATTCATTCGGCAGTATCACGCTGGCACGTTCAAGAATCCCGACCGATTGCAGCGTATTAAGCACGTGCTGGGTTCTGACCCAATCTGCATCGAGTATTGACTGGCCAAGCGGTTTTTTTACCGAACTGGCGATAGTTTCCAATTGTTGGGCGTAATCCTCCTTACGTTGTTGCACAAAGTGAAACAACTGGATGGCGATAAAAATACAGAGGGTGACAACCGCTACGCCGGATACCATAGCCATCTGTTTAATCGTTAAAGAACGCCTGACCCGCAACATATGTCTCCTATCATTACTGCTCCCGATGACAGCTCTATACCTTACCAGTACGCTCAGGTTAAGAGAATCTTGGCGGAGTATACCTGATACCAATCAGTTCGAAGCGGTACTTCTCAATACTTTACCTAGTAAAAGGCCATTCTTTATCTCACAAAACAACACGATGCCTATGTGTAAACAGCAAAAAATGAACGATTCACTTATCGCGATGATCGTGTAAAAAAAGGAACAATCCGAAGAAAATGAATAGGCAGGAGAAAGCGCCGCCCAGGATAAAGGCGGCGCTTTAGGTTTAGACTGGGGCTGTCGCGATATCGTCCTGCTCAACAGCAAAGCAGGCAACAAGTTGATCGCCATGCTGTTTTAGCTGCGGCTGGAACTGCTTACACTGTCCAAATGCCCGACTACAGCGTGCGCTGAATGCACAGCCTGGCGGTGGATTCAGTGGGCTTGGCAGTTCGCCTGTTAACTTGATACGTTCGCGGCGTTCTCCTGGATTGAGACGCGGCGTCGCAGAAAGCAGCGCCTGAGTGTAAGGATGACGCGGGTTGTTGAAGATGGCATCTTTCGACCCCTTCTCCACACAGCGCCCGAGATACATCACCATCACTTCATCGGCAATATGTTCCACCACTGACAGGTCGTGTGAAATAAACACGTAAGACAAGCCCATATCGCGCTGTAAATCCATCATCAGGTTCAATACCTGAGCGCGGACCGACACGTCGAGCGCTGATACTGGCTCATCGGCGATCACCACATCAGGGTCTAGCATCAACCCGCGAGCGATAGCGATACGCTGACGCTGGCCGCCGGAGAACATATGCGGATAGCGGTCATAATGCTCGGTTTTCAGCCCCACTTTCGCCATCATTTCTAATGCTTTATCACGGCGCTCTTTGCTGCTCAACTTAGTGTTAATCAGCAACGGTTCTTCGAGGATCTGGCCAACTTTTTTACGTGGATTCAAAGAACCATAAGGGTTCTGGAACACAATCTGAATCTTCTGGCGACGCAGTTTCTCAGCGGTTGCATCCGGCTTAAGCAGGTCTTGCCCCTGATAATAAAGCTCACCGTGGCTTGGCGTCTCGATCATGGTCAGCAAGCGCCCTAAGGTCGATTTGCCGCAGCCCGACTCACCAACCACCGCCAGCGTTTTACCGCGATCCAGTTCAAAAGAGACGCCGTCCAGTGCTTTAACCGTGCGTTCTGGGGCAAATAACCCCTTCTTCACCGGATAATGTTTTTTCAGATCGATAGCCTGCAACAGCGGCTGCGACGCAGAGGTTTGATTAAGACTCATAAGTAGGTCTCCCGGCATCATCCAACGGATAATGGCACTTGGACTGACGCCCAGGGTTACCCCGTAGCGTCGGCTCTTCTTTACGGCAGCGATCGTTCGCATACGGACAGCGTGGGTTGAGCAAACAACCGTTCGGACGGTCGTATTTGCCCGGCACAACGCCCGGCAAAGATTGCAAACGCGCTTTATCAGCAGCAAATTCCGGCAACGAACGCAGCAACGCCTGGGTATAAGGATGACGCGGTGCGCGGAAAATCTCAGCGGCTTCACCGGTCTCAACCACCTGTCCGGCGTACATCACGATAATGTGCTGTGCCGCTTCGGCAACCAGCGCTAAATCGTGCGTGATCAGCATCAGTGCCATGTTCTCTTTTTGCTGCAAATCCAGTAACAGCTCGATGATCTGTGCCTGAATGGTCACATCCAACGCCGTGGTAGGTTCATCAGCAATCAGCAGCTTAGGACGGCAGGCAATCGCCATCGCAATCATGATGCGCTGACTCATACCACCGGAAAGCTGGTGCGGATAAACATCCAGACGCGATGCTGGGTCAGGAATACCGACCTGGGTCAGCAAATCGATGGTGCGCTGACGACGAGTTTTCTTGTTGCCACCCTGGTGTACCTTGATGGCTTCCATAATCTGGAAACCAACGGTGTAGCAAGGGTTAAGGCTGGTCATTGGGTCTTGGAAGATCATCGCGACTTCGGCACCCACAATCTGCCGACGCTCTTTTTCACCCATTTTTTGCAAGTCGCGACCGCCAAACTCTAGCTGTTCGGCCATCACTTTGCCGGGAAAGTCGATAAGCCCCATCAAGGCCAACGAGCTAACCGATTTGCCTGAACCAGACTCACCAACAATGCCAACAACTTCGCCCTGCTTGACGCTATAACTAATGCGATCAACGGCGCGGAAAGGCGCTTTTTCATCACCAAAGTGAACCGAAAGCTGGTCAACAGTCAGCAAGGTTTTGCCGACCGGTACTTCATTGATTAACGTGGTTTCCATCTCTCGCCCCTTACTGCTTGAGTTTCGGGTCGAGGGCATCACGCAAGCCATCACCCATTAGGTTAAATGCCAGTACCGTCAGCAGAATGATCACACCCGGGAAGGTCACAACCCACCACGCGCTTTGTGCAAACTGCAATACATCGGACAGCATTGTGCCCCACTCAGGCGTTGGCGGCTGGGCGCCCATGCCGAGGAAGCCGAGAGCCGCCATATCAAGAATGGCGTTAGAGAAACCAAGAGACGCTTGAACAATCAGCGGTGCCAGACAGTTGGGCAAAATATTGATAAACATCTGACGCGTTGCGCTGGCCCCTGCGACACGAGAAGCCGTCACGTAATCGCGATTCACCTCAACTAATACCGCAGCACGAGTCAACCGAACATAGTGTGGTAAGGCAACGAACGTCAGCGCTAACGACGCATTGACAATCGATGGTCCAAAAATAGCCACCAACACCAACGCCAACAGTAGGCTTGGCAAGGCCAGCATGATATCCACGACACGCATAATAGCGGCGTCGATCACCCCACCGTAATAACCGGCTAATAAGCCAAGTACCACGCCAAGAATCAACGACAGCACCACCACTAAACAACCAACCAACAGCGACAGACGGGCGCCGTACATCAAGCGACTGAGGATATCGCGACCGACATCGTCAGTACCCAGGACAAACTTCCAACTGCCGCCTTCCATCCAAGCCGGTGGTTTAAGTAACGCATCACGGAACTGCTCTGCCGGGCCGTGTGGTGCGAGTAAATTGGCACCAATCGCCATCACCAACATGATGATGATATAAACCAGCCCGATCACCGCACCCTTGTTGCGTTTAAAATAGTGCCAAAATTCCTGCATTGGAGGCATTGGCGTTGGCGCACCCGTCACGACTTCAGCGCTCACAGGTTCAGTAACTTGAGACATGTTGCGCTCCCTTATTTATGATGACGAATACGCGGGTTAACGATGCCGTACAGCACATCTACCAGCAGGTTAACCAGAATAATCAGCGAGGCGATCAACAATACGCCACCTTGCACCACCGGGTAGTCACGGCGCTGCAATGCCTCGATCAGCCAGCGTCCAACGCCCGGCCACGAGAAGATGGTTTCGGTTAAAATGGCACCACCGAGTAACGTTCCCACCTGCAACCCAATCACCGTCACTACCGGTAGCATGGCATTACGCAACGCGTGAACGACGATGACTCGCATACGGCTCAGCCCCTTGGCACGAGCGGTACGGATATAATCCTCGCCCAGCACTTCCAACATGGAAGAGCGGGTCATACGCACAATCACCGCCAGCGGAATAGTCCCCAGCACAATGGCAGGCAAAATCATATGCATAACAGCGTCTTTGAAATCGCCGGGTTCACCCCATAGCAGCGAGTCAATGAGTACAAAGCCTGTCAGCGGTTTACTGTCATCTAAAAAGACTGCGTCGCTCAGCCTTCCTGAGACAGGAGTGAGGTTAAGGTGCACCGACACCAGCATAACCAGCATGATCCCCCACCAGAATATCGGCATGGAATAACCGGTCAGAGAAATGCCAACGGCGGTGTGATCAAAGATGGAACCGCGTTTTACCGCTGCCAGCACCCCAACGGGAATACCGACCAGCATGGCAAAGATCATCGCGCAGATCCCCAATTCCAGCGTCGCTTTAAAGCGGGGAACGAACTCGCTCCAGACCGGGGTGCGGCTACTTAACGAGATCCCTAAATCGCCGTGTAATACCCCTTTCACATAGACGAAGTATTGTTGGTAAAGCGGCTTATCGAGGCCCATTTGTGCCATTAGCTGGGCGTGACGCTCGGGAGAAACACCGCGCTCGCCGGCCATAATGGTTACTGGGTCGCCTGGAATCATGTGCACGAAGGCAAAAGTCAGCAAAGTAATGCCGATAAACGTTGGGATCACTAACCCCAAACGTCGGAGTATGAATTGAAACATATCCCGTACTCTCTGTATAAAATGCCCGGGGAACCGTAGCTCACCGGGCTTATTGTTAGCTCACATTGCTTAATAAACGCAGAAATCTGAGGCTGTAGAGAAAGACTCGTGAACGTTGAAAACACCTATTCGCTCACGAGCTTTCAGGGACGGTTAGTCCAGAGAAACGTTCGCAAAGTTATGTTTGCCAAGTGGATCAACCACGTAGCCTTTCACTTCTTTACGCACTGGCTCATACACAGTGGAGTGAGCAACGATCAAAGCAGGCGCCTGATCGTGCATCACAACTTGAGCCTGCTGGTACAGCGCAACACGTTTGGCGTGATCTGATTCTTCACTTGCTGGACCGATCAGGTTATCAAACGACTTGTCACACCAGCGTGAGTAGTTCGAGCCATCTTTAGCGGCCTGGCAGCTAAACAGGGTCGCGAAGAAGTTATCCGGGTCCCCATTGTCGCCAGTCCAACCCATCATGACCGTCTGATGTTCGCCGTTCTTAGCACGCTTGAGGTATTCGCCCCACTCGTAAGTGACGATATTGGCTTTCACGCCAATTTTCGCCCAGTCGGCCTGAATCATCTCTGCCATACGGCGTGCGTTCGGGTTGTAAGGACGCTGTACTGGCATTGCCCAGATATCGGTGGTGAAACCGTTTGGCAAGCCCGCTTCTTTCAGCAGTTCTTTAGCCTTCGCTGGGTCATATGGATAATCAACCACATCCTTGTTGTAGCTCCACATAGTCGGTGGGATCAGGTTTTTCGCCGCTTGGCCTGCACCTTGATAAACCGCATCGATAATGGCTTTCTTATTAACAGCCAAAGTCAGTGCTTGACGCACTTTCACGTTATCTAACGGTTTTTTCTCAGTATTGAATGCCAGATAGCCAACGTTCAGACCTGGTTCTTGCATCAAGTTGATGGACTTATCTTGCTTCATTGCCGCTAAATCTGCCGGGTTAGGGAACGCCATCACCTGACATTCGTTTTTCTGCAGCTTGGCATAACGGATTGACGCATCAGGCGTGATGGAGAAGACCAGACGATCGATTTTCGGCTTGGTACCCCAGAAACCATCAAAGGCTTTATACAGAATGCGCGAGTCTTTCTGGTACTGCACCAGTTCAAACGGACCGGTGCCGATTGGGTTCAGGTCAACTTTCTGTGGCGTACCGGCTTTAAGCATGTTGTCGGCATATTCGCCCGACAAGATGGAAGCGAAGTCCATCGCCAAATCAGCCAGGAATGGTGCTGAAGGTTTGGTTAATTCGAACTGGACGGTGTAATCATCAACCTTAACGATTTTACCGATCAAATCGCCCATTCCCATGCCATCAAAGTATTCATAGCTGCCGCCAGACACTTTGTTGTATGGATTAGCTTTATCTTTTTGACGTTCAAAA
This sequence comes from Rouxiella sp. Mn2063, assembly GCF_049319665.1. Classification (NCBI taxonomy): domain Bacteria; kingdom Pseudomonadati; phylum Pseudomonadota; class Gammaproteobacteria; order Enterobacterales; family Yersiniaceae; genus Rouxiella; species Rouxiella sp. Mn2063. The sequence continues at coordinate 178,709 of NZ_JBMOUD010000002.1, read as the reverse complement.
GAGAACACCACGTCATCAGCGTTAAAATCACGCGTTGGCTTAAAATCTTTGTTCGATTGCCACTTCACGCCATGGCGTAAATGGAAGGTATACGTTTTACCATCTGGGCTAACTTCCCATTTCTCAGCCAGACCAGGGATAACTTCGGTAGTACCGACTTTGAACTCAACCAGACGGTTATAGATAGGTACGGAGCTAGCATCATAAGTGGTGCCAGTAGTAAACAGCTGCGGGTTAAACCCTTCAGGCGAGGCTTCAGAACAATAAACTAATGTTTTGGCTTGAACGCTGGCAGCTATAGTCAGGGCAACCAAACCGATACCGAACTTCAGCATCCCGGTTTTTCCCAAGGAAATTGTCATCGCTTGTGCTCCATTTATCATGGTGATGTGGATGTGTGTGTTGGTTTTCAGCTTCGCGCAATCCTTTATTTTTTATTTACGGATAGCGCTGTTGGCCCGATTAGCTGAAAGCAGGCATTGTCTTAAACGTTGGGCACACGTTGCAGAGATATTCCGACAAAATAGATACTCAAATAGAGATACAAATAATTACCGGAAGAACCATCTGGATAAACCTGTGGTATCAATTTGGCAACTCTGATCGGTGTCGTCAATATAACCATCAGGCATTTACAAAGAGTGTGAGTCACAGCAAACAAACATAAAAAAACACCTTCATTACATTTGCAGGATGAAAATTATACGACTAGCAATAAAAACCATATTTAATGCCAAATAAACTGCGGAAGGCCAGACTATAACCCTTGAAAAAAAGACGATAAAATTTATGGCGAAATGACGATTATCTAAACAGTTAACGTAGTGATACCGTAAAATCCAGCTGAAAATGCTGCCGAGTACGCAAAAATAAAGGAATGAACATCACTATGTTCGCAGCGGAAAAGATCAAATTGCTCAGCATATTTATCATGGATAGCCGCACATTATTCGCCTCAATAATGATGGCGAAGCCGATCGGCAATTGGGGTTATGTGCATCACGAAAGGGTAAATAACAGGCAATAAAAAACCCGCAGGTCAGAAACCTGCGGGTTTTTTATCAGTCTCAAATAAATAATTTTATCTGAAACTTGGGAATGTGGTCGGCGAGAGAGGATTCGAACCTCCGACCCACTGGTCCCAAACCAGTTGCGCTACCAAGCTGCGCTACTCGCCGAGTGGGGCGCATCTTACTGCTGAGCTATCTGGGCGTCAATGCCTTTATTATCGCAAACATACTGATTGTCTATAAAAACGCCTTTTGCGGGCAAAATGCCCGGTCGTTGCCCAAATGTGCAGCGCTTTTAGTACATAACGAATAATAAAAACAAAAAAGACCGCCGCAGCGGTCTTGTTAACAAGGGTAGTGCAGACACAGCTACTCTTTATTATTTAACGTTCAAGTTATTATTTAACGTTCAAGGTGACGTCGATGTTGCCACGGGTTGCGTTGGAGTACGGGCAAACCTGGTGCGCTTTGGCAACCAAGTCTTCTGCTACGCTGCGCTCGATGCCTGGCAGGGTGATGTCCAGTTGCACTTCAATTCCGAAACCACCGGGGATTGCACCGATACCAACAGCGCCGTCAATTTTAGCATCGGCAGGAATGCGAACTTTTTCCAGTGAAGCAACGTGCTTCAGAGCGCCAAGGAAGCATGCCGAATAACCCGCAGCAAACAGTTGCTCTGGGTTAGAAACTTCACCGCCAGCGCCGCCCATCTCTTTCGGCAGGCCCAGTTTCACATCCAGTACGCCATCAGATGAAGTCGCACGGCCATCACGACCACCGGTAGCAGTTGCATGGGCGCGGTAAACAACTTGTTCAATAGACATAATGTGTTCCTTTTAAGCTCTAGGGGTTAGCAAATAAATCACGCGATTAAATCGCCTGCGATATATTTAACTGTAGCAGGCATACGAATAATTGCATACCTGATTATTTAATTTTGCGAACTGAGGCCGCTAAACAGCCTCAGATATGCTGGTGCAACTTGCCGCGCAGAATCTGTAACTGCTGCTTGATAGCAGTGACTTCTTCAATGCTGCACTCGGCAGCACAGGCAATAGCTTCTGGAATGCTACGTGCATTTTCTTGCAGCGCACGGCCTTGCTCGGTCAACGAAATCACCACCTGGCGCTCATCAGACTGCGCGCGACGGCGCACTAATAAACCGGCAGTTTCCAGGCGCTTAAGCAGCGGCGTTAACGTCGCGGAATCGAGAAATAGCTTCTCGCCAATATCTGACACAATCAACTCATCTTGCTGCCACAACACCAGCATCACCAGATATTGTGGGTACGTCAGATCCAACTGACTTAACAGCTTACGATAAACTTTATTCAGCGCCAGATTGGCAGAATAAAGTGCAAAACACATCTGCTGGTCAAGATGCAGTGCGTTAGTAGATTGAGATACGGCATCAGTTTTCTTGTTCATGAGCAAGAATATATATAGCACGCGATATTATCGCAAGCAGTTTTACATATTTTGCACTTCTGCCACTGATGCTTTCCCGGGCTACATAAAAATAAGGCCCACAATAGGCCTTATCATGTACCTTAAGCCTTCGGGAAAATCCATAGCTGATCGACTGGCAATGAAAGACGACAATGATCTTGTCCACGGAGTTCGTGGCCATAGGCACGGATCACGAAATCTTCGGCGGCAGTGCGGAATAAATACTCCCAGCGATCGCCAAGGTACATACTGGTCAATAACGGTAGTTCCAGCTGATTACCGTCATGATTGTCACCTATACGCACACGTTCGACACGGATCACCGCCGTTGCTTCTTGCCCAACGCTCACTCCCTGTAGCGCGATGCCCCACAATGCCCAATCTTTGCCCTCTATCTTGGCTTTCCCGTCGCGTAGTTCCGTCACCTTGCCATGCAAGCTGTTATTGCTACCCATAAAACCGGCGGTAAACAGGCTGGTCGGCGAACCGTACATTTCCTGCGGCGTGCCCTGTTGTTCAATTTTCCCGTTGTTGAGCAATAAGATACGGTCAGAAATCGCCATTGCCTCGTTCTGGTCATGCGTCACCATCAACGCTGATAAGCCGAGCTTGATAATCAATTCTCGTAGGAAGACTCGCGCCTCTTCGCGCAGCTTGGCATCGAGGTTAGATAGCGGCTCATCAAGCAGGATAACCGGTGGGTTGTAGACCAGCGCCCGGCCAATAGCTACGCGCTGTTGCTGACCACCGGATAACTGATGCGGATGGCGCTGCCCTAAATGTCCCAAACCGAGCTGATCTAACACCGCCTGTACGCGCTGGGTAATTTCGCTAGCGGCAATTTTGCGTAGCTTCAGCGGGTAAGCCACGTTCTCAAACACCGTTTTATGCGGCCATAATGCGTAAGACTGGAACACCAACCCCAAATTGCGTTCTTCTGCCGGGATCTCACTGCGCGATGTGCCGTCATACACCGTATTCTTACCGATAATGATCCGGCCTTGCGTTGGTTTTTCCAGCCCGGCAACCGCTCGCAATAAGGTGGTTTTGCCACTACCCGATGGCCCCAAAAGCGAGACAACTTCGCCTTTTTTGAGCTCCATCGATACGCCCTTTAATACCGGATTGTCGCCATAGGTTAAATGCAGATTCTCTACTGAAAGCTCAATCATGTAATTTGACTCCAAAACGAAGGGCAATACCCAGGCCTAATACCACCAGCAGGATATTAATAAAGGAGAGCGCGGCAACAATATCAATCGCCCCAGCCGCCCATAGCGACACCAGCATGGAACCGATGGTTTCGGTTCCCGGCGAAAGCAGATAAACACCGGTCGAGTATTCACGTTCAAAAATCAGGAACATCAGCAACCACGAACCAATCAGGCCGTAACGTGATAAAGGAATGGTGACATGGCGCGTTATCTGCCCACGCGTTGCGCCAGTGCTGCGCGCGGCTTCCTCCAGCTCCGGCCCCACTTGCAACAACGTAGACGAGATCAAACGCAGACCGTAAGCCATCCACACCACGGTATAGGCCAGCCAGACGCTGAAAATCGTGCTACGTAACGAGCGCAGCCACACTACCAGGTTCTCGCGTAGCCATTCCGCCATCGGTAGTGACGACATCCAGCCTTCTTTCAGCGAGTTATCCAGCCACATTGGCAAGAATAGGAATACCCACAAGAACGCCAACCCCGCCAGCAATCCCGGTACCGCGCGTGGTACTAATACGCTGTAATCGAGAAAGCGCGTGACGCCGTCGGGTTTACGATGCATAGCGATACCTATAAATAGGTAGAACACTACTGCCAACGCCCCGCCGATAACGCCGATAGCCATTGAGTTGACGATCGCACGCAGCAGGTTGGGCTGCTCCCAGATAGTGCGGAAGGTCCCAAGCGACAGCTCATCCCAAATCGATACGCCGACGCCCCAGTTGGAGATAAAGGCTCGCAGTACCACACCAATCAACGGTATACCGATAGTCACTGTCAGCCAAAACGCCACCAACGCCCCGGCCACCCAGCGCCATTTACCCAGCGGTAACGCGCGCGCCTGCGACGCTTTACCTTTGACGGTGACAAAACGATGCGCAGTGCGCATTAGACGCCGCTGCAACATCACCAAAGGTACAGTAATACAAATCAGTACCACCGCCACCGCCGCCATCAAATGATAAGACGGCGTACCCAGTTTGTTCGTGAGCTGATAAAGATAGGTCGCCAGCACCAGGTTGCCTTCCGAATCCCCTAGCACCAGCATCAGACCAAACACTTCCAATCCGAGGAAGAACAGCAACACGCCAGCGTAAAGTACCGCAGGCCGCACCATCGGCAGACTGACGGCGGTCATGACCTGCAACGGCGTGGCACCGGCCGTGCGCGCCGCCTCTTCTACATCCGAGCCTAAACTACGCAACGCCGAAGAAATATAGAGATAAGCGTGAGGAACATGGGTCAATCCAGCGATGATCACGATGCTGGTCATCGAATAGATATTCCACGGAATAAAACCGAACCACGATTCGGCCCATAGCGAGAAGAAACCCACCGGCCCAACCGCCACCACATAACCAAAACCCAGCACCATCGGGGAGACAAAAATCGGTACCAGAATCAGTGGTTCAATAAAACGTCGGCCCGGCAAATCGGTTCTGATCATCAAAAAGGCCAGAATTCCACCCAGTGGAATGGCAATAATCACCAAACCAAAAGCCAGAATAAAGCCGGTTTTTAGCGCCTTGTAAAAATCAGGATCGCTAAAAATAAATTCGAACGCGCCAAGGCTTGGTACTTTGGCCGGTGAGAAGAAAGGCGCGGAGAGGAAGCTTTGGATCACAATAAAGGACAACGGAATGTAGATAACTAAAGCGGTTATCAACACCACTAAGCCACGCGGCAGGCTTTGCCATTTTCTGCGCAATGCTGTCATAGAGAATCCCATCGGTTAACGATCAATTGACGATACAAAAGGAGGCGTACCAAAAGCGTTGGTACGCACTCGGGTCATTGCCTTATTTTGCGGCAGCAGCGCGCCATTTTTTGATGTATTCCAAACGTTTGGTCGGTTCTAAGTACTCAAGCAGGCTTTCATCTACTGGGATAGGCTTAAGCGCATTGCCCAATTTTTTAGTCAAGCCATCGACATCGTTATTTCCCTCGATATCCTGGCGAATAGACGGAATATCGACTTGATTAGCCAAAATATTCTGGCCTTTTTCTGACAAGATATAATCCAGCCATAACTTAGCAGCGTGGCTATGTGCGGCTTGATGGCTAATAAAACTCACTCGAGATAACACCAAGGTGTAATCGGTTGGATAAACGATGCCAAGCGAGGTATCCGTTTTGGCACGGGTTTCGGCATAAGAACCAATGATATTGAAACCAATCAAATTTTCACCGGATGACACCCGTTCCATCATGGTGCCGGTAGACGATTGCACCACCAGCCCGCCCTTAGCGATATCGGCCAACGTCGCGAAGTAGTTGGGGTCATCCTTCGAATCCATCACCGACAACATAAATCCGACGCCCGATTTTTCAATATCGTAGGTCGTCACCTTCTTTTTAAATCTCTGTGGATCGCCGGAAACCAGTTTAGCCAGCGCAGTATGTGAGTCGGGCACTTCACCGGCCGTGATCAACCGTTTGTTATAGATAAACACCAGTGGTTCATAGCTAGTGCCATAAGCCTTTTCTTTCCATACTGCCCATTTCGGTAATTTACCCAGCTCAGGCGAGGCATATTCCTGAGCATAATCTGTCGCCAGTTTCAGCGCCGTATCCATCGATGAACTCCACACCACATCCCCGCTACTGCTACCGGATGCCTGTTCACTGATGTAACGGTTGTACAATTCGGTACTGTTCATGTCGTTGTATTCGACCTTGATGCCCGGATACAGCGTTTCAAACCCTTGGATCAGCGGGGCGGCCGCTTTCAGATCGGTGGTCGAATAGACCACGACTTTCCCCTCTTTTTTCGCGCCATCGACAACCTTCTGATAATCGGCGGGATAGCCCTCAGGGAACTGAGCAAAAGCCGGGGCAGAAATCAGTACGGCCATCGCCATTGTTGTCATGCTGAATTTTTTTAACATCATTTCTAACTCCCAGTTACATTTTGTAAATTAAAAATAAACATATAGTTGATGCAATGACTTAAGCAATGGCGGCGAATTTTTATCTTTCAGTTTTGTGAGGCTGGGCGATTTTTAGGCAATAACAGATGAGAGATTGGGGCCGTTTACGCAAGCAAAGGCGCTGCCCTGTTTTTGCACAATCGTGCAATAACGGGGAGGCAAGATAATGGGAGTAAACGCGAGAATAGGAAGTAAGTCCTTTAAAATCAGCAAATAACATCTTGGCACAGGCTTTGCTTAAGTGAAATCAATCTTGTGTACTAGATGGAATTCTAATTATGCCTGCGACCTCTACTGCCTTTTCTGCCTTTCAACTGTGTGACTGGCAACAGCATTACCGACATTCTCCAGATAGTTTGCGCAGTTCGCTCAGCACGCTGCTTGCCAGTTTGAGCACCGAAGATAATGCATGGTTGTATCTTGCGACACCCGAACAACTAGAACAGCAAATTGTTCAGTTGGAAGCGCGACGCGAACAAGCACAAGGTGCACTGAACACGTTGCCACTGTTTGGTATCCCTTTTGCAGTAAAAGACAATATCGACGTTGGCGATTGGCCAACGTCAGCGGCTTGTCCGGCCTTTACCTATACTGCCGCCGCCGATGCGACCGTTGTCGCCAATCTGAAAGCCAAAGGCGCGGTAGTGATCGGCAAGACCAACCTCGACCAGTTTGCCACTGGATTAGTTGGTACTCGCTCACCTTTTGGCCCAGTTAAAAACAGCTTCAACCCTGACTATGTTAGCGGCGGCTCCAGCTCCGGTTCCGCCTCGGTCGTGGCTCGTGGCTTAGTACCATTCTCATTAGGCACCGATACCGCCGGTTCGGGCCGCGTCCCAGCGGGTTTTAATAATATTATCGGGCTAAAACCGACCAAAGGCTGGCTATCGAATCGCGGCGTAGTACCGGCTTGTAAGCTCAACGACTGCGTATCGGTGTTTGCACTCAACGTCGACGATGCGCTACAGGTTGCCGAACTTGCCGGGGGTTACGACAGCGCCGATGCGTATTCACGCGCTAACCCGCGTACCGCTCCAGCAACCATGTCGGCCCAGCCACGTTTTGCTATCCCGAATGAGCTGGAATTCTTTGGCGATAGCCAATATGAGTACGAATTCAAACAAGCGCTAGAACGTCTGCAACAGATGGGCGTCGAGTTGGTAGAAATTGATTACGCGCCCTTCCAGGCACTGGCCGAGCAGCTGTACTACGGCGCATGGGTAGCGGAACGCACCGTCGCGGTGGGCAAAATGTTTACCGATAGCCCACAAGAGATGAATCCTGTAGTGCGTGGCATCGTTGCCAATGGTCTGAACTACAACGCCTGCGATGCCTGGCGCGCAGAATATTTACGCGCTGAGCTATCGCGTAAAATTAATCTGGTGCTTAAAGACTTCGACGCATTGTTAGTACCCACTTCACCGACCATTCGCACTTTGCAAGAAATGGCACAGGAGCCGGTGGTCTATAACTCGCAGTTTGGCACCTATACCAACTTCACCAATCTGGCCGATCTGAGTGCATTAGCACTCCCCGCCAGCCTGCGTGCCGACGGCTTGCCCTTCGGAATTACCCTTATCGCCCCCGCCTGGCACGATGCGGCACTAGCAAGCTTTGGGCAAAAATGGCAACGCGCACTGGCGCTGCCTTTGGGCGCCACCAACAAAGCCTTTAGCGCAAATCTCGCACGCGATTCTCACGCCCCAGTAAGTGCTCACCATGTCCGTGTCGCGGTAGTTGGCGCACATTTGAGCGGAATGCCGCTGAATTTCCAACTAACCCAACGCCAGGCAGTGCGCGTCGAACAAACCGTCACTTCTGCCGACTATCGCCTGTACGCACTGGCAAATACGCAACCGTTGAAACCGGGCCTGCTTAAAACCACCGGCGGCAGCGCGATTATCGTCGAACTGTGGGATATCCCGCTGGCCCGTTTTGGCGAATTTGTCGCCGAAATCGCCCCGCCGCTCGGCATCGGCACGCTGCAATTGGCGGATGGCCGTCAGGTGAAAGGCTTTATCTGCGAGCCTTGGGCGCTGGAAGGTGCAACCGACGTCACCTCATTTGGTGGCTGGAAAAACTATATCCAGCATCTCGCCAGCCAAAACAACGCTTAAGGGGCCACCATGTTTACTACCGTATTAATTGCCAACCGTGGTGAAATTGCCTGCCGTGCAATCCGCACTTTAAAACGCCTTGGCGTCACCAGCGTGGCGGTCTATTCCGATGCTGACCGTAATGCACCGCATGTACGCGAAGCCGATATCGCCGTGGCGTTGGGTGGCGAAAAGGCCAGCGACAGCTATCTGCTGATTGATAAAATTCTGGCGGCCGCCACGCAAACCGGCGCGCAAGCCATTTATCCGGGCTATGGCTTTCTATCCGAGAGCGCAGAATTCGCCGATGCTTGTGAAGCGGCCGGCATCGCCTTTATCGGTCCTTCCGCCCACCAAATCCGCGAGTTCGGCTTAAAACATCGCGCCCGCGAACTAGCCGGTGCGGCCAATGTGCCGATGACGCCGGGTACAGCGCTGCTAGATAGTCTGGATGAGGCCATCGTCGCTGCCGAACATATCGGTTACCCGATTATGCTAAAAAGCACCGCCGGTGGCGGTGGCATCGGTTTGACGCGCTGCGATGATAAACAAGCGCTGATCGATGCCTGGGACAGCGTAAAGCGCCTCGGCGAGCAGTTTTTCCGCGATGCCGGCGTATTTTTGGAGCGCTTTGTTGACCGCGCTCGTCACGTCGAAGTACAAATCTTCGGCGACGGAAAAGGCAAGGTTGTAGCACTCGGCGAACGTGATTGTTCATTGCAACGCCGCAACCAAAAAGTCGTGGAAGAGACCCCCGCACCACATCTGCCACAGGCAACGCGTGAAGCCTTACATCTGGCCGCCGTGCAACTGGGTGAATCGGTTAATTACCGCAGCGCGGGCACCGTGGAATTTATTTACGATGCCGCTCGCGATGAGTTTTACTTCCTTGAGGTCAATACCCGCCTGCAAGTCGAGCATCCGATCACCGAAATGGTCACCGGGTTAGATTTAATCGAGTGCATGTTGCGCGTCGCTGCCGACCTGCCGCTCGATTGGCCTCGCATGCAACAAGCACCGCAGGGTGCTGCAATTGAAGTGCGTATTTACGCCGAAGACCCGCTGAAAAACTTCCAGCCCAGCCCTGGCGTATTGACCGATGTGTTTTTCCCGGACGATGTGCGTGTTGATGGTTGGGTATCAACCGGCAGCGAAGTCTCCAGCTTCTACGACCCAATGATCGCCAAGCTGATTGTGCACGGCAGCGACCGTCAGGACGCACTGGCAAAAATGGCGCAAGCCTTAGCGGCAACTCGTCTGCACGGCATCGCCAGCAACATTGATTATCTGCGCCAGGTTGTCGCCACCCCGCTATTCCAGCAGGGGAAAATGTGGACGCGAATGCTCGATAGTTTCGAGTATGCGCCGCAGGCCATCGAGGTGATAGCACCCGGCACTTACAGCAGCATCCAAGATTATCCGGGCCGCCTCGGCTACTGGGATATTGGCGTGCCGCCATCTGGTCCGATGGATGATTACGCCTTCCGACTGGCGAACCGCATTGTCGGTAACCATCTGGATGCCGCCGGGCTGGAATTCACGCTGCAAGGGCCAACGTTGCGCTTCCATTGTGATGCCATTATTGCCCTGACCGGCGCACAGTGCCCGGCGGAAATCGATGGCGAAGCCGTCGATTACTGGCAGCCAATCAAGGTGAAAGCCGGGCAAATTTTAACGCTGGGCCGCGCCACCCAAGGCTGCCGCACCTATTTGGCCGTGCGTAATGGCTTCGACGTACCCGTGTATCTCGGCAGCCGTTCCACCTTCGCTCTCGGCCAGTTTGGCGGCCATGCCGGACGTACATTACGCATCGCCGATGTGCTCAATATCTCTCAACCGGAGCTGGCGGCTTGCACGACGCCAGCTCCGGTCGATGCACCACAAGCCGCCGCCGGGCAGATCCTGCCTGCTTACGGTGACGTGTGGAATATCGGTGTGTTATATGGCCCGCACGGCGCGCCGGATTTCTTTAGCAAAGACTCTATCGACGCGTTTTTTGCCGCCGAATGGCAGGTACATTACAACTCCAACCGTCTGGGCGTGCGCCTGAGCGGTCCGAAACCACAGTGGGCCAGACTTGACGGCGGCGAAGCCGGGCTGCATCCGTCGAATGTGCATGACTGCGAATATGCCATCGGCGCAATTAACTTTACCGGCGACTTCCCGGTGATTCTAACCCGCGATGGGCCAAGCCTCGGCGGATTTGTCTGCCCGGTAACCATTGCCAAAGCCGAGCTGTGGAAAGTCGGTCAGGTAAAACCGGGCGACCGAATTCGCTTCCACCCGATTAGTGTTGAGCAGGCACAGGCGCTAGATATGGCCCAACAAGGCACCATTGACTCGCTGATGCCTATCGAGGCGATGGAGATGCCAACGCCTTCATTGCTGCCGGGCAATACCGCGTCGGCCACCATTTTGGCCGAGCTACCGGCCGATAATCAGCGTCCTGCGGTGGTTTATCGCCAGGCTGGCGATAGCTATGTGCTGATCGAATATGGCGATAACGTGCTGGATTTAGCGCTGCGTCTGCGTATTTACCTGTTGATGAAAGCCATCCGTGAGGCAGGACTCGCCGGTATTGAAGAACTGTCGCCGGGCGTGCGTTCGCTGCAAGTGCGCTATGACGGGCGCGAGTTACAACAAAGCGATCTGCTGACGCATTTGCTGATGCTGGAACAAGGGCTGGCTGATGTCAGCACGCTGAAAATCCCAACCCGTATCGTACATTTACCGATGGCCTTTGAAGACAGCGCCACACTTAGTGCCGTTGAACGCTATCAACAAACGGTACGCGCCGAGGCTCCTTGGCTGCCAAATAACGTTGATTTTATTCAGCGTACCAATGGCTTATCCAGCCGCGAAGACGTCAAAAACATTATTTTCGACGCCAGCTACCTGATCCTCGGTTTGGGCGATGTGTACCTCGGCGCACCTTGCGCGGTGCCGCTCGATCCGCGCCATCGTCTGCTTAGCTCTAAATACAACCCGGCACGTACTTACACCGCCGAGGGAACCGTGGGCATTGGCGGCATGTACATGTGCATCTACGGCATGGATTCACCGGGTGGTTATCAGTTGGTGGGGCGCACCTTGCCTATCTGGAACAAATTCCTGAAAAACGAGCAATTCCAGCAGGGTGAGCCTTGGTTGCTGCACTTCTTCGATCAGGTACGTTTCTACGAGGTCAGCGAAGCGGAACTGGACGCGCAGCGCGATGCTTTCCGCGAAGGCCGCGCCCAAGTACGTATCGAACATAGCGAGTTTGATTTCGCCGAATATCAGCAATTTTTAGCCGACAATGCCGACGATATCGCAGATTTCCGCCGCCACCAGCAGCAGGCGTTTAAAAGCGAAGTCGCCCACTGGCAGGCGCAGGAAAGTGCAGCGGTCGACGCCGCTGTCAATGCGACACCGCCGGTCGAAGAAACTGGCTCACAAGATGGTCAACTGGTCAGCGCCGATCTCAACGGCAACATCTGGAAGATTTTGGTCGAACCGGGCCAGAAGGTGCAAGCCGGGCAGCCGCTGGTCGTCGTCGAAGCCATGAAAATGGAGCTATCGGTTAATGCGCCTTGTGCCGGTACCGTCAGCCGTATCAGTTGCCAGCAGGGCCGACCAGTCGGCCCCGGCGATGCCTTATTATGGCTAGATATCGCCTAAGGAGAATCAAACATGCAACTCACTGGTACCCGCACTCGACGTAATAAAAGCCGGCCCGAAGGGCTGGCGGAAAAAATTTATCTGCAATTGAAGGACGACATCTTCAACTTTCGCCTGCTGCCAGGCGATCGCTTTAGCGAGAACGATATCGCTGAACGCATGGATGTCAGCCGCACGCCGGTACGCCAGGCGCTGTTCCGGCTCGAGCGCGAAGGCTATGTCGATGTGTTTTTCCGCAGCGGCTGGCAAGTACGCCCGTTCGATTTCGATTACTTCGAGCAGCTTTATGATCTGCGCATCGTGCTAGAACTCGAGGCGGTGAAACGCCTGTGCGCCCTGCCGCTCGGCGAGTTGCCGCCCGCTTTTGGCGAGCTAAAAGCCTTCTGGATTGACCAACCGCAGCTCGAAGACGGGCAAGCGGTATCGCGCTATGACGAGGCCTTTCATATGGCGTTGGTTGCCGCCGCAGGCAACCCGGAAATGGCGCGAATTCATGCCGATCTGACGGAAAAAATCCGCATTATTCGCCGATTAGACTTCACCAAAGACGCGCGTGTTAACGCCACTTATCAAGAGCACGCCAATATTTTACACGCCATCATGCAACAACAAACCCAGGAGGCACAGCGCCAGCTCCACGATCACATCGCGGTCAGTAAAGCGGAAGTACGCAAAATTACCTTACACATGCTGCATCAGGCGCGACCTGACAGCGAATCCCGTACTTGATGATGATTTTTTCCACTGTTTTTAGAATTTTCGCCCATTACAGCAATTTTCATAACAGGAGTGACATCTATGCAACGTCGACGTTTGATTAAAGCTTTCGCCCTCTCTGCGACCGTGCTCAGCATGGGATTAGCCTTTACCGCGCAGGCCGCAGACACCATTAAAGTGGGGATTATGCACTCACTCTCTGGCACGATGGCTATCTCAGAAACGCCGTTGAAAGACGTGGCGCTGATGACCATTGACGATATCAACGCCCACGGCGGCGTACTGGGCAAAAAACTCGAACCGGTGGTGGTCGACCCCGCCTCTAACTGGCCGCTGTTTGCTGAAAAAGCCCGCCAGTTGTTAACCCAAGATAAAGTGGCGGTGGTCTTTGGTTGTTGGACCTCGGTATCACGTAAATCGGTCTTGCCGGTATTTGAAGAATTAAATGGCTTGCTGTTCTATCCGGTGCAATACGAAGGTGAAGAGATGTCACCAAACGTCTTCTATACCGGTGCAGCGCCTAATCAGCAGGCCATTCCTGCGGTGCAATATTTGATGAGTGACGACGGCGGCGATGCCAAACGTTTCTTCCTGCTGGGCACCGATTACGTCTATCCACGCACCACCAACAAGATCCTGCGCGCCTATCTGCATTCGAAAGGCGTACAGGATAAAGATATCGAAGAAGTCTATACGCCATTTGGCTATAGCGATTATCAAACCATTGTTTCTAATATTAAAAAATTCGCCGCGGGCGGTAAAACCGCAGTGATCTCCACCATCAACGGCGATTCTAACGTGCCGTTCTACAAAGAGTTGGCCAATCAGGGCGTGAAAGCCACCGATGTGCCGGTAGTTGCCTTCTCTGTGGGCGAAGAAGAGTTGCGCGGCATCGACACTAAACCACTGGTCGGTGATTTGGCTTCCTGGAACTACTTCCAGTCGTTAGATAACCCAACCAACAAGAAATTTGTCGCCGAATGGAAAGCCTACGCCAAGGCACATAACTTGCCGAATGCCGACAATGCCGTCACCAACGACCCGATGGAAGCCACCTATGTAGGTATTCATATGTGGGCACAGGCGGTGGAAAAAGCCGGTACCACCGATGTCGATAAAGTGCGGGCAGCGATGGCCGGACAAACCTTCCAGGCACCGGATGGTTATACGCTGACTATGGATGCCACCAACCATCACCTGCACAAACCGGTGATGATCGGTGAAATTCAGTCCAACGGTCAGTTCAACGTGGTCTGGCAGACAGATAAACCCATCCGCGCCCAGCCGTGGAGCCCATATATCGCCGGTAATGACAAGAAACCTGATTATCCGGTGAAAAGTACCCAGTAATCCGCACCACCGCGCCCCGTCGTCCCTTTTCTTCTTCTCATTTTGAGCAAGAAGCGGCGGGGTGTTGGCCGGATTTCCCTCACCCAATACATTGCGGCGAGATTTTATGAGCAAATTTATGTTGTTAAACGGTTTATTTGGCCTAAAAGGTCGAGCGCTGATGCTACTGCTTGGATGCCTGCCTTGGCTGGCATGGGCTGGGCCAGCGGACGATTTTGCTGCCGCCAACCGCAGTCAGCAGGTGACGCTATTACAGCAATGGGCCGCTGACCCGCAGCCAGAACGCCTGCCGCTGTTAGAAGGCTTGAAGCAAGAAGATGTGGTGATTGATGAAGCCCATCACGCCTTTATCCAGCAGGGCAACCAATTAACGCCGCTGGAAGGCAGTGTCAAAGTACAGGGTGAAACGAAACCGGTGTGGTTAAACAACCGGCTGCGTATTTTAATCGCCAATGCGTTGTCAGCACATCGCTTAGTCAGCCCGGACGCCAAGGTACGCTTGCAGGCGGCTAAAGCATTGCAACGTGAAGCTCAGGCCGACCAGTTGCCATTGCTCACCGCCCGTTTATCACTGGAGAAAGACGCCACGGTGCATGATGCGCTAAGTATTGCGCTGGCGAACTTACAGCTCACCGACGGCAACCCACAAGTGCGCCTGAACGCCATCAAACTGCTGGGCACCTCAGCCGATCCAGATACCCAAGGCCGCCTGCAACCCTTGACCGATGCTAAAAACGAGCCTGATGCCCAGGTGCGTCACGCCGCCTTAGAAAGCCTGAAAGCCGTACAACATCGCTTACTGATTGGTGATTTGCTCGGTCAAGCCTTTACCGGTCTGTCGCTTGGGTCAATTTTATTGTTGGCTGCACTGGGGCTGGCGATCACTTACGGCTTGCTGGGGGTGATTAATATGGCCCACGGCGAAATGCTGATGATCGGCGCTTATTCTACCTACATGGTGCAATCGCTATTTCAACACTATGCGCCGGGCCTGCTCGCACTTTATCCAGTGGTAGCACTTCCGGTGGCGTTCTTTATCACCGCGGGCATTGGCATGATTTTAGAGCGGGCGGTGATCCGTCATTTGTATGGCCGTCCGCTGGAAACCTTACTCGCCACTTGGGGCATTAGCCTGATTTTGATTCAGGGCGTGCGCGTGCTGTTTGGCGCGCAGAACGTCGAAGTGGCTAACCCGGGCTGGCTGTCCGGCGGCATTCAACTGCTGCCAAACCTGGTGCTGCCGTATAACCGCATTGCGGTGATCATTTTTGTCCTGCTGGTGCTGGCATTAACCTGGCTGCTGCTCAATAAAACCCGTTTAGGCATGAACGTGCGTGCCGTGACACAAAACCGTGCCATGGCCGCCTGCTGCGGCGTACCAACCGGTCGCGTCGATATGCTGGCCTTCGGCTTAGGTTCAGGTATTGCAGGGCTTGGCGGCGTAGCGTTATCGCAGTTGGGCAACGTCGGCCCGGAACTGGGTCAGGGTTATATCATCGACTCCTTCCTGGTGGTCGTACTCGGCGGCGTCGGCCAATTAGCGGGCACCGTTGCCGCGGCGTTTGGTCTGGGGATCGTCAATAAAATTCTGGAGCCGGAAATCGGCGCGGTGCTGGGTAAGATCCTGATACTGGGTCTGATTATCCTGTTTATTCAGAAACGTCCGCAGGGACTCTTCGCCGTCAAAGGCAGGGTGATTGACTAATGAATCAGCCATTAACAGTAACTGGGGTACAAAAAGCCCCGCGCGCGGCATTAGCTATCGGCATTGTGGTGCTGTTCGCGCTCATCGTCATGCCTTTCTTAGCACTGCTGCCGGCGACCAACCCGCTGGCGGTATCTACCTATACGCTGACATTGGTCGGTAAGATCCTCTGTTATGCGATCGTGGCGATCGCCTTGGATCTGGTTTGGGGCTACGCCGGATTGCTGTCGCTCGGCCACGGGCTGTTTTTTGCGCTCGGCGGTTACGCGATGGGCATGTATCTGATCCGCCAGGCAGCAGGAAGCGGACTGCCCGATTTTATGTCGTTCCTGTCGTGGAATGAATTGCCGTGGTTCTGGGTGGGGACGCAGCACTTTGTCTGGGCATTGTGTTTAATCGTACTCGTGCCCGGCGTGTTGGCATTTGTGTTCGGTTATTTCGCTTTCCGCTCAAAAATCAAAGGGGTCTATTTCTCGATCATGACTCAGGCGTTGACCTACGCCGGAATGCTGCTGTTCTTTCGGAATGAAACCGGCTTTGGCGGTAACAACGGTTTCACTGGCTTTACTACACTGTTGGGCTTCCAGGTCACCGCCACCTCAACCCGTATTGGACTGTTTTTAGCCACCGTGCTGTTGCTCGTTGCCAGTCTGGCCGTTGGACTGCTACTAGCGCGTAGCAAATATGGCCGGGTGCTAACGGCAGTACGCGACGCCGAAAACCGCCTGATCTTCTGCGGCTATGATCCAAAAGGCTTCAAGCTGTTTGTGTGGACGCTTTCCGCCATGTTGTGCGGGCTGGCAGGTGCGCTGTATGTGCCGCAGGTGGGGATTATTAACCCTAGCGAAATGTCGCCGACTAACTCAATTGAAGCGGCCGTGTGGGTGGCACTCGGCGGGCGCGGCACCTTGATTGGCCCGGTGCTCGGCGCGGGTATCGTCAACGGAGCGAAAAGCTGGTTTACCGTCGCGATACCAGAATATTGGCAGTTTATTCTCGGCGGGCTGTTTGTCGGCGTCACGCTGTTCCTGCCCGAAGGCGTCATTGGCCTGCTGCGTAAAAGGAAATCCAAATGAACGCAACTCATCCAAGCGACGAACTCTTTACACAGCTACAGCGAGCAGATCGCCATCGCCAGCAAACCGACCCGATTTTGTCGCTGGAAAAGATTAACGTCAGCTTCGACGGCTTTCGTGCGCTGACCGACCTGTCGTTGAATATCGGTGTGGGCGAACTGCGCTGCATCATTGGCCCCAACGGCGCAGGCAAAACCACGCTGATGGATGTGATAACCGGCAAAACCCGACCGCAGAGCGGGCGTATTTTTTACGACCAGACCACCGATCTGACCCAGCTAGACCCAGTGCGCATCGCGCAAAGCGGCATTGGTCGTAAATTCCAAAAACCGACGGTATTTGAAGCGCTAACCGTCTTTGAAAACCTGGAAATCGCGCAGAAAACCCATAAATCGGTGTGGGCCTGTTTACGCGCCAAACTGAGCAGCGAACAGCGAGACCGCATCGATGAAATGCTGATAACCCTGCGTTTGCAAGGTGAGCGGCAGCGGCTGGCGGGATTGCTTTCACACGGGCAAAAACAGTTTTTGGAGATCGGCATGTTGCTGGTGCAGGAACCGCATTTGCTGCTGCTCGATGAACCCGCCGCCGGGATGACCGATGCCGAAACCGAATATACCGCCGAACTGTTTAAACAGTTGGCCGGTAAGCACTCGCTAATGGTAGTCGAGCACGACATGGGCTTTGTTGAAACCATCGCCGATCACGTCACCGTGCTGCACCAAGGCCAGGTGCTGGCCGAAGGCTCGCTGCAAGAGGTGCAGAACAATGAGCAGGTCATCGAAGTCTATCTTGGCCGTTAATCCACGCAGATAAGGAGCAATTATGTTGCAAGTAAATGAACTGAATCAGTTTTACGGCGGCAGCCATATTCTGCGCGGTGTCTCTTTCGAGGCCAAAATAGGCGAAGTGACCTGCCTGTTAGGACGTAATGGCGTAGGGAAAACCACGCTGTTGAAATGCCTGATGGGCCAGATCCCAGCCAAATCTGGCACTATCACGTGGCAGGGTAAGACCATCAACAATGCCAAACCACATCAGCGAGTACAGGCGGGCATTGCCTATGTGCCACAAGGGCGCGAAATTTTCCCACGCCTGACGGTAGAAGAAAATTTGCTGATGGGACTATCACGCTTCCCCGGTAGTCAGGCCAAGCAGGTTCCCGATGATATTTATCATTTGTTCCCCGTGTTGCTGGAGATGAAACACCGACGCGGCGGCGACCTGTCTGGCGGTCAGCAGCAGCAATTGGCCATTGGTCGCGCGCTGGCGTGCCGCCCTAACCTCCTGATCCTCGATGAACCCACCGAAGGTATTCAGCCGTCGGTGATTAAAGAGATCGCTGCGGTGATCAAACAGCTGGCCACCAAAGGCGATATGGCGATTTTGTTAGTCGAACAGTTCTACGACTTCGCCGCTGACTTAGCCGACAGCTATCTGGTGATGTCACGCGGCAATATCATCAAACGCGGCAGCGGAAATCAGATGGAGGAAGACGGCGTGCGTGGGTTGGTCGCGATTTAAAGAGTCGGTGAATTAATGAATACATCAATACCCACTGTGGGTGGGTATTGCCAACCTCCAAGTGCGCCATGCATCCCTTCATCTCGCAAAATACCCTCTGATATAAGCGTCCAATATTTATTATGTAAGACACTGTAATACTTAATATTTACCGGAAGCTGTCTCTCAAGTTATCGGTTTGGTTATTGGCAGGTCTTCAGCTGTTCTCTCAGAATAGAGGAAACGACAAAGTCATTGAAAATATAATCTACGGCTTATAGAGATGACGCTTTGTGGACAGTCATTTTGACCTCAAGATTTGATACCTGGTTACATGCACAAGAAGAAAAGATGCAGGAAAAAGTGTTGTCAAACCTCGCTAATCTTGCAACATATGGCCCGAAACTGCCGCGACCTTATGCAGATACCGTGAAAGGCTCTAAATATATACCCAAAATAATTGGAGTTGCATCAAGGCGGTAAGGGAACGAATCCCGATGAGCTTACTCTGGTAAGTGATTCGGGTGAGTGAGCGTAGCCAACGCAGAAGCAACTTCAAGTATGAAGAGTATAACAACATGAAAGAGCTGCGCATCCAGTATTTAGGCCGTCCGATACGTGCATTTTTTGCTTTCGACCCTTCACGCCAAGCCATTGTGTTATGCGCGGGTGAAAAGAGTAACCGCAAGCGATTCTATGACTCCATGATTCGCTTGGCGGATGAAGAATTTACCCTGTATTTGTCCTTAATTGAGGAAGAAAAATGAGTACATTCTCACCTAGCCCAATGGTTAAAACATTGTTCGATGAATTTCGCAATGGCAAATCAATCTCGATTGGATTTCTACTTTTCCCCAATCTGACACAGTTGGATTTGACCGGGCCTTACGAGGTGTTTACACGTGTGCCGCAGTCACAGGTGCACTTGATCTGGAAAACCATGGAACCGGTAGTGTCCGATCGCGGATTAGCGATGTTGCCTAACGCGACATTTACAACCTGCCCTAAGCTAGACATCATTTGTATCCCCGGTGGCCCTGGACAAATCGAGCTCATGGAAGATGAAGAGACCTTGAATTTCCTACGAATGAAAGCCAAGGAAACGGCCTTAGTTACCTCAGTGTGCACCGGTTCTTTGGTACTCGGTGCCGCCGGTCTGTTGCAAGGCTATAAAGCAACAACACACTGGGGATCGTTAGAACAACTAACGTTACTTGGCGCGGAACCGGTAGCTGAACGCGTCGTCCGCGATGGCAACAGGATCACCGGAGCTGGCGTGACATCGGGTATTGATTTTGCGCTGAATGTAGTGACAGATATTTACGGCGAAGAAGCGGCGAAAAGCATCCAATTGCATATGGAATATGATCCTGAACCGCCATTTTCATCAGGCTCGCCACGTAGCGCATCACCCGAACTCGTCACCGCAACGAGAAAACAGCTCTCCTCTTTTATTGAAAAAAGACGGCAAGCAACGCAACGAGCAGCGATAAATTTGCAGCAAAACCCCAAGGAATAATGAAGTCATATAGTGACTGAGCAAATGCAGCAGGTTCTGTGGAATGCCCGCTGCTTGGTGCTATTAGCCCTTTATGATGCAATCAATGCCGTACATTTTATCTCGACCAGCAATCCCGGGTGCGCCAGTTCGCTTACGCCAATACAGGTCCAGCAGCAGGTTGCTAACGGAAAGCGCTCGTTTTTGACCTGCCGAAACACCGGCATATGCGTTGACATGTTCACATGATAAGTCGTCATATCGATCACATCTTCGAAGGTACAACCTGCTTCAGCCAGCACCAAAGCTAAGTTGTCCCAGCACAGCCTGAACTGCTGTTCCGGGTCGGCTGGAATTGCTAACTGCGCGTCTCTTCCAACCTGGCCTGACATCACTAATAGGTTGTCCACGCGAATAGCGGGCAGATATCCTGCACGTTCAACGATGTTTTCCATAGATTTAGGGACAATTGCGACTTTTTTCATATCAAATTTTATCCGTGATTTTGTACAACCGAAAATAAGAAATCAGTGTGCTGGCCATAAAAGCCAGCTCCATCAGCACCGCAACCGGGGAACCCGCCAGAATATTGTTGATTAGCCAGCATAAACTGCCCAGAGCGGTGAATAGCCTTAACGTTGTTTGATGAGGTTGAAATGCCGCCAGCGTCAGTAACAGGCTACCGGCTAATGGGAAGACATCGCGTGGCATCTGCCAGGTCACGAGGCTAAATATCACGGCCAGTGCGCAGAACAACCCGCACCACTCGCGACGAGTACTCCAGGTTGCCGTCAGAAAACGCACCGCAGCAAGCAACATCAATCCAGCGGCTGTCGATTGTTCCAACAACAGAAAATGCAGCGCTAATAGCCCGGTAGATAGCGCCAAAAGGCGCAAGGAAGTATTACGTTGGCGAAAATGAAATGCCGTCAGATCTAACGCAAAGGAGAGGCTGGCAATGCATTGAGAAAGGACAAAGGGGCTCATCAGTATTTCGCTCCATAAAAGGTGCGAAGAGACTGCCCTAGCGCAGAATAGCGTGCATTAACCTTTGTTAATTCGGGCACGGATACGTGAAAGGCTGACCGGTGTGATGCCAATATAACTGGCAAGATCGCGCAGGGTGAGATGTGACGACCATTCAGGGAAATGAGTGAGAACGTAGTGATAGCGCTGTTCTGGATTATTGAGCAGCAACATTTCTTCTTTCTTCTCTTTATAAATCAGCTGTTGGCGCAGCAATTGCCCTGCCAACACTCCACCTTCAGGCGTATCTAAATAAGCAAGTGGGATGTCATAACAGACGCAGTCCGTCACGGTTTCCAGACGATAACCTGCGGGATGACCACTGAGCCAACTGAGATACAAAAAGCAGCATTCACCTGGGAAATAGAATTCTTTAACGCGCTCAGTACCGGTAGGAGAAATATTTACCGCCCGAATAATGCCTTGTGCAAGATAGAACAGCGTGCGCTGGGTGTCACCCTGCTGTAGAAGGCATTCATTTGCGGCCAGTATCCGCGGTCGGCGCTGGGCGAGCAGTGAATGAAGATAAGCATTTGGCGTTAACGTGGAGCTCATTGAGTTTATACAGGTCAACCAAGGGCTGGCAGTCTAGCATAAATTCGAATGCAACCTCCTCCCATAGAGGAGGAGGTGACGAGGGTTTTATTCCGACACAGGAGAAAACCGACTTACTGGCTCATTGCGCTCTTTTTCATCGCATCTTTCGACATGCTGTCTTTGCTCATACCATCTTTGCTCATTGAGTCTTTGGACATGGTATCTTTTTTCATGCCGTCTTTAGACATACAGTCTTTACCCATGTGATCTTTGCCCATGCTGTCTTTTTTCATACAGTCATGAGACATCTTGCCCATGCTCATTCCGTCTTTGCTCATCGAATCTGCCGCTTGAGTTGCGCCAGCAAAACCCATCATCATGGTGGAGAACATCATTACTGCCATCAGCTTTTTCATGGTAATTCCTTAAGTAAAGTAGGGTATAAAATTAAAGTACAACGCTGTACGGTAAATCACGATTTCACAGGCCAATCGGCCTTGTTGCTGCAACCGGTATTGTTGTTACAACCGGTATTGCTGTTACAACTGATATAGTTGCAACCCGTTTGCAAACGCCCCGAATGCAAACGAATCAATTCAAAATCACTTATTGCTCAGCCGGTTAACTACCGCCAAACCAGTTGTAACCTTGATCCTCCCAATAGCCACCGGTGAACTTATTAGTAATTTCAATTACTTCGATATGTTTCGGGTTTTTATAACCAAGCTTGGTCGGTATCCGTAGCTTCATCGGGAAGCCGTATTTTCTCGGCAATATCTGTCCGTCGTACGTCAGCGCCAGCAGCGTTTGCGGATGCAGCGCTGACGCCATATCAATACTGGTGTAATAGTTGTCAGCACATTTGAAACTGACATATTCAGCCGTCAAATCCGCACCAATCAGCCGCAGAAAATCACCAAAAGGTACGCCGCCCCATTTGCCGATTGCGCTCCAGCCTTCCACGCAAATATGGCGGGTTACCTGGCTGGTTTGCGCCATCTTATGCAGTGTCGCCAATGACCAATCGCGTTTATCCAATGCCAACCCGGCGATCTGTAGACGATAGCTGCTGCCATCTACCACCGGCGCTTCGTCTTCGGCGTAAAACGCGTTAAACGGGAAAGGTCGGGTAATCATCGATTCGGCATAGACCGGTGCCAATCGGGTAGAACCAAATAACCAGCCCTGCATGCGGTCGTTAAAACTGGAGACCTTCATTAGTGCTTTATCTACGCTTTCGTTATCGCTGATATCGCAACCGCTAAGCATCGCCACACCGCCCAAGGTCAAACCTTGCCGTAAAAATCGACGACGTGATGGCTCATCCAGGTGACGCACAATTTGCTTTTGTGCCTCTTGTACGATTGCCTCGCTGTCCGCTGTGCTGAAAATCTGGCTAATTTTGTTTTTAATCACGTTCTTCATGTGAATCCCTTAGCGTCCACGCAGCATAGACAGCAAAGTTTTAGGAACCAGCGCGACCATAACCAGATGCAGAGCCACAAATCCTACTAATGAGGCCATCGCTAAAAAGTGCACATAGCGAGCGGTGTCGTAACCCCCTAACAACTCACGCAGTAGCGAAAATTGCACCGATTTCCATACCACCAGCCCGGACAACACCAGCACGATGCCGTCGAACATGACAAAGACGTAAGCCGCACGTTGCACCATGTTGTAATGGCGGGGATCGGCGTGGGTTAACTTGCCACGCAAGGCAGCGCCTAAATCTCGCAAGATGCCTCTTGGTGTGAGCGGCCAGAATTTTCTTTTTATCCGACCACTGACTATATTCATCAGCAGATAAAACGCGCCGTTGAAGCCAAATAACCACATGCCGGCGAAGTGCCACTGGATGCCACCACCCAGCCAGCCACCTAATGTCAGGCTGCGGGAGAATTCAAAATCAAACAGCGGTGATGCGTTATAAATCTGCCAGCCGCTGGTCACCATAATCAGTACCGCCAGTGCATTCAGCCAGTGAGTCAATCGCAACCATAGCGGGTGCACCACCTCTGGTTTGCTTTTACTTGGTTGCGGCTGCTGCTCAATTGGCGCTGAAAACTCTGTGTGTAGCGTCATGATGATGTCCCGAATCTCGCCCTGTCGATGGAGCCAGTATTGAGCAGATTTGTTCCCCAAGACCTCACGTAAAGTTAAATAAAATGTGATAACTCTGGTTCAGGTGCTTGTGTAAACTGCAAGCAACGCCCTTCCCTACGAGGCAATGTCAGAAAGCTGATGGATAAACCAAAGAAGATTTTGATCGTCGAAGACGATAGCAATATCGCCGAACTGCTGAGCCTACATCTGCGCGATGAAGGCTTTGAAATAACTCATGCTAGCGACGGCAATTTAGGCGTTGCGCAGTTAGAAAAAGGCGGTTGGGATGCATTGATCCTCGATTTGATGCTGCCAGGTATTGATGGGCTGGAGATTTGTCGGCGCGCGCGCAACATGACGCGCTACACACCGATCATTATTATTAGTGCCCGTTCCAGCGAAGTGCATCGCGTACTCGGATTGGAATTGGGTGCCGATGACTATCTGGCGAAGCCTTTCTCGATGTTGGAATTAGTCGCCCGGGTCAAAGCCTTGTTCCGTCGCCAAGAGGCGATGAGTCGCAATATGAAGATGGATGCGGGTAGTTTGCGTTTTTCCGGCCTGGCTATCGACCCGATTGCCCGTGAAGTCATGCTTAATCAACAGCCGGTAGAGTTAACGCCGCGCGAATTTGATTTATTGTATTTCTTCGCTAAAAACCCCGGCAAAGTGTTTTCAAGGCTGACCTTACTCAATCAGGTTTGGGGCTATCAGCACGAAGGCTATGAACATACCGTCAATACGCATATCAACCGGCTGCGCATCAAAATAGAGAGCAATCCGGCCGAGCCGGAACGCATTCTGACCGTTTGGGGAATGGGTTATAAATTTATGTCGTCAGGGGAAGACGCGTAGGGGTAAATGATGAAAAAACTGACGCTTTCACAACGCCTGACACTGGTCTTTGTTTTACTGCTGATAACCTGCAATCTGCTTTCAGGCTATATGCAAGTAGAGGCGAGCAAACAGAATGACCAGGCGGTGATCCAACGATTGTCGGCTAATTTGGCCGAGCAAATCGCGACAAATAATCCGCTGCTCAGCGAAAATGGTCTAGATCCCAACGCGGTGCATAATTTGTTTAACCAGTTGATGGCAGTTAACCCCAGCGTTGAGGTTTATTTGCTCGACAAGGACGGCAATATTGTCGGGAATGCCGCCCCCGCCGGAAAACTATTACGCCAGCAGGTCGATTTAAAACCGATCGCCGATTTACTCAACGGCGCTCATATGCCGGTATATGGCGATAATCCGAGGGCTGCACCGGATTCCCGTCAGGTATTTAGCGCCGCACCGCTCATGGAAAATGGCGTAGTCAAAGGCTACGTGTATATCGTCCTGCTTGGCGATAACTACAACGCGCTGGCCCGCAAAGCGCAAGAACAGGCGACGATTTATAATGCCCTGCGTTCCATGGGCATGGTTCTGCTATTTGGGTTATTAGCCGGGGCATTTGCTTTCCGTTGGGTCACACGCCCGGTACGTAAACTCAAAGCTCAAATCGCGACGCTAGATAATGGCGGCATGGAAGCTATCCAAACCTTGGCGAAAAGCCAGATGCCCGCTGGCCAGCCACGCGATGAAGTCGCGCAGCTACAGTTAGCATTCGTTGGCTTAGCTAAGCGTATTGACCAGCAATGGCAAAGCCTGATGACGCAAGATCAGCAACGCCGCGAGTTTGTTGCCAATATTTCCCACGATTTGCGCACTCCGCTGACCTCGTTGCACGGCTATCTGGAAACGCTGTCGATGAAAGCTGATCATCTCAGCGCCGAAGATCAGCAACGTTATTTGAATATCGCCTTGACTCAAAGCAGCAAAGTCGGGCGTTTAGCTCAGGAGTTATTCGAGTTAGCCCGCTTGGAATATGGCGTAGTAAAACCACAGAAGGAACCTTTTTCACTGTGCGAGCTGGTGCAAGATGTCTTCCAAAAATTTGAGCTGGCCGCCGAGGCTCGCCTGCAAAAACTTACCGCCGATATTGCCCCCGGCATTCCGTTGGTGAATGCCGACTTAGGCATGATTGAACGAGTACTGACCAATTTGCTCGACAATGCGCTACGCCATACGCCAGATGGCGGCACTGTCGAAGTACGTTTATGGCAAGAAAATCAGCAGGTGATGGTGATAGTCAACGATAGCGGACCGGGGATTGCGCCGGAATTGAAGGTGAATTTATTTGAGCGACCGTCAATCCTGAGCAGCAATAAGCACCGCGCTGGCGGCTTAGGTTTGATGATTGTCCGGCGTATTTTGCAATTACACGGCAGTGACATTCAACTGATTGAACAAGCACGCAGCGGCGCGTGTTTCCGGTTTGCGATCCCGATGTAAACTCATACGGATCTGGTTGGAAGAGCATAGCTCTAGCCTAGTGAAACCAAGCAATGATCCATAACACCCTCCACAAGTTTCCAATTTGGAAACATGTGGAGGGTGCGCTATACTGCTTACTAGCCGTAATAGGGAGAGGAATATGCACGTTGTATCAAAAGGACCATTTGATGAAGCAGCAAGGAAGTTTCCCAACGATGCCAAGGCTCTACTCGATACTTATAGAGCTTTCAAACAAGGAAGCTTTACAAATCCAGGTGACATGAAAGCCATTTTTCCTAGCTTAGATAGGATGAAATACAAAGATAAGTGGTGGGTCATCGACCTAGGTGGGAATAATCTCAGGGTGATGTTTTACGCTGACTTTGAGAATGGAAAGTTGTTTATCAAAGAAATTTCAACCCACGCTGAATACGATAAGCTCATCAAAAAATATCGGGAGAATACTTAATGATTGCCGAAGCCATTAAAGTCTCACAAGAGCTCGTCAATATTGTTCCCTTCCTGGGAGGTAGTGCTTCACAGGTAGATTACAAAGAAGCTGTGGAGTTAGCTGAATATCTTGTCGAATTCGATCCTAAAAACCCGCTACTCGATATATTGCTGGCTAAGATTGATCGCTATGAGAATACCGCACCAGAATTTGCGCAGTTTAATGCCATGCTTGCGGCAACGCCTCCGGGGTTATCTATGTTACGTTTACTCATGGATCAACATGGTTTAAATCAAAGCGATTTTGCAAACGAGATAGGCCAACGTTCTTTGGTCAGTCGTATCTTAAAAGGTGACCGGAATCTCACCATTGAGCACATGCGAGCGCTCGCAAAACGATTCAATATTCCAGTATCCATGTTTGTTGACGAAAAATAATACTCAATTGGCGTCAAGATGCAGGGAAATGATGAGGAAGCCCCACGCTGATTAGCAAGGGGCTTTTGGGAAAATAACTGAACTCACATGCTTGGCTAAGAACGAATCTTACGATAAATAAACAGCACCACCAGCGCACCAATTACCGCGACGATAAAGCTACCAAAGTTGAATCCGTCTACGCGGCCAAAACCAAAGAATGTACTGATATAGCCACCAACAACGGCACCCACAATACCCAGCACCACGGTCAGAATAAAGCCGCCGCCATCTTTGCCTGGCATGATCCACTTAGCCAGAATCCCTGCAATCAGACCAAAGATAATCCAGGATAAAATGCCCATGTTGACTCCTCCAAATAGATTTCCGTTACCATAAAATTTGTTCAACCAACGCGGCCAAACAAGGACATAACACCATTAAGCGCTATGTTTTCGGGCCAAAGCACTGCTTTGTGACCATCCACTACTGATAAAAGTGTAGCAGGGATGCATAAAGCCGCCAGAAATCAGCATGAAAGCTGAGCACTATTGATTCGGAGAAGCCGAAATAGATGCAGCGGTAAGTGTGGTAGGCATAGATATTATTATAAGTGTGAGGGGTTGCCTGTCGCCGTTTGCATCAATATCATGATTCTTTCAACGACCAGGATATTGTAATGACGCTGACTGAATCCCTCGTTTCCTTCACTTTCGCCGTAACCTTACTGACCCTGACGCCCGGATTAGACACCGCTTTAGTACTAAGAACCGCCGCTAATGAAGGCAGCAAAAAAGCCTTTCTTGCCGCATTAGGTATTAATGTTGGATGTTTAGTGTGGGGGGCTGTTGTGGCACTGGGCCTTGGCGCAGTACTCATGGCCTCTGAAATGGCCTTTACCCTGCTAAAATGGGCAGGCGCAGCATATCTGTGTTGGCTGGGCATAAATATGTTGCTCAAACCACGCGATCAAATGACAGCACAGAGCAGCGAGCCAGCAAAAAAATCACCAATTCTGGGTGGCTGGTTTATGAAAGGATTGCTCGGTAACGTGCTCAATCCAAAGGTTGGAGTATTTTATGTCTCGTTGCTGCCGCAATTTGTTGCGACGGGCTATCCGGTCGCGGCTTATACCTTTGGGCTGGCGTTTATCCACGTCATCGTGGGTATTGCCTGGCTAAGCACACTGATTATTGCTACTCGTCCACTTTCTCGCTGGCTGCGTCGCCCGCAGGTTGTTCGTACTTTGGACCGCCTCACGGGTTTGGTCTTTGTCGCTTTTGCCGTTCGCCTGGCCACCACTAAACGTTAATACAGGGAGTAATGTAATGAAAACCCGTTTGACTGCAACACCAACGGAAGATGATATCGAAGCAATTCGCGATGGTTTGCGTGGTTACAACAAAAACTTCATCGATGCTTATTCATTTAAAGATCTTTGTCTTTTTATCGAAGATGAATCGGGTAAAAAACAAGCCGGCATTGTGGCTGAAACCGTCGGTAATTGGCTGAATATTAAATATTTATGGGTAGATGAATCTCTGCGTGGGCAGGATGTTGGCACCCATTTGATTCAGCAAGCCGAACAAGAAGCGATTGCCCGCGGATGCCACTATGCGCTGGTGGATACTTTTAGTTTCCAGGCACGGCCTTTCTATGAGCGTCAAGGCTTCACTTGTCAGATGTCGTTGGATGATTACATTGAAGATATTCGTGCACCCTCCGATGCACCAGCGACTCACAGCCGCTTTTATCTGACCAAGAAACTCGCATAATCGTGCCTACGCGCGGCGAATATGACGCCGCGCCTTTTCATCAATGCCTTGGGGCTATTTTGTATCCGACAGCGCTATCCAGGCTTTAACCGACTCTCGTTGCCATTGTGCATTCGCATAGGCGACCAGTTTTTCCGGCAACACATCACCATTCAAGCGTAGACGATTAAGCATCAATGCTAAATCTGCATCCGCAATACTCCACTCACCGAATAAATGGCTGCGATCTTCTAACAGAGTTAAGGCTGCATTGATCAGTTTATCTGCGGCTACCTGACCCTCAGCATTGAACGGCGGGCATTTTTTACCGCCAAAGACCACTTCTGTTGAACGCTGAGCGCGAATAGGCATCAAATCACTGCGCAACCAAGCCTGAACTTCTCTCGCTTTGGCACGTTTTTCCAGATTCGTTGGATACAGCGATGAGAAGATCGGCGCAGGGAATAACTCTTCAATATATTCGGTGATGGCGGATGATTCCGACAGCAGGAAGCTGCCGTTCATTAACGTTGGCACCCGACGAGTTAAAGAAATAGCGGAATAGTTTGCCTGTAGATTCTCATCCTGCCCCAGATCGACCGTTTTTATCTCAAAAGGAATACCTTTCTCCGTTAACGCGACAAAAACAGACATAACATAAGGACTGTAATACTGAGCATCGGAATAAAGCACCAGCGATGAATGGCTCATTGTGGCTCCTGGAAAGATAAAAATAGCGGAGAAAAAACATAACGTAGAAAGTAGAGTAAGTCATACGAGAATAAATGAAAATTTACCTTAAGTTATTCTGCCGGAGGCACTTTTTGTGTGCTTTATGACTTATACCCGTCATACTTCAAGTTGCAGGGTTGTTGGCTGCTCTCGGTCCCCCAGTCACTTAGTTATCTAAGCTCTTGGGAATTCCCTCAATTGCCGCCTACCTGCATCTCGAAGTCTATTGGGTATATAACCAGTGTTAAATATAGGCGTTTTGATAATACATATTATTTATTCTCGCCACGTTTAGCCGTTTCCTCCCCCCAAACGACGATATTGATAGATTGGTTGGGTTGTTCATGTTCAGGAAGAAAATGATGAAAAAATTGACGTTAGCCATCGCAATAATGGCGACTTTAGCCGTGCCGATCCAGGCCTTGGCTTCTACCACAGCGCAAATTAAATCTCGGTTTAATCAATTACGTACTGGCGATCGTACCTTGTGCCTGAGCGATATTTTTTATGGCAGCAATGTGGGTATAAAAGTCATCGAAAATGGCTTTGTGGTGCAAAAAAGTAAGGATGCCCTGCTATATAAAACGGTGATCATTTACCTGTTAGGCAATGATGTCACGGTGAATATAAAATCGCTGGTTGAAAGCAAATTTGAAAAAGAATCCATCCATAACGAATTTAAACAATCCTATGTCGAAGTGTCTGGCATGGATAATCCTGCACAAGCCGAGATGAAATCGCGTCTTATTAATAGCTATGAACAATCGTTAACGCAACAACAAGAACCGGTGCCTTACAGCGTCATCAGCCTGACGGAAAAAGGTTATAATATGAACGAAATAAACAAAGACAGTCAGGTCAACAGCAAGTGTTACATCACCCCAGCGAAGGCCGATGCTAAGTGATGTAAAGCCGCGTCACTTCATGTTCTAGGTAACAGCATTTAGTAACAGCGTTTAAAGTGACCGCCATCACATTTGTCGAGATAAAAACTCGCTTAACTAGCGCAATAATCTCCGTTAAGCGACGAGTCAATACAATGAAAATCGAGACAAAATCCTGCGTAGTTACCGGGAAAAAAGATGTGGCGGTCATCAACCAGCAAATCGATTATCAAGGACAAGGCACCTTGGTAAAAATCACCCGCGGGGGTATCTGCGGCTCTGATCTGCACTATTACGAACATGGCCAGGTGGGTGATTTTAAAGTCCGCGAGGCAATGATTCTGGGTCACGAAGTGGTTGGGGTGGTCGAGCAATCCGACACTCCTCGGCTCAAGCCGGGCCAAAAAGTCGCCCTGAACCCTAGCAAGCCGTGCAAAACCTGCAAATACTGCCTTTCTGGTGATGAAAATCAGTGCACCACCATGAAATTCTTCGGCAGTGCGATGTACTTCCCGCACATTAACGGCGCATTTACCGGCTATAAAATTGTTGATAGCGACCAATGTATTGCTTATGACAATCAGGTGAGCGATCAATTAATGGTGTTTGCCGAGCCGCTGGCAGTAGCAATTCACGCGGTCAATCAGGCCGGAGACATCAACGGCAAAAAGGTGTTTGTCTCGGGCGTGGGCCCCATTGGCAGCCTGATTGTTGCAGCAGCTAAAGCCAAAGGGGCGGCGGAAATTGTCTGCGCCGATTTAAGTGAGCGCTGTCTGTCGCTGGCGAAAAGTATGGGAGCCGACACAACCATTGATGCCGCCAACGGCGATTTTTCATCATATCAGGAGCAAAAGGGATATTTTGACGTCTCTTTTGATGCCTCCGGCCATCACACCTCAATTCGCCGCTGTCTGGAAGTGACCCGAGCACGCGGTACGTTGGTGCAAGTCGGTATGGGTGGCGCGGTGCCTGATTTCCCGATGATGATGCTTATTGCCAAAGAGATAAGCTGGGTGGGCAGCTTCCGCTTTACCGAAGAATTTGCCACCGCCGTTGAATGGTTGGCAAATAAAGTCATCGACCCAATGCCGCTGCTCTCCGCCGAATATCCACAAGACCAATTTACCACCGCGCTGGATTTCGCCTTGGATAAAAGTAAGGCCTCCAAGGTGCAGTTAGTGTTTTAAACGACGGTTCATAACAACCAGGCTATGTAGCACGCTACATAGCCTCTCTTCGTCCTCCCCTGTCATAATGATGTCCGTTTTTGACCTTCTTCGTTCTTCGTTTCAGGCGCAACATGGTTTTACCGTAAATCATTGAGGTCTGAAAATGACACATAGCGCCCTGTTAATTATTGATGTACAACGTTCATTCGAACAAAAGGACTTCTGGCAACCGGAAGTCTTACCGGATTTTCAGCATTCCCTTAGTCGATTAATTGATGGCTGCGCCATACGCAACATACCCTTGGTGGATATCTTCCATGTTAGCCAAGGGCCATTTGCTCTGGATTCCGGCTTTGTTGTGCCGATGGCGTTTCTGAGCCACCAGCCGCAGGCCACGTTTTATAAACACGTCCATAATTCATTAACTGAATCTGGACTAGACGCGTGGTTGCGAGAACAATCCATCACACATTTAATTATTAGTGGAATGCGCACCGAGCAGTGCTGTGAAACTACCGCTCGTGTAGCCTCCGATCTGGGGTATCGGGTAACCTTCGTTAGCGAAGCGACGTTGACCTTCCCGATGACGCACGCGAATGGCCGTGTCTTTAGTGCCGCAGAGATTATCCAGCGAACCGAATTGGTACTGGCCGATCGTTTTGCGCGGATCGCTGATGTAGACGGCGCATTGGCTGAACTGGATAAATTGGCCAAAGAAACAGCAGCGGCTTGAATCGATATTCATTTTAGCCAAGCGCTGAAGAATGCTGGCAGCCAGACGACATTGGTCTAAGGAAAGCAGATAACATGCAGCATAACGTCTATTTTCTCGTCTTACCTGGCGTGATGTCTCTTGATCTCACCGGCCCGGCAGAAGCTATGCGGATTGCCGGTGACTTCAAGCTGCACTATGTTGGGCCGTTGCCAGAAGTCGAGCTCTCCACCGGGTTGATGGTGAGCCACATTCAACCACTCCCAGACAGCCTGCCTACTGGCAGTATTATTGTTATACCGGGAGTGAATAACTCGGCAGCGGCATTTTTTACCCCTGCCGCCTTGCGTATTCGCGACTGGCTCCATCAGCAAAAAACGCTAATCGACACCGGGCAGCTCACGTTGGTCTGCATCTGTTCAGGTAGTGTGCTGGCCGGTTGTGCAGGGTTACTCGATGGCTACCAATGCACCACGCATCACGACCTCATTACCAGATTGCGTGAGCAGGTGCCTTTAGCCTTGGTGAAAGATAACCGCATTTTTGTTGAAGACCGCCATGTATTAACCAGCGCAGGCATCAGTGCCGGTATTGACCTGGCCCTGCATCTGATCGCTCGCTATCAAGGTACGCAAGCCGCCATTAAGGTCGCACGCGAGATGGTGGTATATTTTCGTCGAGCGGGAGACGATCCGCAGCTATCACCTTGGTTGCAATACCGTAATCACCTTCATCCAGCCTTACACCGGGCACAGAATTTACTCTCTGCCGAGCCAGAGTCTGTCTGGCAAATCGATGCCCTCGCGGCCAAAGCACATATCAGCGGACGACATCTGGCAAGGCTATTCCGCCAACACTTGGGGATTAGCATTCGTGACTATCACGAGCAATTACGTCTGGCGGTGGCAGAGCAGCGCTTACAGCAAGGGTTTGGTATCGAGAAAGCCGCACTCACCGCAGGATTCACTTCAGGTCGCCAGCTGCGACGCGCTCAACAGCGCAAACAAGCGCAGTCGTCCTAGCTAACCCAATGCCGTCGATCGATTTTGCTGAGCAAGATAGCCAGCAGCAGGCCGCCAAATAAACCACAAATAAAGAACAAGGCGATGCTAACCAGCGGGCCGCCGGGGAGAGGCAGATGCAAACTGCGCAGGCCGATGATAATGAACGCATGAAAACCATAAATCGCTAGCGAATGGCGGGAAATCGCCGACAGTCCAGGTAAGGTTCGCGAGGCGAGACAATTTTTTGCCCAGACAAATAGGGCTAGAGCGGCAATAAAGACTAACGGGCTACAGTACGCATAAAAGGTCGCCGCAAAATTTTGATTAATGTGCGATTGCACGCGCGTGCCGATAGCGACGCCCAGCGTCGCGATAATAAATAACAGCGCCGTTGCCCAGCTCACCGCCGGTCGTTCGGTTTTGAGCGTACTAATTGCCCGGCCTAACAAAGCATAAAGCACATAATAGAAGGTATCGCCGCTGATATAGAGGTTCAAAGGCAACAATGGCACGCCTTGCCAGTTGAGCTTCGGGAGCTGCGGGTTCGCCAATACGCCCACCACAATACACAGCATCAGCAGATAGCGCCCGGAGGTCGCTTTAACCTGAATGAGTGGAGAAAGGAGATAAATAATACCAATCGCATAGAAAAACCAAAGATGGTAAAACACCGGCTTTTGCAGCATATGCTTAAAGGACGGCCAAAAGCCGATCTTTGTCAAACTCGCTATATAGATCAACGATAACAGGCTATAAAAAATAAAGCACAGGCCGATACGCAAAAAGTGGCGAGGTTGGGCGTTTTTTTCACCAAAGAACAGTGCGCCAGAAATCATAAAAAATAGCGGTACGCTCACGCGTGATGCGGCATTGAGGACGTTCGCTATATTCCAGCTAGCCGTCGCTATCGCTGAATAATCGATAACATAAGAAGTACTCGCATGGATCATCACCACCATGATGCAAGCCATACCACGCAGGTTATCTAGCCAATAAATTTTTTGACCCATTTCCCTACTTTCCTGTCTTTATTCTCGTATTTTTGGGCCTGATAAACACTGTAGGCGGCATTGTATTGACTAACAAGCCAAAAACTCTATTATCAGATTGTGCTGAACGCAGTAAAGAAGATTGCCACGCGTTCAAATTATAGGCAGAATACTCATTATTAGTGACTCCGCTTGCGTTACCCGCCCGGTAAGTCCCCTATTTTTTGCTAATTATCAACTAATTGGCATTTCTTTGTGAAACGATTATGCATACAACAACTAAAACTGCGGCCTTATTAGGTCGGCAGGCGCTGCTGTTCCCTCTGTGTTTAGTACTCTTTGAATTTGCCACTTATATTGGCAATGACATGATCCAACCCGGTATGTTGGCCGTTGTCGCCAGTTTTAACGCGAGCGAAGAGTGGGTGCCAACGTCAATGACCGCCTATCTTGCAGGCGGCATGTTTCTACAATGGCTATTAGGCCCGTTGTCAGACCGTCGCGGACGCCGACCAGTGATGTTAGCGGGCGTTGGCTTCTTTATTCTGACTTGTCTGGCCATCGTGTTTGTTCAGAATATTGAGCAATTTATGGTGATGCGTTTCCTACAGGGGATCAGCCTGTGCTTTATCGGTGCGGTAGGTTACGCCACGATTCAGGAATCGTTTGAAGAAGCCGTGTGTATCAAAATCACCGCGTTGATGGCTAACGTGGCGTTGATTGCACCTTTGCTTGGACCACTTGCGGGCGCAGCGCTGATTCATGTTGCCCCATGG
Source organism: Rouxiella sp. Mn2063 (assembly GCF_049319665.1). Taxonomy (NCBI): domain Bacteria; kingdom Pseudomonadati; phylum Pseudomonadota; class Gammaproteobacteria; order Enterobacterales; family Yersiniaceae; genus Rouxiella; species Rouxiella sp. Mn2063. Next base: position 143,629 of record NZ_JBMOUD010000002.1, on the reverse strand, counting down.
CAGGTAATGTTTGTGATTTTTGCCGCACTGGCCGCTATCTCGTTCTGGGGATTGTGGAAAGCGATGCCGGAAACCTCTTCCCGCTTAGGTGAAACGCTGTCGGTGAAAAGCCTGCTCAGTGATTACAAAGAAGTGTTGAGAAACCGCCAATTCCTCAGCGGTGCACTAGCGATTGGTTTTGCCAGCCTGCCTTTACTGGCGTGGATCGCCCAATCACCGGTTATCCTGATTAGTGGTGAAGGACTGAGCAATTTTGACTATGGTTTGCTACAGGTGCCGGTATTTGGCGCGTTGATTATCGGCAATCTGGTACTGGCGCGCCTGACCGGCAAACGCAGCGTTGAACAGTTGATAAAACTAGGTGCCGTGCCTATGGTAATAGGGCTGTTCATCGCTGCGATTGCCACGTTGCTCTCAGCGCACACTTATTTATGGATGACCGCCGGGCTGAGCTTATATGCCTTCGGCATTGGCATCGCCAATGCCGGACTGTATCGCCTGACGCTGTTCTCCAGCGATATGAGTAAAGGCACCGTATCCGCCGCAATGGGGATGATCAGTATGATTGTCTTTACCCTGGGTATTGAATTGGCAAAAGTGGCCTATGTGGCTGGAGGCAGCGGGACATTTAGCCTGTTCAATCTGATTAGCGGACTGCTTTGGCTAACACTGGTTGTGGTATTTATTCGACGCCGTAACAGCGTGACTCCGGTGGCTGACGCCGTATAAGTCATGGCACAAGCCCCAATAATCTTCCTGCGATTATTGGGGCCAACTCATTTAGAACAAACCTATCGGTTTCTCTGAATAACTCACCAACAAGCATTTCGTCTGTTGATAGTGATCAAGCATCATCTTGTGAGTCTCTCGCCCTATTCCCGATTGTTTATAACCACCGAATGCGGCATGAGCAGGATAAGCGTGATAGCAGTTTGTCCACACGCGACCCGCTTGGATATTGCGCCCCATATGGTAAGCAATATTCCCGTTTCGGCTCCATACGCCTGCACCCAAGCCATAAGACGTATCATTAGCGATAGCCAGCGCCTCATCCATATCTTTGAAAGTCGTCACGGCTAATACTGGCCCAAAGATTTCCTCCTGGAACACGCGCATATTGTTCTTACCTTGCAAGATAGTCGGTTGCAGGTAATAGCCTTCGTTCAGCCCGCCTTCCAGACGTTTCCGTTCACCGCCGGTTAATACCTTAGCCCCTTCCTTCTTGCCTATCTCGATGTAATCCATAATCGTTTTCAGCTGGCCGGCAGAAACTTGCGGTCCCATTTGCGTATCGGCATCCAACGGATTACCGGCGCGAATAGATTCAACGCGTTTAACCGCCCGCTCCATAAAGCGCTCAAAAATAGATTCCTGTACCAACGCCCGACTTGGACAGGTACACACTTCACCTTTGTTGAAAGCAAACAACGCGAAGCCTTCCAGTGCTTTATCCAGGAAGTCATCATCCTTATCCATCACATCGGCGAAGAAAATATTCGGCGATTTGCCACCGAGTTCTAACGTTGCCGGAATAAGATTCTGCGCCGCATAGCCAGCAATACGCTGACCGACCTCGGTCGACCCGGTAAAGGCTACTTTAGCGATACGTTTTGAGGTGGCGAGATATTCACCAATTTCACTGCCAGCCCCGTTTACTACGTTAATGACACCCGGCGGCAGAATATCTTGCGTCAGCTCCATCAACAGCAGTATCGACAGCGGCGTCAATTTAGCGGGTTTGAGTACAATGCAGTTGCCTGCTGCCAAGGCCGGTGCCATTTTCCAACACGCCATCAGCAACGGGAAATTCCAAGGGATTATCTGTGCCACTACGCCAAGCGGCTCGTGGAAATGATAGGCAACGGTTTCATTATCAATTTGGCTAATCCCCCCTTCCTGCGCACGCGCACAAGAAGCGAAATAGCGAAAATGGTCAATCGCCAGCGGCACGTCTGCACCGCTGGTTTCGCGGATAGGTTTACCGTTATCCCAGGTTTCGGCATTCGCTAATAGCTCAAGGTTTTGCTCCATGCGGTCAGCGACTTTATTAAGCAGATTAGCGCGCTGCTGTACCGACATTTTGCCCCATTCGCCTTTGGCTTTATGAGCGGCATCCAACGCGAGGTCGATATCGGCGGTGCTGGAACTGGCGACTTCACAGAGCGCTTCGCCCGTCACTGGCGTTAAATTGGTGTAATAAGCATGATTGACCGGCGCTACCCACTCGCCGCCAATAAAGTTGTCATAACGTTTTTTCAGTTTAAGTGGGAAACCATATTCTTCTGGTTTAACGGCGGGGGACAGCTTGTCATAGGCCATAAATTCTCTCCTTAACTGCTGATAGATGACGCAGCCATTAGGCAGCATCGAGGTAAAAACCTCATTGCTTAAAGAATACGTGATGAAAAAACAAACAGCGGAATGTTAAGCCAACTCTTCGAGCAGCTTCACAGCTTTTCGACTTTAGGGACGAGCTAACTAAATATAGGGAGGGAGAAAGAGACAAATGGCTGGCAGCCACGCGATATTTATCCACGGGCTGCCAGATTTCAACATCAAGAAGAAGGGAACAAAAACGGGTTGATACTGCTGCGGGAAAAACCCTTGTCTTCCACCCGATCGTCAAGCAAGAGCGTCGCCAAATCGTCGGCCACGCACTCTGCCTGCGGATCTTTATCTTGGTAGATCATTTTCAGATAGCCGCCACAATCATCACAGGTTTCAGCTTTGACAACAGTTTGTCTACCGACCAGGCCTTGTTCACTGGCTAACGCCTGCTCACTGCTTTGTTCCTCATCGGCGGCCAACTCTTCATGTAATGACCAATAGTGCAGGTTATCCATGGACTCACAATTGCTACATTTGGCGCGTACCACGTGCCACTGACTCTCACACAAATTGCAGTGCAAATAACGCAGACCGTTAATAGTCCCTAGCGTTATCACGCCTGCGACCGGGACGCTGCCGCAAACCGGACAAAACTGGCGGTTATTGCCGTAATCGGCACGCCCCACGCCGCGTAATTGTGCTGCCATCTGCGCCCAATACATCGACAGCGCCGCCCAAATAAACGGGGCTTGATCGGCAGGAACTTGTTTAAAATTCTGATTAAGCAGCCGGGTCGCCATCATTTCTCGTTGTAAATTCGGCGCATGTGCGAGGCGTTCTAGTACCAAAGCTACTGTGGGTGATGCCGTCGGTTTCAATTCGGCGATCAATGCATCAAGCAGGCTTAACCAATAAGTACTACGCGGCATCAAGCGACAATCGAGCGGAGGGTTACCCGCGGCATCTGCCAACTCCGCACTAAGATCCACACTCAGCGGCTGCGCGTCTACTACTCGTTGCTGTGCGTCACATAGCGAGGCAGCAAAATTTAAATAGCCATCCAAAGGACTGTCTTCTGCCAGCTTACGCAAACGTGCAGCACGATGTTGATAGAGTGTTTTCAGGTTAGCGAACAGTAGCGGCGCAATGTGGCTCGCCGATTTCTTGCCGTCGGCTAAGGCTTCTTGCGGAACAATCTGAATACTCATCCGGCTTTCCTTTGTTCTTTTTTCAACTGCTCATCACGTACTGCACGATACCAGCGCGGATGGTGTTTTTTCGCCCAGGCGGTGGTGACCCACCCCTCAACCATGGCTGTTATCGTGCCTTTCACCCACAGTGCGGCATAGACATGCACCATAATCACCAAAATCAGTGCCACTGCCGAGACCGAGTGGACGACCAAAGCTAAACGAATCAATGGAATAGAGAAGTAGTCGGCAAACCACGGGCGCCAGATAACGACGCCGCTAGCCAGCAACAGCAGCAGGCTGACGATCGCCGCCCAGAAGACAAATTTTTGGCCGAAGTTATAACGACCTGTATCACCAACTTCATGATTCATGGCGATTTTATGAATATTTTTCGCCCACAACATATCGTCTTTATTCAGCAAATTGTGATGCCAATAGCGTAAGAACATGCCGATAAAGGAGACAAACATCACCACGCCGAAAAACGGGTGCAGAATGCGCGCCATCTGCGGCGTACCGAAAATATTCATCAGCCAGTTGAAAGAGGGGAAAAAGAATCCCAGTCCGCTAATCGCCACCGTCACAAAGCAGAATGCCACCACCCAGTGGTTAAGCCGTTCTGGCGCGCTATAGCGCTGAATACGCTTGTCCTTTTTCATGGCTGCTTCTCCTCATCATGTTCCTCTTCTTCTACCCGATTTGGCCCGACGCCCACATAGTGGAACAGCATGGCGGCAAAACTGGCCGCAAAGCCAACGGCCGCCAACGGTTTCCACACGCCCTTCCAGAACGTCACCCCGGCGCTGATGGCGGGATCAGCGGGTAAACCGTGGTACAACGCAGGTTTATCCGCGTGGTGCAGCACGTACATCACGTGCGTGCCGCCAACGCCTTGCGGGTCATATAATCCGGCTTGCTCAAAACCTCGGCTTTGCAACTCGCTTACGCGTTCAGCCGCTAAATCTTTCATCGCCTGTTTCGAGCCAAAATGAATCGCCCCCGTCGGGCAGGTTTTGACGCAGGCCGGCTCCTGTCCAACGCTAACGCGATCGACACAGAGTGTGCATTTGTAGGCACGATTATCCTGTTTATTAATCCGCGGCACGTTGAATGGGCAACCGGCAATACAGTAACCACAGCCGATGCAGTGTTCCGACTGGAAATCGACAATGCCGTTGGCGTATTGAAGGATGGCACCTTCCGATGGGCAGGCTTTTAAGCAGCCCGGGTCAGCGCAGTGCATGCAGCCGTCTTTGCGGATCAGCCATTCCAGCTTGCCGTTTTCTTCAACTTCCGAAAAACGCATTACCGTCCAAGACTTAGCGCTTAGATCCATCGGGTTGTCGTAAACGCCAGTGTTATATCCGACTTCATCACGCAGGTCATTCCATTCGGAGCAGGCGACCTGGCAGCCTTTACAGCCGATGCAGGTAGTAACATCAATGAGCTTGGCGACTTCCTGCTGATGATCCCGAGCGCGTGGCGCGGGCGTGAATCCGTTAGTGGCGGACTTACGAAGTATGTCCTGAGATTGCATTGCCATAATTCGTCTCCGTTACACCTTTTCCACGTTAACCAAAAACGCTTTGAACTCTGGCGTTTGTGAGTTTGCATCACCGACCGATGGCGTCAATGTATTGGCTAAGAAGCCTTTACGCGTTGCGCCCTCAAAGCCCCAGTGACAAGGAATACCGATGGTTTCCACCCGTTTGCCGTCAATAGTCAGCGAACGAATACGTTTAGTGACCACCGCTTTCGCCAGAATAAATCCACGTTTGGAGGAGACTCTGACGCTGTCGCCCTGTGCGATATTTTTTGCGGCGGCCAGCGCTTCGCCGATCTCGACAAATTGCTCTGGCTGCGCAATGGCATTAAGCAACGCATGTTTCGTCCAGTGGCGGAATAGTTCGGTGATCGCATAGGTAGTGGCAACATGCGGGAACTCTTGTGCTGTCCCCATATTGGGTAAGTCGCGGGCAAAAATACGCGCCACCGGGTTATGCACCACATTCGGATGCAACGGGTTAGTACCAATCGGCGATTCAATCGGTTCGTAATGCTCGGGGAAAGGGCCTTCGGCCATTTTATCTATCGCAAACAGGCGGCCAACGCCTTCCTGCTGCATGATAAACGGACCAACGCCAGTGCCGGGCGCTGCCTGACTATAATCAGCAACGTCAAAACCCGCCCACTTTTCGCCATCCCAGCGAATGATTTCGCGTTTTGCATCCCAGGGTTTGCCCTGCGGATCAACCGAAGCGCGGTTATATAAGATGCGGCGATTAAGCGGCCACGACCAGGCCCAGCCGGAGGTGCAACCAAGGCCGGAGGGATCGGCGTTATCACGGCGCGCCATCTGGTTGCCCGCTTCGGTCCAGCTTCCGGCGTAAATCCAGCAGAAGCTGGCGGTCGAACCGTCATTTTTAAGATGGGCGAAGGTCGAGAGTTGCTGGCCTTTTTTCGCCAGCAGGTTGCCTTGCTCATCATGGATATCTGCCAAGGCTTTGCCGTTAGCTTCCCGGGCGATCTCCTCTGGTAGCGGATCGAGTGGGTCATGATAATCCCACGCCATATTCAGCACCGGTAAAGGATTCGCCCCGCCTTCCTGGCGGTAAAGCTCGCGAAGTTTCATAAATAAACGGGCGATAATTTTACCGTCATGCAAAGCTTCCCCCGGCGGCTCCGCAGCCTGGAAATGCCATTGCAGCCAGCGGCCAGAGTTAACGATTGAGCCATTTTCTTCGGCAAAACAGGATGACGGCAGGCGGAAGACTTCGGTTTGAATCTCCGAGGTGTTAACGTCATTCATCTCACCATGATTCTGCCAAAAGTTGGAAGACTCGGTGACCAACGGGTCGATAACCACCATGTACTTCAGGTTAGAAAAGGCGCGTGAGGCTTTGTTTTTATCTGGAAAAGCCGCCAATGGGTTGAAGCCTTGCACGATATAGCCGTTTAGCTTGCCTGCCACCATTAACTCAACTTGTTGCAGCAGATCGTAGCTTTTATCCCATTTCGGCAACCAATCGAAGCCCCAGTCGTTGCTGGCTTGTGCATGCTCGCCCCAGAAACTTTTCATCATGCTGACAAAGAAATTCGGCGTGTTTTTCCAGAAGTTCACCTGACCTTCTACCAGCGGAGCCGGGGTAATTTGTTGCAGATAATCGGTCAGATTGGTTTGTTTCTCCGAAGGTAAACCGATATAGCCCGGTAAGTTCAGCGACAACAGGCCAAGGTCGGTATATCCCTGAATATTCGAGTGACCGCGCAGGGCGTTAACGCCGCCACCCGGCATACCGATGTTTCCGAGCAACAGTTGAATCATCGCCGCACAGCGGATCATTTGCGCGCCACCGGTGTGATGGGTCCAGCCCAGCGCATACAAAATTGTCGAGGTTCTGTCCGGCACCGAGGTGTCAGCCAGGGTAGCGCTTATTAGCAGGAAATCTTCTTTTGAGGTGCCGCACAGCCGCTCGACCATTTCCGGCGTATAGCGGGAAACGTGCTGTTTCAGTAAGTTCCATACACAGCGCGGGTGCTGTAACGTCGTATCGCGTTTGGCGAAACCTTTTTCATCAAGCTGATAGTGCCAGCTCTCTTTGTTATAGGTTTTTTTAGCGGCGTCGTAGCCGCTGAACAGGCCATCGTTGAAGGTGAAATCATCGCGCACCAGCAGGCTGGCGTTAGTATATTCGCGGACATAGTCGTGCTGGATTTTGTCATGAGTGATCAGATAGTTGATCATGCCCAGCAGGAAAACAGTATCGGAACCGGCGCGGATCGGCGCATAAATATCGGCGACCGCGGCGCTACGGTTAAAGCGTGGGTCGACAACAATGACTTTGGCATTGTTACGGGTTTTGGCTTCAATCACCCATTTAAAGCCCACTGGATGCGCTTCTGCCGCATTGCCCCCCATAATTAAGATGACGTTGGCATTTTTAATATCAACCCAGTGGTTGGTCATCGCACCACGCCCGAAGGTTGGCGCTAAGGCAGCTACAGTTGGGCCGTGACATAGACGCGCCTGGCAGTCGATAGCCAACATGCCCAGCGCACGCGTAAATTTCTGATCCAATAGACCTGTTTCATTACTGGCCGCTGATGAACACAGCATGCCGGTGGTCAGCCAGCGGTTTACCGTGACGTTGTTTTGGTTTTTTTCAATAAAGTTGGCATCACGGTCATCTTTCATCAGACGAGCAATACGGGAGATTGCCTCATCCCAGCTAATTTTCTGCCATTTATCGGAGCCTGGCGCACGGTATTCTGGATGGGTCAGGCGACCTTTACTGTGAATATAATCCAGTACGCCCGCGCCTTTAGGGCACAGAGAACCACGGCTAACTGGGTGATCCGCATCGCCTTCAACATGAAAAATATTCTCAGTGACGTTTTTGGCGCCATCCCCTTGGCTGTAGAGCAGCATCCCGCAGCCAACTGAGCAATAGGTACAGTTATTACGGATTTCTCGCGAACGAAGTAATTTATATTGGCGGGTTTCCGCTAGTGCCAATGTTGGCGCAAATCCTAATAAGGCCGCGGTTGTGCCCGCCAAGCCACCTGCGCAGACTTTAAATAGCTGCCTTCTGCTGACCTGCATGAAAGACTCCTTCCCATCACTTATTAATGTGTTGCCCTAAGCAAAGCTATGGTTATCAAACAACAAAACCATGGTTATCAAACAACAAAGCTATGACGACCAATTAATGACATGTGGCAATCAAATTGATGCTTTCCCCATCAGACGAGGAAGCGGTAAAATAAGTGCCAATTACCAGACAATTAGTATGGCTAATATAGCCGGAATGTTTATAAGGTTATTGCGAATGGATGTCCATCAAGTAAACGAATTTGGCAAAAAAGATGACAAAAAAGTGATTCAGATCATCGGAGCGCAGCGTAAACCAGTGATGCAGCGTGGACACTTAAGCCAACCTGAAGAGGATTGGCTCGCTGAAGAAGTGCCGGTAGCCTTGGTCTACAATGGGATTTCGCATGTCGTGATGATGGCCTCCCCAAAAGATCTCGAGGCTTTCGCCTTGGGCTTTTCACTCTCGGAAGGGATTATCGAGTCGGCACAAGAAATTTACGGTATGGACGTGACATCCAACTGTCATGGTATTGAAGTCAATATAGAGCTATCGAACCGCCGCTTTGCTGGTTTGAAAGAGCGCCGCCGGGCGATGGCGGGACGAACGGGATGTGGCGTCTGTGGCATCGAACAACTCGATGATTTGTTTCGCCCTCTTACACCTTTGCCCTTTACGCAAACTTTTAATTTAGCCAATCTGGACAACGCGCTTAATCAGCTTAAAACCATACAAGCCGTCGGCCAGGTTACCGGTTGTACTCATGCTGCCGCTTGGTTGAGCCCACAAGGGGAGTTTTTAGACGGCTGTGAAGACGTTGGCCGTCACGTTGCACTAGATAAGCTGCTCGGTGTACGTAGCAAACAGCCGCATTGGCGAGCCGGTGCAGCGTTAGTCTCCAGTCGCGCAAGTTATGAAATGGTGCAGAAGGCGGCAATGTGTGGCGTAGAAATTCTGTTTGCTGTCTCAGCGGCAACAACGCTGGCGGTAGAAGTGGCCGAACGTTGTAATTTAACCTTAGTGGGATTCAGCAAGCCGGGACGTGCCACGGTTTATACGCATCCACAGCGACTACGAGGCTGAGTGCCCGCCGCAGTTTGACGTCGGTGATAAATTGCAGGAATCCTCCGACTCTTGGCGTAAAACCTTTTACTGTCGCTTAAGACGCTTTACTGTGGTTGAGAGCTTTTAGAGCATAGAACTTTTTACCGTATAGAACTTTTTAAGACATAGAACTTTTTAAGACATAGAACTTTTTAAGACATAGTTAGCATGTCTTGCGCTAAGCCGCTTATAGACTGGATCGTACAATACCCACACCAAGTGTGGAGCATAGATAAACATTTTCAATATCATTTAATTAACTATAATGATCCGATTGATTACGCGGTGCTCACATTAGTTTGTACCGCTTTACTAAACTGGAGATGATGAACATGAGTTATTCACTGCCATCCCTGCCTTACGCTTACGATGCCCTCGAACCACATTTCGATAAGCAAACGATGGAAATCCATCACAGCAAACACCACCAAGCTTATGTAAACAACGCCAATGCTGCGTTGGAAAGCCTGCCTGAGCTGGCTAAGCTGTCTGTTGAAGAACTGATCGCTAATCTGGACAAAGTACCGGCTGATAAGAAAGTTGCTCTGCGTAATAACGCTGGCGGCCACGCTAACCACAGCCTGTTCTGGAAAGGCCTGAAAACCGGCACCACCCTGCAGGGCGAACTGAAAGCGGCTATCGAGCGCGATTTCGGCAGCGTTGACGCTTTCAAAGAAACCTTTGAAAAAGCAGCAGCTACCCGTTTCGGTTCTGGCTGGGCTTGGCTGGTTCTGAAAGCTGACGGCAAACTGGCTGTTGTATCTACTGCTAACCAAGATAGCCCGCTGATGGGTGAAGCTGTGTCTGGCGTTTCTGGTCACCCGCTGGTGGCTCTGGACGTTTGGGAACACGCTTACTACCTGAAATACCAGAACAAACGCCCTGACTACATCAAAGCATTCTGGGACGTTGTGAACTGGGACGAAGCAGCAAAACGCCTGGCAGACGCTAAGTAATGATCTATTAACCCCTGTTTCGGGGGTTGATTATTCAACCGGCACAGCATGCTGTGCCGGTTTTTTTATTTCTCTATCATCTTGTTTCTAGTCTTAAAAACATCATTTTCTTCTCAAAAATCAAATAAATTCTCCCCCATCTCTAAAGTTTTCCCCCTTTCTTACCGATATCTGGCTGGTCAAGATCTCGCTTGTCATTTCCCCCCACGCCCGCGTCCATATCCATAACCCAAGGAGAAAAAGTATGAGTAATGGAACCACACTATCTCAGCGGATCGATAACCTCAGAGTGGGTAAAAAGCTGGGGCTAGGATTTGGTTTTGTTTTAGTGATGCTCGTCGCTATTGCTATCACCAGCCTATTGGAATTCAAAGATGTCAGCCAGAGAGCAGACCGAGTCAGAATTACCAACAAAATGTCGGTTGCTCTTGAAGAAGCCCGAGTAAACCGCGTGCTTTACCAACAGAGCTATAACCCAGAGTACCTGCAGAAGAACCAAGAAAAAATGAATGAGTTGCAGACTATCGCTGAAAACTCAAAGAGCCAGGTAGACTGGGGCGATCAGCTCAGTAATATTGATAAAATTCCGCAATATGTTGCGAGCTACAACCAGGCAGTCGAAGAATTTAAAGAAAAAGTTGCCACCAAAGATGCCGTCCGCGCCAGCTGGAATTTGGGCGACTCACAAGTGGCGATTGAAAACCTGCAACAACAGCTGAAGGTTAATAATGCCGATCCCGCTGTTCGCCTCTTGTTGGCAGAAGTCATCAATAAGACCATTAATATTCGTTATAGCGTAAGAGGGCTCTTGCTTAGCAAAGACCGGGCCTCTGAAGACAGTCTATTAAAAGCCGTTCAAGAAACGCAGGATGAAGCCAAAAACCTGAATGCGCTACTCTTGCCTGAGCAACAAGCTGTACTCGCGCCGCTGATCTCAGCACTAACCACCTATAAAGACCGCGTTGTCGGCTATCTGAATGCTTACGACGATGAGAAAAAAGCGTCCGAGTCACTCTCTTCTAAAGCCGCAGTAACCAGCAAAGTCGTCATTGATATTGCCAGCCAGCAACTTAGCGGTATGAGCCAAGGTGTAAAACGCGGTCAGCTGGTTCTGGCTATCGCAACGGTGGTGGTATTGCTGCTTGGCGTACTGATTTCCTGGTGGATTAGCCGTCAGATTACTCGCCCACTGAATACCACGTTGGTCAGCGCAGAGCGCATCGCTAAAGGTGATCTGACCGGTATCCAGACCACACCGCGTACCGATGAGCTGGGGCAGTTAATGAATGCTGTCGCCAATATGAGTGACAATCTGCGTAATATGATCGGCGAAATCCGTTTGGGTGTCAGCCAGGTTTCCCACGCTGCCGCTGAAATCTCCGCCGGTAACACTGACTTGTCCTCACGTACTGAGCAACAGGCTGCTGCCGTTGAAGAGACTGCCGCCAGCATGGAACAGCTCAGCTCAACGGTGAAACAGAATGCCGATAACGCCCATCACGCGAGCAAACTGGCTTCTGAAGCTTCGCAAACGGCGCAAGTTGGTGGCAAGCAGGTGAACGATGTCGTCGCGACAATGGAGCAGATTTCTAATAGTTCGAAACGCATTGCTGAAATCACGTCTGTAATTAACGGTATCGCTTTCCAGACCAATATCCTGGCGCTGAATGCGGCGGTTGAAGCGGCACGAGCCGGTGAGCAAGGACGTGGCTTCTCGGTCGTTGCCAGCGAAGTACGCAGTCTGGCGCAGCGCAGTGCGCAAGCCGCGAAAGAAATTGAAGGTCTGATTGCTGAATCAGTCGATCGCGTGAAGAGTGGCGCTAAATTGGTAGAGAATACCGGTAATACCATGCAAGACATCGTGAAATCGGTGACCAACGTGCGTGATATTATGGGCGAGATTGCTTCAGCTTCCGATGAACAAAGCCGTGGGATCACTCAGATTTCTCAGGCGATTGTCGAGATGGATAGCACCACACAGCAAAACGCCGCGTTGGTTGAGCAATCAGCTGCTGCCGCTGATTCGCTAGAAGATCAGGCAACGATTTTGACACAAGCTGTCGAAGCGTTCCGTCTTTCCGCCAATGAGACCAGCAATAAATCGGGTCAATTGATGCCGCCAAGCGTGAAAACGTCAACCTTTACCCCGCGTTCACAACAGGTAACGGCGAAAAGTGATAACAACTGGGAAACCTTCTAGTTGCTCTCACTCGCGGCAGCAACCTGAAATAGCCGCAGCATAAGCGACAAATAAATAACGCTCCCAATGGGAGCGTTATTTTTTATTACCAAGAGCTAATTGAATCAGAAGGCTTTTTTAGCGTAACCGGTCACGACTTTCAGGCCCATTTCACGACCCAGCGCGGTCATCGGGTGAACCACCACAATGCCGCGTACCGCTTTCTTCAGCGAGCCCATATCAGCCTGCTCTTTCTTAGTGATTTCACGGCTGAAAGGCAGTTGTGCCAGTTTCTGCGCTTCACTGCTTAATTTGCTGACGCGCACATCTTTCAGACGAGCGATTTCCTTGGTCAGCTTTTCTTTTTCTTCTTCATGATTGGAAATCAACTCGGCATTACCCTGTTGGATAATAGCGGCATCTTTATGATTTAACGCATCCAGCATGTCGCTAAGGCGCTTTATCTCGGCTTTTTCAATCTCTTTCATCGTCTGTAATCCGTACGTGTCATGGCGCATCCAACGTTTACAGCCAGGCTGGAACGTCATCGCTTAAAAGGAAACTAACATCTAGTGTATCAGGAACTGCTTCATTGGGCAGCAGACGCCTCTAATCCTTGTGGTAATGCTCCGGCGGGCAAGCCGCTCATTTCACAGGCGCGTTGGCCAATACGCGCCAATGCCGCCTTGTAACGATCGTTGAAGGGGTAGCAGCAGGAGAGCCGCAACGCATTACGATAACGCCCGCTCGGTGAATAGAGCGTGCCCGGCGTCATACAGATTTTATCCTCTAATAGCTGCTCGAAGAGCAACACCGTATCGACACCGCTTGGAAAATCTACCCAGAAAACAAAACCGCCCGTCGGCTGCGTTGCGCGGGTTCCCAACGGAAAATGCTTCATCAATAGCGCTTTCGCTTCATCAACCAAGCTGGCATAGCGCCTTCTTAACGCACGCAGGTGGTGATCATAACCGCCGGACTCAAGAAACGAGGCCAGCGTTTCCGATAACAGCGTGGATTCAGACATCGAAGAAACCGCCTTTAATTTGCGCAGTTTCTCGGCATAACGCCCACCAGCAATCCAGCCAATACGAAAATCTGGTGCTAACGTTTTGGTAAAGCTGGTGCAGAACAGTACCCAGCCACCGCGATCGAAAGATTTCACCGCTGGTGACAACACCGTATCAAATTGAATTTCGGCATACAGACCATCTTCGATTAACGGCACTTGATGATCGTTCACCAACCGAGCCAGCCGTTTTTTCGCCTCTAACGGCATGGTGAAGCCCATCGGATTCTGCGCCGTTGGCATAGCAATCACCGCATTCAGCCGCTTTTCGTTCAACATCAGTTCCAATGCATCCAAAGAAAGCCCAGTTTGCGGGTCAGTCGGTATTTCGACCGCTTTGAGCCCCAGGCTTGCCAGCAGCGGCAACAGATAAAAATAGGTCGGCGTTTCCAGTCCTACGCTATCACCCGGCTTAGTCGTGACCCGCAGCGCTAATTGCAATGCTTCCATGCAACCGTGGGTCAACGTGATATCCGTCGGCTCGAGCAACATACCCAGAGACATCGAACGCCGCGCGATTTGCTGGCGCAAACGCAAACTACCGGGCGGCAGAGCATATTGCCCAATAAGATGAGGCTGGCGGCGTAATAGTGAAGCCATGATGCGTCCCAGCTTCGCCTCGGGGTAAAAATCACTGGCTTGCGGGCAGGCCAGCGAGATGTTGGTGTAACTTGGGTCAAGTTGTGCGGCAAACACCAAATCGATTAAATCCAGCACTTCATCGGCAGGCTCTGCCGCCAGCGAGTATTCGTCCACGCCGCGCGCCAATACTGGCAAGGCACTGCAAACATAAAATCCAGACTGAGGACGCGCCTCAATCAATCCGCGATCCTCCAAACAACGGTAAGCCGCCACCACGGTATTGATGCTGACATGATGGTCTTGCGCGCTGCGTCGTACTGAAGGTAAACGCGTTCCGGGTAACAAAGTGCCGCGTTGAATCGCCTCGGCTAAATGGTCAGCCAGTTGCTGATAACGCGTTTCTTGCGCGGTATCGCTCAATGCAGCAGAGATTATGTCGGCCATCATATCAGTTCTCGTTAATTGAATGGGTACAGTTGCCAATTAAGCAAACTGTATCCATTACAATAGTCATTTTCTGCCTCTGTCACCATCTCTAATAACTCCTTTATCCTAACAACTCGCCAATAAGAATAAACACAAGGGTAAATAAAATGCTGGATAGCGCTTTTGTCAGTTATGTCGCCGTAATGTCGATTACTCCGGGGCCAAACAACCTGTTGCTGGCCGCATCTGGCGTTAATGTTGGCTGGCGTCGCACCTTACCCGTGATGACCGGGATTGTGATTGGCGGTACCGCGTTATGCGCACTCACCACCTCGTTATTAGCGGTGCTGCTCAATTGGGTGGGGGTAATCCGCCTGCCGCTGGCCATTGTGGGATGTGGTTATCTGTTTTGGCTGTCGTGGAAAATAGTTCGCTCAGGCAAACCCGGTGAGCGTCAATCGCAGCAGCGGGCGATGGGCTGGACTCAAGGGGTGCTGTTCCAAGCGGTCAATCCTAAAGTATGGGTCATGGCTATGAACGTGGCGATTCTCTTTACGCCACCAAGCGGATTTACGGTGCAGCAAACGCTAGGGCTGTGCATCGGCTTTGCGCTGGTCAACATTCCTTGCGTGCTGGTGTGGGTGGTGCTCGGCGACAGATTGCGTCTGGCATTACAAAATGAGGGCAAACGTCGAGCATTTAATTACGTGATGGGCGGCTTGATGGCACTCACCGCATTGTGGCTAATAGTCGATGAGGGCATTAAAGCGCTGGTTTAACCGGAGAAAGACGTGAAGGTTGTTGGTTGCTGATATGCGCAATCAACCCTGTAATGGATAACACCATGGTGGAGCGGACAATTTGCTGGTAACGCTGGCGCTGCATGGCAATCAGCGATTCATCCGCTTCATCAGCACGCAAGAACGTTGGCGTCGGCGGCAGTACATCAACACAGTGCAGTTCGCCAAAAGGCCCAACAATTTCATCATCCGTAAAACGGTATTCGTGGCTTTCGTCATTTAGCGCATCGCACAGTGCCATCAACAACTCAGCATCTTCATACTCGTCGCGACTAATCACACCGAGCGCGTAAACCAGTTTAAGGCGGACCGATAAGTCGCCCAACGGGCCTGTGCCGCTTAGCAGGGGTTCAACCGCGTACTTCACCGCATAATCATCTTTACGAAAGACCTGAACGACCAGCATATCTAATGCTTCCGCCAGCAACTCGACGGCAAACATCAGGAAGCTGCGTACAGTTTTACCTGTATTCAGTTTTTCCAGTACTCGGTTTTCAAAAGCCTGTGCTTTTTCCATCTTAACTATTCACGCGTTGAGTCGCTCAACAACATCTACAAAACTGTGCTTAAAAATACTTACCGTAAGCGCTGGTAAGACGGTCAACAGCCCCGATTATCGAGGCTGCTGATTAATGACACTCAATATCCAGACGCAAGATAATTAGTGCATTTTCTCGTATACGCTGACGGCTTCGGCGACAACATCGCCATCAACAGGCAGGCCAGAGACCTGAGCCAGTGCAGCTTTTGGTCCCAACTCTTCGAGCAGAGCAACCCACTCTTGCGCCTGCGGGTCTTGCTCGCTGCGATAACGCATTGCTGCGGCAATACCGATCACCAGATTGGCGTATGGCAGATTATATTCCAATGTACCCAACAAAGGCTTAACCAAACGGTCGCCTGCGCCAAGTTTGCGCAGTGGCTGACGGCCTACACGCTCAACGTCATCGTGCAAGTACGGGTTTTCAAAGCGTGACAGGATTTTTTCGATGTAAGCCGCGTGTTTACTGGCATCAAAACCGTAACGTTTAATCAGCACATCGCCGCTTTCGTTCATCGCGCCGCGCACCACTAAACGTACTTTCTCATCGAGAATAGCATCACGAATAGTCGCGTGGCCGCCTTGCTGACCGAGGTAAGCGGTGATCGCGTGCCCGGTGTTCAGAGTGAACAGCTTACGCTCAACAAACGCCATCAGGTTATCAGTCGGTTCCATACCCGCGATTTGCGGCAACGGCCCTTTAAACTGAGTTTTATCAACGATCCACTCGCTGAAGGTTTCCACCGTCACTTCCAGAATATCGGTGCTACCTGCGGCCGCTGGCGGCACAATGCGGTCAACCGCTGAGTCAACAAAACCAACGTTGGCTTCAACCCAGGCTTTTTCTTCTTCTGGCAGTGCATTGAAAACGTGCTGTTTGAACTGGCTAGTACCACGCACCATGTTTTCACAGGCAATGATGTTCAACGGCTTGGTATTGCCCTGTTGGTGACGCAGCACCAGACCTTTTGCCACGTTTGGCGCGATTTTTTCTAAAACCGTTGGGCCAACTGCGGTAGTCATCAGGTCAACTTCGGCAATCAGGTTAATCGCATCCTGACCGGTGCTGTTAACCGCACTGACGTTGGTGACTGGCTCTACGCTTGCTTGCTCGCCAACCACGTTAACGTTGTAGCTTTTACGGCTGTTGAGTGCATCAAGAACGGCTTGGTTAACGTCAGCGAAAACCAGTTCAATATGTGCATCGGCTAAAAGTTTACCGATAAAACCACGGCCGATATTTCCGGCACCAAAATGTAATGCTTTCATGATAACTCCCAAATATAGACTGATAAGAATCAGGAAAAGCTGCTCAGCTTCAAACTATGTAACCGGTCTTAAAACGATAAAATTGTGTTTTAAAGCAAAACCTAAGCCTCTAAAACACAAAACAAGTCTTTAAAGTACAAAGCAGGTCTTTAAAAGACCTGCTTTGTGATATTTCCGGACACTAAATGAGGATTTAGCCGCGGATAATTTTCAACACGTCTTCAACATTGGTCGCCGTTGCCAGGCGGTCAATGACACCATCTTCATCCAACGCGTTGGTTAACTTAGTAATCACGCTAATGTGTTCGTTATTGCGCGCGGCGATACCGATAACCAGACGAGCAACGTCATCTTCATCATCGCCCCACTGAATACCCGCCGGATATTGGCAGAACACGATACCGGTTTTCAATACGCGATCTTTCGCCGCGATGGTTCCGTGTGGCACCGCAATTGACTCACCCAGATAGGTTGAAGTCAGTTGCTCACGCTCTAGCATCGCCGCTACATATTCTGGTTCAACATAACCGCCTTTAACCAACTGCTCACCCGCAAAACGGATAGCGGCAGTTTTGTCAGCAGCCTGCAGGCCGAGCAAGATGTTGTCTTTGCTCATCTGGAACAGGTTATCGCTTTCAACTTCTGGCGCGACGCTCTCGTTTGCTACGGCTTGAACGGCAGCGACTGGCGCTTTAGGCGCAGCCGCTTTATTCACATCAACCAAACGCGCAGTCAGGTCGTTATACAGGCCGCTATCGAGGAAGTTAGTCAGTGAGATGTGCTGAGCATGAGGCACCTGGCGCATCGCACGTTCAGTCAGGTCACGGTGAGTAATAACCAAATCCACGTCATCCGGCAGGTTGTTAATCGCCATGTTGGTGACAGAGATATTGCTCAGGCCAGCATCTTGTACTTTCTTACGCAGTACACCGGCACCCATGGCGCTAGAACCCATACCAGCATCACAAGCCACGATGATTTTACGCACGGTAGACAGGTCGCCCGCAACGCCAGCAGCAGCTGGTTTGCCGCCTTTAGACTCGGCTTTCATCTCTTGTACGCGACGCGCTGCATCTTCCAGGTCGTCACCGTCTTTCGCTTTAGTGCTTTTCAGCAGCACACAAGAAACGACGAAGGAAACAACAAAGGCTGCGATAACCGCCGCGATATTAGCAAAGTAAGCGCCTTTTGGCGTCATTGCTAACACAGCAATGATTGAACCCGGTGATGCAGGAGAAACCAAACCACCGTGCAGTACAGTCAGCGTGAACACGCCAGTCATACCACCCAGGATAACTGCCAGCAGCAGACGTGGGTTCATCAGTACATACGGGAAGTAAATTTCGTGAATACCACCCAGGAAGTGGATGATTGCCGCGCCGCCTGCAGATTGCTTGGCACTACCGCGACCGAAGATCATGTAAGCGACCAGCACGCCCAAACCTGGGCCTGGGTTAGCTTCGATCAGGAAGAAGATTGATTTGCCCGCTTGCGTTGCCTGCTGAATGCCCAGCGGTGAGAAGATACCGTGGTTGATAGCATTGTTCAGGAACAGAATTTTTGCAGGTTCAACAAAGATTGAGGTCAGTGGCAGCAGGTCATGGCTAACCATGATTTGCACACCCGCTTCCAGCACTTTTGACAGTGACTCGACCAGCGGACCGATAGCCATAAACGCCAACACGGCCAGCAGCATACCGATGATACCGGCAGAGAAGTTGTTAACCAGCATCTCAAAGCCGCTTTTGATTTTACCGTCAACCCAACGGTCAAAGCGTTTGATACACCAGCCGCCCAATGGACCGGCAATCATTGAACCGAGGAACATCGGCATATCTGCGCCAGCGATAACGCCCATGGTGGTGATAGCACCGACCACGCCACCACGATCGCCACCAACCAAACGTCCACCGGTAAAACCGATCAACAATGGCAGCAGATAGGTGATCATCGGCGCGACGAGCTTGGCTAACGTCGCGTTAGGGATCCAGCCGGTCGGAATGAACAGTGCGGTGATAATACCCCAGGCGATAAATGCGCCGATGTTGGGCATAACCATATTGCTGAGGAAACGACCAAAGCTTTGAACTTTGATCTTAACGTCTGGTGAAAACATAGAGCACACCCCTATTGGTACGCGCTAACAATAAGAGCGCGTTATACGTTGTAATTGGGTGACAGTGAGAAATAACTATCTATGCCCAAAATAATTGGCGTTGCATCAAGGCGGCAAGCTAGCGCAGAGGCAACTTCAAGTATGACGGGTATAACCACTGTCTGCGATGCGGACTCTACCACGCCATTATGACCACGCGTAGCACCACTCTGTGTCGTGATAAAGATCACGACTTTCCCCCTGCCTCCCCCCGTATTTTGGTGATTCACGTCACAAAAATGCCTGATAAACGGCGTCTTATGTATGAAATTTGAACATCATTGCCAAAAAAACGTGATAAAAATCACACTTTCAACCCTCTTGTTTGTTATGAAAATGTGATTTTGATCACAAAATATTTTCAGTAAAAGCCTAAAAAAACGCTCAAAAAAACAACCAGAACATTCTGCATAGCCATTGGGGAAGCCAACAGAAGAAAAAACGGCAGCGCTAAAAGTTAAAAGCAGTGGCCTGATTCAGTCTAAGAATAGGTGAGTTGTTCTAAATTTCGCCGACATTAAGGATGAAACATGATCAAGTCCACATTGAAGCAAGGCGAGGTATACGATTTGCGTTCCGCCTTGGCGCTGCTGGCCGCTTATCCTGACGAATTGATTAGCACGGATGTCGAAGCCGATCCCGATGCAGAAATATCAGGTGTTTATCGCCATGTCGGAGCCAGAGGTACGGTGATGCGCCCAACCAAGCTTGGTCCTGCGATGTTATTTAATACCGTAAAAGGATTTCCCAATGTGCGGGTATTAATCGGTCTGCTGGCTTCCCGTCAGCGCGTGGCTCGTTTGCTTGGTGTTGCAGCGGATAAGTTAGGTTTTTTACTGAAAGACTCAGTCAATAATCCCATCTCTCCAGTTGTGATCCCCGCAGAGCAGGCCAGTTGCCAACAAGTGGTACATCTCGCCAGCACTCCCGGCTTCGATATCCGTAAGCTGCTACCCGCTCCCACCAATACCGAAGAAGATGCCGGCCCTTATTTCACCATGGGCATGTGTTACGCCTCTGACCCAGAAACGGGGGCATCGGATGTGACTATCCATCGCCTGTGTGTGCAAAGCGCCGATGAAATTTCGATGTATTTCGTACCAGGACGCCACTTGGACGCGTTTCGCATGAAGGCGGAAGCGGCGGGCCATGCTCTGCCGATTTCAATCAGCATCGGGGTTGATCCAGCCATTGAAATCGGGGCCTGCTTTGAGCCTCCGACCACACCACTTGGTTTTGATGAACTGGCGGTAGCCGGTAGCTTACGCAATCAACCGGTTGAGTTGGTGAACTGTGTCTGCGTCAACGCGCGGGCGATAGCCAACGCAGAAATTGTGATTGAAGGCGAGCTCATCGCTAATTATCGCGTCCGCGAAGATCAAAATACCAATACCGGCAAAGCCATGCCCGAATTTCCCGGTTATACCGGCGAGGCAAAACAAGCGGTACCGGTTATCAAGGTGAAGGCCATTACCCACCGGAAGCAGCCGATTTTGCAAACCGTGATTGGGCCAAGCGAAGAGCACGTCAATATGGCTGGGATACCTACTGAAGCCAGTATCCTCGATATGGTGGAACGAGCAATGCCCGGGCGCTTGCTAAATGTCTACGCGCATCCCTCCGGCGGTGGCAAATACTTGGCGGTAATGCAGTTTAAAAAATCGCTACTCTCGGATGAAGGCCGACAACGCCAGGCTGCGCTGTTGGCTTTTGCCGCCTTTGGCGAGCTCAAGCATGTAATTTTGGTCGATGAAGATGTCGATCTTTTTGATACCGACGATGTGCTATGGGCGATGCAAACCCGTTATCAGGGCGATATCAGTACGGTATTCATTCCCGGTGTGCGTTGCCACCCGCTTGACCCTTCACAAAGCCCGGCATTTAATCCACAGCTGCAAGATGTTGGGATTTCCTGCAAAACCATTTTTGACTGCACCGTGCCTTTTAAACTCAAAGCCCAGTTCCAGCGGTCGCAGTTTAAAGAGGTGGATGTCACCCGCTTTATTCCCGGCTTTACGCCGTAACACCCGCCCGCTTTAGCACTGTTGCTAATCAACAATGAAAAAGGCGACCTCCGTTATCGGAAGGTCGCCTTTAGGCAGGCCATTTTCAGACAAGCATTGTTTAGTCAAACAACCATCGCTGGGGGATTAATTCGCGCCCTGTGCCTTGCTAATTGCCGCTTGTAACTCTTCTGCGGAAACCGCGCCTGGCAATACGGTGGTGTTATCCGCCGTCGCACCAGAAACCGGCATCACCACAAAACCAGGTGTGCCGCCAAAGCCCAGCGTACGCGCCAGCTCATCGTTGTTAGCCAAGGCAACATGAGTTGCTTTGCGCTGTTCAGCCGTTGGCAATGACGCGTGGACCGCTTCAACCGCACCAGAGATATCTGCGTCGGTCAGCTTACCTTCGTCATGTCCTGTAGCGTATAGCGCGTTATGGAAGTCCAAATACGCCTGCGCGCCTTTCTTCTGCCAAATAGAGATTGCCGTTTCTGCCGCGCTGATAGAAGCCGGCCAGCGATCGCCAAAGATTGGCCACTCTTTAAAGACAAACCGAACTTTTGGGTTGGCTTTAATTGTTTGCTCAACTAATGGCGCCATGCGGCTGCAATACATGCATTGGTAGTCAAAGAACTCGACAAAAGCTACTTTGGCGTCTTTCGGGCCATATGTCGGGGTATCTTTGTCGTTAACCAACGCTTGCGCGTTAGAAATAACCGCTGTCAGAGTATCTTTTGCTTGCTGATCTTGCTGCTGGGCCTGCAACTTCTGGCTAACCTGTACCAGAATTTCTGGATGAGCAACCAGGTAATCGCTAGCAATCTTACCGATAGCAGCCTGCTGAGCTGGCGTGAAATCAGCCGTCGCGCTATCTGCTGCTGCCGCGATACCTGGTGCAATCACCAGTGAGGCCAGTAATGTCAACATGTGACGCTTCATTCAATTTCCTTAGTGGGTTAAAGGCATTCTTAATATCAGTAGAATCTCAGCGAGCTGCTTGGGTATTCCGCTCTGACAAATCAAGCGATTATCTCACGACTGTTTTGGGCTTTCTTCAAGTAAAATTTTGTATAGACAGTCTTTGATGTGCAGCTTCTCTTTTTTTAGCTGAACGACATTATCGTTATAACCATTACCCGTCGGCCCTTCTAAGCGAGCAATCTGGTGATCGAGTTGGTTATGCTTATCAAATAGTGACTGGAAGCGAGGGTGGCTAGACTTAAGATGTGAGATTAATTCGCGATACTCTGGGAACATAATTTATCTCCTTTTTAGTTAAATCACCGTGGCCTTGTTACACCACTACGGAGCAGGGCTCCTCTTCGCACTGTAGTTCATATCTCCATTCTTCACATGACATTGCTCAATAAAAGTACGATTCCTCAGCATCTTTTCACATCTTTAACTGATGGAGCTCAGTAACAGTGGCTTATCTTGCGTAGCGCCAGACGAAAATTTAAAACAAAAAAGCCACGTTGTGTTGAACAACGTGGCTGATAGATTCGACGTGACTATCGTTAGAAACGACTATCGGCTAGAAGCGACTAATTCCCGCCCGCAATCTTTTGCGCGGTCAGTAATGCCTGCTGCTTGCCTAATAAGCCGGTCATCATCGTATTGTACTGCGTCGCCTGCTGCTGAGTCGGGAACTGCACCCCGCCATTAGCAAAATTCACCTGATTGCCTTGCTGATTCAGGAAATCGCCGACAGCAATCAAATCCTGCATAAAGCTAGCAAAAGCAGGGATCGCTGGCAGAACAGCATTAGCAGGATCGGTCACATCTTGAGCGTAAACTTTGCTGTAAACCGCTTTCAGATCGTCCGGTTGTTTCAATGCCGCCTGTGCTGTGTCAGCTTGCGTTTTAGCGCTCTGAATCTGCTGCTGCAACATACTTAGCGTGCCACTCGCCTGCTGCAATGCATTACGCTGTTGCATGTAGTCCTGCGGCACACGAATCTGCCCAATCTCATTGACTGCCGGCACCAAACCATTGGTAACAGACATTTTCAACTGACGAGAGAAATTAAGAATGATGGTGTAATCATTCACATAAGGGCCAAATTTTTGTTTCTGATCTTCACTAAGCGACGGCAGGTTTTGCCCGCTGCGCATCACAGTATTTTGCAGATAATCGATAAAGGCTTTACGCTGCTGCGGCTCTTTATCACCACATCCCGTCAATTGGAAAATGACGAGCAATGCCATGATAGGCGCTAGCCAGCGTACCAATACCTTGCTCCTGATCCCTACAGCCATTTGTACTGACTCCTGATTCAAAATTCTTTTACCAGCCGATTCCATGCTGATTATACCCAATAAACGTCGAGATGCAGGTAGGCGGCAACTGAGAGAGTCCCCATGAGCTTAGATAACTAAGTGACTGGGACGAGCAAAGGCAGCCAACACCCCTGCAGCTTGAAGTATGACGGGTGTATGTTGTCCTAACGTTGCATAGAATAGACCATCCTCTGACGATCCGATACTACAAAGAGGGGCGATCGGCAGGGAAGAAGTTGATAAAACAGGCGCTAAGAAGGTGGCCTATCATGCCGATCTTTTAAGCATGCACATAAAAATAGCAAGATCTGCCATGTTAAATGCGAACATGTCGTAATATCATTTGCCATTAGTAACAATTTGGTGGTTTTGAGCGTAACCAAACCTGCCTATTTTTCATTCGATCTCCGCTGACAGCTGGCAAGGACAAGATGAGCGACAATAACCTAACGCACCAACAGGCAGTAATGACTCTTTCACAGCGTCAGTGGGATCAACCGCCCTCGGAAACGACATCTGCTGTTGAGGCCTTGGAACAAGGTAAAGTGTTATTTTTCCCGCAACTATCCTTCGTTCTTGACCCGCAACAGATGGCGTTGCTCGACCCTGCTTTAGTTGATCCGAAAAGAAAAAACATCAGCTATAAGGCCGATCAAAAGGCGTTAAATGGCGTTGCACAAGCTGATAAGAAGCCGCAGGTACAGGCGCTGCTGGATAATTATTACCATGCATGTAAGTCGTTAATCGCCAACGTCCTGCCAGAATACAAAGATGTGCTGCATACGCCGACGAATAGCCTGCGTTTGCATCCTGTCACCGCGTGGCGCAATAACAGTTCATGGCGTAAAGACGATAGCCGCCTCCACGTTGATGCCTTCCCTTCTCGCCCGAATTATGGCCAACGTATTCTGCGCATTTTTAATAATATTAATCCGCAGAACGAAGACCGCATTTGGCGCGTTGGTGAACCTTTCCCAGAGCTGGCACAGCGTTTCTTGCCGAAACTTGGCGCTTACTCGCCTTTTAGCAGTTGGATACAGAATAAAGTCGGCATCACTAAGAGCCGCCGTAGTCACTACGATCATCTGATGCTGCAAATGCACGATAAGATGAAATCTGACGCTGATTATCAACAAAATGGTCGCCAACTGACGCTGGCATTTCCACCTGGCAGTACTTGGGTCTGTTTCTCAGATCAAACCCCGCATGCGGCCATGTCCGGGCAGTTTATGTTGGAGCAAACCTTCCTGCTGGAAGTCGATAAAATGAAAAACCCAGCCACGTCGCCGTTGAAAACACTGGAAAGCTTAACCTCTCAGCGTCTGATTTAACGTCTGATCGCGTTGATGTTACGGCAAAAAAATACCGGTTTGGGTTACCCCTAAACCGGTATTTTTATTTTGGCGCTTTTTATCGCGCCAACTGTGATGATTATTGCAGTACGGAGATATCCGCAACCTGCAAGAACAGCTCACGCAGTTTACTCAGCAGCGTCAGACGGTTAATACGTACCGCCTCATCTTCTGCCATGACCATCACTTGATCAAAGAAAGCATCGACGGTTTCACGCAGAGCCGCCAGCTCAACCAGCGCTTCTTTGTATTCACCGGCCGCAAACAGCGGTTGCAGCTTATCGCGCAGCACAATCAGGTGCGTTGCCAGTTTCAACTCAGCAGGCTCTTTTAGCACAGAAGCACTTACCTGGTCGTACAGCGTTTCGCTAGATTTGGCCAGAATATTAGACACACGCTTGTTAGCTGCCGCCAGGGTCGCTGCTTCATCCAGTGTACGGAAGTAGCTCACCGCTTTCACACGCGCATCGAAGTCAGCCGGTTTGGTTGGGCGACGCGCCAACACCGCTTGGATGGTATCGACGCTGTGGCCTTCTTCCTGGTACCAGGCACGGAAACGGCCCAGCATGAAGTCGACAACATCATCAACAACGTTAGCGTTGCTCAGCTTATCACCGTACAGGCGCACCGCTTCTTCAGTCAGCGTTTGCAGATCCAGCGGCAGGTTTTTCTCTACGATAATACGCAGAACACCCAAAGCCGCACGACGTAGCGCAAACGGGTCTTTATCGCCTTTCGGATGTTGTCCGATCCCGAAAATACCGGCCAGCGTATCCATCTTGTCAGCAATCGCCAGCGCACAAGCCACTAAAGATTCTGGCAGTACATCACCGGCGAAACGCGGTTGATATTGCTCATTGAGCGCAACGGCCACTTCTTCAGCTTCGCCATCATGACGCGCATAGTGCATTCCCATCACGCCTTGCGTGTCGGTGAATTCAAACACCATGTTGGTCATCAGGTCGCACTTAGACAGTAAACCAGCACGCTTGGCGTTCTCAACGTTGGCACCAATTTTCCCCGCAATCCAACCGGCCAGTTCTTGAATACGGTTGGTTTTGTCACGCAGCGTACCCAGCTCTTTCTGGAACAATACGGTTTCCAGACGCGGCAGGTTATCTTCCAGACGCTTTTTCAAGTCGGTATTAAAGAAGAACTCAGCATCAGCTAAACGCGGACGCACAACTTTCTCGTTGCCGGAAATGATTTGCTGCGGATCTTTCGATTCAATGTTGGTAACAAAGATGAAGTTAGGCAGCAGTTTGCCCGCGGCGTCGTACACAGGGAAATACTTCTGATCGCCCTTCATGGTGTAAACCAGCGCTTCGGCCGGCACCGCCAGGAATTTCTCTTCGAATTTAGCGGTCAGCACCACTGGCCATTCCACCAATGACGCCACTTCTTCCAACAGGCTTTCGCTCAAATCAGCGATACCGCCAATCTCTTTCGCAGCCTGTTCAGCGTCGCGCTTGATGGTCGCTTTACGTTGCTCGTAATCAGCGATGACTTTACCACGCTCAAGCAAAATTTGCGGATACTGGTCAGCGGTATCAATAGTGAACTCTGGCTCACCCATAAAGCGGTGACCGCGCAGAGTACGCGCAGATTCAATGCCCAAAATAGTACCGGGGATCAGTTCATCACCCAGCAGCATGGTCACGGTATGTACCGGACGCACGAACTGCACGTCGGAGTCACCCCAACGCATCAGTTTAGGAATCGGCAATTTAGCCAGTGATGTGGCAATCATGGCTGGCAGCAGCGATTGCACGCTTTCGCCTTTCACGTTGGCGCGATACACCAACCACTCACCTTTGTCGCTAGTCAGACGATCGGCTTGATCAACGGTGATCCCACAGCCGCGTGCCCAGCCTTCAGCCGCTTTAGTCGGTTTGCCTTCGGCGTCATACGCCTGAGCGATTGCCGGGCCGCGTTTTTCTACTTCACGGTCAGGTTGGGAAGCGCTGAGGTTAGCGACTTTCAACGCTAAACGGCGCGGAGAAGCAAACCACTTTACATCACCGTGCGCGAGATTCGCGGCATCGAGTTCTGCGGTCAGGTTAGCCGCAAAGGATTCGGCCAGATTACGCAGAGCTTTCGGTGGCAGCTCTTCGGTACCGATTTCTACCAGAAAAGTTTTTTCAGTCATGGCTGTTTTCTCACTTCTCGTTCTTTTTGCACATCGGGAAACCTAACGCTTCGCGGGAGGCATAATAAGCCTCGGCAACCGCTTTAGTCAGGGTACGGATGCGCAGAATATAGCGCTGACGCTCGGTCACAGAGATAGCTTTACGCGCATCGAGCAAGTTAAAGCAGTGCGCGGCTTTCAAAATACGTTCGTAAGCAGGCAGCGGCAGAGGTTTTTCCAATGCCAGAAGCATTTGCGCTTCTTTCTCGTGCTGTTCAAAACAGGTGAACAGGAAGTCCACATCAGCGTATTCGAAGTTATAAGTGGATTGCTCCACTTCATTTTGGTGGAACACGTCGCCGTAAGTGGTTTTTCCTAACGGGCCGTCGCTCCATACCAGGTCATAAACGCTGTCTACGCCCTGAATGTACATAGCCAAACGCTCGAGGCCGTAAGTGATTTCACCGGTAACAGGTTTGCACTCCAGGCCGCCAACTTGCTGGAAGTAAGTGAACTGCGTCACTTCCATGCCGTTTAGCCACACTTCCCAACCTAGTCCCCAGGCACCCAGCGTTGGGTTTTCCCAGTTATCTTCAACGAAGCGGATATCGTGAATTGTTGGGTCCAGGCCCAGTTCTTTCAGCGAGCCAAGATAAAGCTCCTGAATGTTATCTGGAGAAGGCTTAATGATGACTTGAAATTGGTAATAGTGTTGCAGGCGGTTCGGGTTCTCGCCGTAACGTCCATCGGTAGGGCGGCGTGAAGGCTGAACATAAGCCGCAGCAATTGGCTCTGGCCCTAAAGCGCGCATACTGGTCATCGGGTGGGATGTTCCCGCGCCAACTTCCATATCGAGTGGTTGTATAATAGTGCAGCCTTGCTGCGACCAGTAATCCTGAAGCGTCAGGATCAAGCCTTGGAAGGTCTTGGTATCAAACTTTTGCATGTTGTTTTCGCACGCGAGACAAGTAGGTTTAAAAGGGATGCGCCAGTATACCCGTTGACCGTAAGATATACAGCCAGAATCCGGTAACATCTGCCCCTTAAACCGATAATTGTTGATTTATCGCTCACTAAGGATACGAACCGCGCAACTCGCTCACCGCAAGATGAGCCATGGCTGCGAAAGCATTTTATGAAAAAGAGATGAACAAAAGATAAAGGGATAAACGGATTTTTCACGTTTTTTATTGAATTAATTCTCTAAAAAACCAGCTTTTACTGATGAAATAAAAATAAATAAATTTAATCTTACTGAAATTTAAATATATTTAAAGACGTTGTGAAAAATTAAATAAACAGATTACCGCGCTTTAATTCATCCTATGAATTGACGTTTTGGCGAATAGCTCAACTTCACTACTGACTCCAAGCTTACTCATTAAACTTAATTTCTGCGCACTGACTGTCTTTACACTTTTAACAACGAGTTTGGCAATTTTTGATACACTATATCCTTGCAAGATATAATCCAAGATCATCCGTTCTTTATGAGTCAGGATATCTTTCAAACGATTCATCGGCTGCGGAAGTCTATTGAGAAGTTCGAGAATTCTCGGGCTTAACACTTCCTCCCCAACTAACGCGCGTGTTAATAGTATCTCCAAGGTAGCACTGGGTTCATCAATAGCGATAATAGCAATATTTTTTGCCTCGACGAGGCGATTCAAAATAAAATAATTCTCACAGGCCGTGAGTAATATAATAAATAAACCTGGTTGAGATTTTTTTAAATTAAATAATTCATTATAACCGCTAAGCGGTCCTTCGCCTTTGCCTGAGATATCCGTAATAATCATATCAACATGATGTACGGATACTGACGCAAGTAAAGCCCTCATCGATTCTACATTACAGACAACTTCAGCGCCGGGAGAAAGTGCAACACTCATTGAAACCAGACCGAGGCGCGTCATTGGACTCCCATGCATAATAGCCAAACGTTGCCGCATCTTGCTTCTCCCTTGCTGCAATGAATAATGGTATATACCCGTCATACTTCAAGTTGCAGGGTATAAGCTTGCCTACCAGAACAAAACTATCCGATAAAAGCGTTTCTCTTATTGTCCCAAATGGCAAGTCATCATGCCGCCCAGCGCGTACAACTCACCGTCATCATGGATGTTAAGATGCTTCATTACACTGATTTTTTGCGCAGATGCCGTTCTCACATCCCGGCCATTAACTCGCGCGATATCTGTTACACGTTTACCTGATAAAAGATCTAAAATAAGGTGCCCTTCAACAGGTGATAGCATCTTATAACTCTGGGAACCGATAAGTTTGTGCACCTCAGTACTATAAGCAACATTTCCCTGTACTAAATTAAAAATAAGCTTAGCAAATTCCTCTTCCGATTCTGAATCCAGAATCACCCCCTTGATGCCTAGTGAAACCAATAGTCCCCAAAACATTCGCTCGCCAGATTGGCAATGCACCAGAACACGCTTTCCCTTTTTGGTTAAATTAAAAATTTGCTGGAGCTTATCAATAAGAGACGGTTCTTTTCTGCTTATACCAATAATGATTAAATCCACATAATCACAATTATCTTGTAATAGGTTATCAACTTTATCAACGCTGATGACATCTTGTAATTGATACCCTAACTTTTGCAAAGATAAGCGTATCGCAATTTCATTAGGGTAATATTGCTCATTAATTAAAATGAAATGCTCACTTTTATTATTCATATTAATAAAAGAAGATATATTTTCATTTTTAACTGATAAACGTTCAAATGTACTAATAGCAGACATAGATAAGCGCCTCCTTGCCATTCGTTCGCAAAGTTTTTTAAATACTCATGATGTTCGCTGGATGATTAAATAATACCATATCCATCATACTTGAAGTTGCGTTTATATTGGCCATGCTCGCCACTGAATCAATAACATAATTCGAGTTTATCGAGCCGTATTTCCTGGCCGCCTTAATGCAACTTCAATGACTCTTGCTATATGGCCACATTAATCAAAATCAGCGAAACGCCTCATGATAATGTCATGCATTACAATTTAACACGGATGCCCAGACACCTATGACAGCAAAATAAGCGATCGGGTATTAGCGATTAAATAAGGCCTTGACTATAAGCATATCGAATCAATTCTGTATTCGATGATATACCGAGCCTACGCATAGCGTTATATTTTTGAGTTGATATGGTACTAATCGTCCTATTTTGTCTTTCGGCAATTTTTGACAAGGAGAATCCTGAAGAGAAGAGTCTTACCACTTCCATTTCTTTAGGTGTTAATATTGCTCGCTTATTACCGTCAACACGATTGGCATCTCTGAGTGCGCGTATCGTCGGCGATAAATAGCTAGATTCGCCTTCGACTACGTGGCGGCAGGCAGAAACAACTTCTTCAATATCATCAACTTTACTAACGATCGCACTAACGCCATAATCTAACGCTTTATTGAGAATGGCAGAGTTCCTTTGCGAGGTTAGCAGTACTAATTTCACACCTGGTGCTTGCTCATGAATTTGCTTAATCTTCTCAAATCCATCCAAAGCACTATCATTATTGCTTACTGCAAAATCTGTTATAGCAATATCGGTGGGATCATCCGTTAGTCTTTTTAGTAATTCGTTACCATACTTCGATTCATTCGTTACCTCAAAATCAGGCAACGAAGAAAAGGTATGTTGCAACGAATTTAAGATGTGAGGATGGTCATCTGAAATAGCGATGGTTGTCTTTTTACACATAACATTAGGTCCCACTAAATATATGAATGAAAACCAGTGCATGGATCGAAGGTCAAATGACGTTAAGCGGCATTGAAAATTAATTTAGTAAATTAAAAAACATTTCCTAATACCCGTCAACCGTGACCTAGCCATGCCATTAATCCTTATGTTGACACTATAACAGCCCGCTAGATTAAGGAAATAAATTTTCAGTTAATCAATATAGATAAAGCACTTTTCGCCCCATCTCAATCCATTTCTGAACACTGAAACAGACTTTATTTGAGTTAAGAATAATGCATCATGCGTGACGTAACAATTTGAAATAATATTACCAAAGATTATCACCACCTAAAAAACGATAAGTTAATTTATATGCATTTAATCTACATCATTAATTAAATAATAAATTAATCATAAAAATCAATAAATTGCAAAATACAGCTCTGGAATAATAGTCGCGATTTTTAGATAGTAATTTTATTACTTACTGTTGAGGAGATACCTGCACACCGCTTAACTTGATATTAAATAACAGCAAAATACGCATTCTCCCCGCTTTAGATCACGATATTTGGCATCATCTCAGTAGCCTGGAAAAACTAGAGACATAATCCGAGAAGAATACCACATGCACCAACTAACCAAGATGATTAACGTTGCCGTATAAAAACCAATAAAATAAAGTACATAATGAAAAAATAAATCATACAGTCGTACTATTTACACCTTGGTTTTCTTATAAAGGAAGCCTCATTCATTTCATTTACAAAAGACTAACATCATATGATTTTGTTTTTATAGCCAAAAAAATCTAATAACAAATTTAATTTCCAACAGGAAAATTCTTAAACAAGAAATATATATCCTAACTTCTGTGTAAATATGAACACTTGCTAATATGAGTAAATATTTCTACTTAGTGCAGTATTGCGATCACAGAGTAGAAAGCACAAGATAATCAAACAAGCTCAAGTGGGTAAAAGGAAAGCATCTGATGGCACGATGTAGTTGGGTATCTGAAGAACCCATTTATATTGAATATCACGACCAAGAATGGGGTGTACCGGTAAAAAATGGCCGCGAATTGTTTGAAATGCTCTGCCTGGAAGGCCAACAAGCCGGGCTGTCGTGGATTACCGTGCTTAAAAAGCGGGAGAATTATCGTCGCTGTTTCCACCAGTTTGATCCACAACGTGTTGCCCAGATGACCGGACAGGATGTTGATACACTGGTGTTGGAAAGCGGGATTATTCGCCATAGAGGAAAGATTGAGGCCATCATCAGCAATGCCCGCGCCTATTTAGCAATGGAAGCTTCCGGTGAAGATTTTGCCCAGTTCGTCTGGCAATTTGTCAATCATCAACCACTCATTAATCGCCCACGCAGCCCTGAAGAAGTTCCGGCTAAAACTGAGCTCTCGGACGCACTGTCCAAGGCGCTAAAGAAGCGCGGATTTAAATTTATCGGTTCAACAATCTGCTATGCCTTTATGCAGGCCAGCGGCATGGTGAACGATCATCAAACTTATTGCAGCAGCCATCAATAATGAGTAAGCCAAAGGCTGTTACGCCAGCGGGCGTATCACATATTACTTTTCCACATGTGATACGCCCGGTACAGCCTGCTGATATAGAACCACTGATGTTGTTGTGGCTGCAGGCATCTATTGATGCACATCCGTTTATTGCCGCGACCTATTGGTTTGAAAGTGCAGCCATGGTGCGAGATACCCTCGTATCGTCAGCTAATACTTGGGTAGCTTGCCATCAAGAAAGTGGCAAGCTCATCGGTTTTATCAGCCTGCTTAATTCCCAGTTTGTCGCCGCGCTGTTTGTCGAAAAATCCGTATATGGGCAAGGCGTTGCCCAACAGTTGATGGCCGAAGTGAAATACCATTACCCTTCCCTGCTGCTCGAGGTTTATCAGCAAAATTTCCGCGCGGTTGCTTTTTATCACAAAGAAAATTTTAGCGTCGTAAAAGAGACGCAGCACCCCGGCACCAAGCTGCCCACCTGGGTTATGCGTTGGCAAAACGCGCGCTAAATCAGCAAAAATAAACAAACCGTCAAGCCCATAAATAAGACAGATTTGTCTTAGTGCTTAGTTTGCGCATTTCTCGCATAAAGAGCACCGAGGCAGCTGTTTATGCTGTAGTTGCGCTAGTTATACTTGTCGCTGCGTTGCAATTCTTTATGTTTTGACACCTTTTTGTACGGAACATTTTTTTCTGTCTCAGGTCATAATTCGCAGATTCTGTGATGACCACGTTGTGGATGTTACGCAACGTTCAAGCGATTGCCCCAGCAGAAATTATCTAGAGGAAATAAGAATAAATGAGTAAACGTATTTTGGTTGTTGCCAGTGCACTGTGTATCACTATGGGATTATCAGCCTGTACTACCAATCCTTATACCGGAGAATCTGAAGCGGGCAAATCCGGCATTGGTGCAGGACTTGGAGCCGTGCTGGGCGCAGGCGTCGGCATGTTATCTTCATCGAAACACGATCGCGGCAAAGGTGCCTTGATTGGTGCTGCAGCCGGCGCCGCATTAGGTGGTGGTGCGGGTTATTACATGGATGTGCAGGAGTCTAAACTGCGTGACAAAATGAAAGGCACCGGTGTTAGCGTCACTCGTCAGGGCGACAATATCGTGTTAAACATGCCGAATAATGTGACCTTTGATAGCAGCAGCAGTACCTTGAAGCCTGCTGGTGCGAATACCTTGACCGGTGTCGCAATGGTGCTGAAAGAGTATCCGAAAACCGCTGTTAACATTATCGGCTACACCGATAGCACCGGTACTCGCGATCTGAACATGCGTCTGTCACAGCAACGTGCCGATGGCGTAGGTAGCGCACTGATCACCCAAGGCGTCGACGGCAGCCGTGTTCACACCTCAGGCGCTGGCCCGGATAATCCGATCGCCTCTAACAGCACCGCCGAAGGCAAAGCACAAAACCGCCGCGTTGAGATTACGCTTAGCCCGCTGCAGTAAGTTTGCCCATCATTGGCTAAAGCGTGATAACGCTTTAGCCAACCTTGCGTTATCTCCCGAAAAACTCACCCACTAATGCAGCCACAACATCCTGTGTGCTAGTCTCCTGAGCACAAAGTACAAACGAGGATGGAAAGTGAGTAAAAATACGGGGTCAGTTCCAGCGACACGCGCCACGATCAAAGACGTAGCGAGCGCGGCTAAAACCGGAAAAACCAGTATTTCCCGTTATTTAAACGGGGAACAGCATTTGCTGTCTGACGCCCTGAAAGCTCGGATTGAACGGGCTATCTCCCTACTCAACTATCAACCTAGCCAAATGGCTCGCAGCCTAAAAAGTGGTCAGACTCGTCTGATTGGCTTAATCATTGCCGATATAACCAACCCTTATTCAGTTCAAGTGATGCGCGGCGTAGAAGAAGCCTGCCGTGAACAAGGCTTAACGTTATTGGTCTGTAATACCAATAATGAGCTGCATCAGGAACAACATTATCTGCAATTAATGAGCAGTTATCGTGTCGATGGCATCGTGGTAAATGCGGTTGGTATGCGTGAAGATGCAATCTCCACACTGCAACAAGCGGCGATGCCGATGGTATTGATCGACCGTAAAGTCGCGCATTTTAGCTGTGATATGGTCGGGCTGGATAATGCCAAAGCCACAACAGAAGTAACCCACCATTTGTTGGAGCAAGGGTTTGAGGCAGTCCTGTTTTTAAGCGAACCGATCACTGTGAATACTCGCTTTGATCGCCTGCACACTTTTTTAAAATGTATGCAGCGCCATGCGGATAAAACAGCCGAACAGGCCGAGGTGCTGCTAACCGACAGCGTTGAGTTGGAAAGAGTGCTACGTGAATTTGTTGCTCGCCACCCTTATAAACGTAAAGCGGTGATTTCAGTTAATGGTGCTCTCACATTGCTCATCGCCAAAGCGATGTCGCGCATTGGCCTAGAATGGGGCAAAGATATTGGCCTGGTAGGTTTTGATGATCTGGAATGGGCGGAATTGGCAGGCGTTGGTATCACGACATTACGCCAGCCGACTTATCAAATGGGCCGCACCGCACTCGGCCAACTGGTAGAACGTATTCAGGGTAACAACGCGCCTATTCGTGAACATACTTTCTCAGGTGAACTGGTGATCCGCGGTTCAACCCGCACCTTATAAACCGCTACTCGTACAGGCCCGCTCCATACATTGATACATTAAAATCATTGATGTTATGCGTGCCAAAGAATGTTGCGGTTGTTCGTGAGCAAGATCATGTTTTTTCATCGCTAGACTTCTTTATGGTACCGGTTCCATATACCGTAATAACGGTTGTTAAAGCGCAAATTAAATAGCGCTAATGGGTAGGCTTAAGACGAGTTCTTATAGGAAAATGCGTATGAACAATAAACCTGATGTAGCGGAAATCGTTGTGGTTGCAGCGGCCTATGGACAGGATAAGGTTCGAGAGCTTGGCGGACAAAAGGCGTTATTACCCATTGTCGCGCAGTCAGGTGCTGAGGGCATTGAGATACGTCGTGAGCTGATGACTGATGCGGAAATAGACCAACTAGAAATATTGCGATCGCAAATCAGAGAACATCAGTTATTCTCGTTTTATTCCGTTCCCGAGTTACTGTTTGTCGCTGGAGGCGAGGTAAACCCCAATCTGCCACGCTTCTTATCAGAGGCTCATCAACTAGGCGCACGAAAATTAAAAGTCGCTTTGGGCTATTTCAGCGTAGGGGAAGACTTAACCCCGCTGAAAGTATTGTTAGAGCGCTATCCACACCTCGACGTCGTAGTTGAGAACGACCAGACTTCTGACTGCGGCATTCTTTCGCTGCTCAATGCCTTCTTCTATGCCGCTGAAGCCTCGCATCTGCCAGTGTCGATGACGTTTGATATGGCTAACTGGCTCTGGGTGGGTCAAGACCCTCTCGCCGCAGCGACGCGCTTGGCCAAACACGTTGGCTATGTTCATGTCAAAGCGGCTCATCGCAAAAATGGCAAGCTCCATGCCGTCGCATTGGATGACAGCGATGGAAGCTGGCAGCAAGTACTCGCCGCTTTACCTGGTAATGTAGCGCGTGGTATTGAATTTCCACTAGAGGGCGAAGACTTGACCGCCATCACTCGTCACTACGTTGACCTATTACGCCATGATGCACGGTGATGCCACCGTTGTTATCCCTATTAGCTTACTGGAGTAAGTCATGAAGCCGTCTATTGTTTTGTATAAAAAACTTCCTGCCGATCTACATAAACGCCTGGAGCAACGTTTCTCTATTGTCGAGTTCGATGGGATCACCGAGGAAAATCGTCCGCAGGTATTAGAAGCTTTGCAGCAAGCCGAAGGGTTGCTAGGTTCCGGTGGAGCCATTAATAAAGCGCTGCTTGACCATGCGCCGAACCTGCGCGGCGTATCAACCATTTCCGTCGGTTACGATAACTTTGATGTTAAAGAACTGACTCGCCGCGCTATCCCATTGATGCATACACCGACCGCGCTGACAGACACCGTCGCTGATACCGTTATGGCGCTGGTACTCTCTACTGCTCGCCGCGTGGTAGAGGTAGCTAATCGGGTTAAAAATGGCGAATGGAATGAAAACGTAGGTGAAAGCTGGTTTGGCGTCGATATTCATCATAAAACGCTGGGCATTGTTGGCATGGGCCGCATTGGTCTGGCGGTGGCGCAACGCGCGCACTTCGGCTTTGATATGCCGATTCTTTATAATGCCCGCAGCCAACATAAAGAAGCGGAAACCCGATTCGGTGCACGTAAATGCGATTTGGATACCTTGCTGCAAGAGTCTGATTACGTCTGTGTGATCTTGCCAATGAGTGATGAAACTTTCCATCTGATCGGCAAAGAGCAATTTGCCAAGATGAAATCTAGCGCTATTTTGATCAGCGCAGGTCGCGGACCGGTTATCGATGAGCAGGCGCTGATCGCTGCCCTGCAAAACGGCACTATCCACGCCGCCGGTTTGGACGTATTTGAACAAGAACCGGTCGCTAAAGATTCACCTCTTCTGAAAATGCCAAACGTGGTAGCACTACCGCACGTTGGCTCCGCAACGCATGAAACCCGCTATGCGATGGCCGCATGCGCAGTAGACAACCTGATTGCGGCGTTGACCGGCGAAGTGAAAGAGTTTTGTGTAAACCCAGAAGTGCTAAAAAAATAGTATTAAGAAGAAGTTAATAGAAAGTATTGAGCGGAATAAAGAGTACTGAGCGGGCAAGGATGTCCGCCTCAGCCTCCAATGGACTAAAGCAATAACGACATAAAAATAACAAGTCACCGTACTACGATTGCACTGCACTAACTCAGTGCGTTATGGTGAACGCCACATTCCGATAACATACACAGTGACTTATGACATTCTCTGCTTTCGGCGATAAATTTACCCGATATACCGGTATTACTCGCTTAATGGACGATTTAAATGAAGGCTTGCGTACACCTGGTGCAGTGATGCTCGGTGGTGGCAATCCAGCCCAGATCCCTGCTATGAAAGCGTATTTTCAGCAGCTACTCGGGGAAATGCTGGAAGAGGGCAAACTCACCGAAGCATTGTGTAATTACGACGGCCCGCAAGGCAAAGATGTGTTGCGCCATTCATTGGCCAAACTGCTGAGTAAAGAATTGGGCTGGGAGGTTGACGCAAAAAACATTGCGCTGACCAATGGTAGCCAAAGTGCCTTCTTCTACCTATTTAACCTGTTTGCCGGTCAGCGTGCCGACGGTACCTCGCGCAAAGTTCTGTTCCCGCTGGCACCAGAATATCTGGGCTATGCCGATGCAGGACTCGACGAAGACCTGTTTGTTTCCGCCAAACCTAATATCGAACTGCTGCCAGAGGGCCAGTTTAAATATCACGTTGATTTTGACCACTTACATATCGGCGAAGATATTGGCCTGATTTGCGTCTCACGGCCGACGAACCCCACCGGCAACGTGATAACCGATGAAGAACTCATCCGTTTAGATGCATTGGCTCAACAACACAATGTGCCGTTACTGATTGATAATGCCTATGGTGTTCCCTTCCCTGGCATCATCTTTAGTGAAGCGACACCGCTGTGGAATGCCAACACTATTTTATGCATGAGCCTGTCAAAATTAGGCCTACCGGGTTCACGCTGCGGTATTGTTATCGCCGATGAGAAAATCATTACTGCGATTACCAATATGAACGGCATCATCAGTCTGTCTCCGGGAAGTACCGGACCGGCAATCGCCAATGAAATGATTGAGCGTGGTGATTTATTGCGTCTGTCGGAGGACGTCATCAAGCCTTTCTATTTGCAGCGCGTAAAACAGACGATTGCTACGTTGCGCCGCTATCTGCCAGAAGACCGCTGTCTGATCCATAAACCAGAGGGGGCGATTTTCCTCTGGTTATGGTTTAAAGACCTGCCGATCAGCACTGAAATCTTGTACCAGCGCTTAAAACAACGCGGCGTATTGATGGTACCAGGCCACTACTTCTTCCCAGGTCTTGAGCATCCTTGGCCGCATACTCACCAGTGCATGCGTATGAACTATGTGCCGGATGAAGCGCTTATCGAACAAGGCGTTAAAGTCCTGGCCGAAGAGATCGAACGCGCGCATAACGAGCACGCCGCCAAATAATAGCTATACCCAAGAAACGTCAATATGCAGGTAGGCGGCAATCGAGAGACAAATCGGTCAGGAACCGATTTGAACAGCGCTTGCGCTGGGCCGTTAGGCTGAGCCTCAGGGAAGAGGCTCATAGTCCCCAGGAGCTTAGATAACTAAGTGACTGGGGCGAACAAGAGCAGCCAACACCCCTGCAACTTGAAGTATGACGGGTATATAAAAAAACCGGAAGACCCTGAGGTTCATTCCGGTTTTTTACGCTCAATCCGTCATAGACTCATAACAAACTGATTTTTAACTCATTCATTTATAAAATATTGAGTTATCAGGCGTTATCTTCTAGCGCCGGTGGCTGTTGCCCAATCGCAATTTTCTGTGGTTGCAGCGCCTGAGGTACTTCTCTTACCAGGCTGATATGCAGGATGCCGTTAACAAATTCAGCGGCGGAAACCTGCATATGCTCAGCCAGCGTGAAGCTCAGGCTAAAGGCTTTGAATATTAGCCCTTGATGCAAATATTCCACTTTTGCATCCGTTGGCGTTGGCGTACCGCTCACTGTTAAACGCGGCCCTTCGACCTCAATATTGAGTTCACTTTGTTTGAACCCGGCTAATGCCAATGAGATGCGATAATGGTTATCGTCTGATTTCTCAATATTGTACGGAGGATAAGCCTGGTCGCCGCCTTGCATTGAGCTGGCAAGTTTATCAAAGCCGATCCATTGACGCAGAAGTGGGGAAATATCGTAATTACGCATAATGTAACTCCTTCTATGAAGCGAGATAGTGCCACGAAATAAATCCGTGACGTTGCAGCTCCCTAACGGCGAGCCTTTAATCAATAGACTTCAAAGTGCAAGCAGGCGGTAACTGAGAACAGCCAACAACCCTGCAATTTGAAGTATGACGGGTATAAACTTTATTCGTTTTTACTTGTCTGAATTAATCAGCGAATATCGATACGTCGAGGTTTAGATGATTCTGGCACCACGCGCTCTAAATCGATATACAACAGGCCATTAGCCAGGTTGGCGGATTTAATTTGAATATGTTCAGCCAGTTGGAATTTTCGCTCGAAATTACGTTCGGCAATGCCTTGGTATAAATAAGTGCGTTCGGCGGCTGTGTTGGCATGAGCCCCTTTCACCAGCAACATATTGTCTTGCGCGGTGATATCCAGCTCAGACTCCTCAAAGCCTGCGACAGCAATAGCAATGCGGTAGTGGTTTTCATCCACCAGCTCAACATTGTATGGGGGATAACCGCCACCTTGGTTTTGGCCTGATTCAATCAAATTAAACAGGCGGTCGAAACCAATAGCAGAACGGTAAAGTGGAGAAAGATCGAAAGTACGCATAAAACTGCCTCCTAATAAATGCAGCGAGGATTGTGAATTTACCTTCCTAATAGGACAGGTCGACAACGCGGAATATCCTGACGGCATATTCATTTATTACGTTGTAAGGCGTTTATCGCGCCGTACAGTAAAAATGGTGGCAATGGTAAAAATTTCAAGCCACCGCAATAAAAAAAGTTGTGATGGGTATAAAATTCATCGGGATGTCATTTGATGTTGTTAGTGATAATTCGTTGATAAATTCAGTAAATAACAGGCGAATTCCGTCTCATCACTTACAATTTAATGAGGCGACTTCCACCGAGCCTTAACAGGTACGGTGAATTTTTTGATTGAATGACATTGCTTGCACCTTCGGCAGCACCACTCCGCCAACAGCAGAGGTCTTCAATCTGATTGCAAACAGATGGGTTAACATGACTAAATTTTCATGGTTAGCATTAATGGCGATGACAGGCGGTGCGCTTGTAGTCACGAGCGGTTGTTCAAGCGTGATGAGTCATACCGGGGGCGATGAAGGGTATTATCCCGGCACTCGTTCAGACGTAAATATGATTAAAAGCGATGAGACAAGCTGGGCCATGACGCCGCTTATTGCGCTGGATCTGCCGTTTAGCGCAGTGTTAGATACCTTGCTGCTGCCTTATGATTACTATCGCAGAGGTACAATCAATACGCGCCAACGTATTGAGGCCAGTGAACAACATAATCTGGCGCTGAGCCATGGCGTAGACATTGATCATGTCCCGCCAATGACAGCCAGCCAATAACGTCATTCACCTCGTCATGATTCACCCAGCCTGCGTGACAAATAGCTGGGCGAATCCTGCAATAGTGCGCATATAAGCCACTAAATGACCATCAGGTGAAAAGACCACGGCTTCTGCGCATGGCGCCACTTCAGTTCGTGGTGTCAACCGCCGCATTTCACCGGTCGCAAGCTCCAACAGCATCACGCTGTTATCACACACCATCGCCAGCGCTTTGCCATCGGCTCGCCAGCTGAAAGCCGATTGAATGGAGCTTGGTGCATGGCTGATTTGCTGCGGAGCTCCTCCATTGGGAGAAACCGTCCACAGCTGCACAATACCCGCGTCATCAGCCATTAAAAAGGCAATTTGGCTACCATCTGGCGATGCTCGCAGCCAGTGACGTGGTTGCAGCGTAATACCGGGAAATGCGCGATCGCCGGTAAAGGTAATGCGCCGCTGTTGTACGCCCTTTGGCGGTGCAGGCAGTTCCGTTGTCGTTCCGGCCAACGGCGTTGTTCCTGCAATACGATATTCATCGTCAGATTCAGGTAAATCGACCACAAAAATTTCTGGCAGCTTCTCACCTTGTGGCGACAATGTATCGCCAATAAAAGCCAGCGCCCAACGCTGACGAACGCCCTCAGCGTTGATATATCCCTGCTGACCAATCCAACACTCTTCATAAGCGCGGTTAATCTGGTTACTACCCGGCTGTGGCGTCGAGGTCGTTTGACTGACCAGCACACAAAAATGGCTGCCGTCATATTCACGCGGGTGCTGTTTATCGACCACGACTGGCTGCGAGGCGAGCGCCACGCCAACGTTACGTAAGTCCCGCGTAATATCCAGCTCATGCATCAGATGATCGTTGTAGGTAAAACTCAGGCGCGACCCATCCGGGCTAAAGACATGCACGTGGCTACCACCACGCAGCGCACCGTCGGTAAAGGGGGGCGTAATATCCATGGCATCAAGATTGCACGGCTGCGGTGCTGGCGGGCTAAGAATGACACCTTGCCGATGATGAAAATCATAATGCCATTGTTCATCCGGGTGCTCAGGGCCATGAATAAATGCGTAGCGGGGCGGCATCTCCGGGCTGACGGTGACGACACCGACATGAGCGCCGTGCTCAGCCTGATATAACACTTCCACTTCGCCACTGCTGACATTCACCCGTTCGATGGTTTCACCGCTAAAAGAGCCGCCGTGTGGGCGCACGTCATACACGAGCCATTGGCTATCGGCAGTCCAGACATTAATGTTGGTCAGTTGATGTCCACGCGCATCAAACGTTAACTGTTGTTCACCCTTCACGGCCTATTTCCCCCGGCTTCTCGCCGCTGATAGCGATGGCGTCAGAGTAATCTATTTGGCACGTGGCGGCGACGATAAAGGAGAGTCGAAGGAGAGAGAATGCAGGAAAAAATAAAGCGGCTAACAGGCCGCTTAGGTCCAGCTAAAATTTATACGTCCAGAACAAATTTCTGAATCGCGTAAGCGACGCCATCTTCCATATTGGTCTTAGTCACAAACTGGCTGACAGCTTTAACGCTATCAATAGCATTGCCCATTGCCACGCCGGTACCGGCATATTCCAACATAGCGATATCATTTTCCTGATCGCCAAGCGTCATAATGTTTTCGCGTGGGATACCCAGTTTTTCTGCCAGCATTTTCACGCCTTGGCCTTTATTAACGCGCTTATCAAGAATTTCCAAATAGTATGGAGAGCTTTTCATGATGGTGTAACGCGCTTTATCTTCGGCCGTGATTTTCGCAATGGCTTGATCAAGGAGAACAGGCGTGTCGATCATCATCACTTTAGGGAAACGTAATGTTGGATCCATCTGTTCTGGGGTACGAAAATGTAATGGCATGCCGGTTAGTTGTGCTTCGTGCACCGTATAACGGCTAATATCCGCATTCGGCGTATAGAGATCATGATGGGTAAGCGCCTGGAAACTGACTCCCAGCTCTCTTGCCAACTTCTCGATATAGATATAATCGTCATAAGAAAGTGTCACTTCGGCAAAACTACTGCCGTCTTCAGCATTGTGCACAACCGCGCCGTTATTGGTGATGCAATAGCATCCCGGCTGTTGCAGGTCTAACTCAATGAGATAGTTTTCTACGCCAACATATGGCCGCCCTGTTGCCAGTACGACATGAACACCTTTTTGTCTGGCAGCAGCAATCGCCTGCTTTACTGCGGGTGTCACGTTATGCTGCGGATTGAGCAGCGTGCCATCCATATCAATTGCGATTAATTCAATAGCCATAACATCCTCGGAAGTTGAGTGATTGCTTTAATGCTAGCGCGAACACAAGCGCGAAAGCCAGCCTAAAAAAAATCCACAGCCAGTATTAGCGCTATGGATTTGAATAACGAGAATCAGTGGCTACTTTTTCGCGGGGATGACATCGACGATACGCACCACATAAACCATCGTGGAATTCGGTGGGATTTTTGGTGGATAACCTTTATCACCGTATGCCAGTTCTGGCGGAACCACCATAGTGATCGAACCATGATTCTTCAGTTTAGAAAGCGCCTCACGGAACAATGGCGGATAGCGGTCAATACTTTGTGACAGTACCGAACCGTTAACGTCCATATCCTGAATAATCGTACCGTCGGTCAAGCTTTCCTGTACGACCACATCAAGTACGGCACCCTCTGGAATATTATCATCGCCAGGATAATCAATATGATACCAGAACCCAGAATCCGCTTTCTGGCTCCCCTTCTTCTTGCTGAATTTAGAAAGATAGCTCTCACTCATCGTTTTCTGTCGGGTCATATTCTTTTTCTTCGCCTGGAATACTTCCTTATCGGTGTCACGCATCGCTTTGGTTAAAGCATCAGGTGCCAACTTATAGCTACCGTTAAAGGAGTCAACGATGCCAGACAACAGCAGCTTGCGATCGGTTGGTACGCCAATACTGGCTTGTTCTGCCTGAACTTCCAGCACGTTTCGACCTAAGGCGACGCCTGCCGCATAGGATTGCTTATCCTTCGGCGTGACCATTTTGACATCAGGTTGTAATAGCGTGAGCTGCCCTTTTAGCCCTTGGATATCTTTCTCAAACTGCGCCAAGGTTTTGTCTTTCTCGCCCAGCAAGTCTGCCGACTGTTGTAATTGCCGTTGGACATCCTGTAACTGCTTATTCAGAGAGGCTGTCGTGGACTCCAACCCTTTTTGCGATGCGGTAAGATCTTTATCAGCTTTAGCTGTCAGCTCAGCCAACTGCTGGCGTAACGCCTGAGCATCTTGCTGTGCCTGCGTGGCATCAGCCTGCGCCTGCGCACGTTCTTTTTGTACCACCACCAGCTGTTCTGCGCTCTGTTGCTGCTGCTTCTGTACCTCTTGCAGCTGCTTTGTCAGGGACTGGGTATTTTTTTCCAGGCTCGTTTGGGCGGCAACCACGTCCTTATCGCTTTTAGATTGCAATACCGTTAGCTGCTGGCGTAATGCCTGAACATCTTGCTGTGCTTGCTTGGCATCAGCCTGCGCCTGTCGATGCTCTTTTTGCATCGCGGCCAGTTGTTCGGCTGTCTGTTGCTGCTGCGTTTGCGCATCCAGCAGCTCTTTACTTAAGGACTTTTGAGTCGTTTCCAGACCATTTTTTGCCGTAGCGACATCTTTATCGGCTTTCGATTGCAGATCACTCAACTGTTGTTGTAATGCCTGATTATCTTGCTGAGACTGTTTGGCACTGTTCAAGGCCGTTGCTAATTGCTCTTGTGTCTGCTGGCGCTGTGTTTGTAGGTCTTGTAATTGATGGCTTAGAGATTGAATCCTTTTATCTGCGCTATCTTGCGATATCGCGACATCCTTGTCAGTTTTGGACTGCAACTGACTTAACCGTTGCCTTAATGACTGGTTATCTTGTTTCGCCTGTTGTGCTTGAGCAAGGGCTTGGGCACGCTCTTGTTGAGCAACACGCAAGAGATCGGCAGCTTTTTGTTGATCCGGCGGACGCTGGAACCCTTTACGCACACCTTGAATCAACTGCGTAAGCCCACCGGCGACATCCGCTTTAGGCTCTGCTGCTACCGGC
The DNA here is from genome assembly GCF_049319665.1 of Rouxiella sp. Mn2063. Taxonomy (NCBI): domain Bacteria; kingdom Pseudomonadati; phylum Pseudomonadota; class Gammaproteobacteria; order Enterobacterales; family Yersiniaceae; genus Rouxiella; species Rouxiella sp. Mn2063. Next base: position 99,173 of record NZ_JBMOUD010000002.1, on the reverse strand, counting down.
TCCGCGGGCCGCTGCTTTAATGCTTCTAGCTTGCTCTGTAACGCGTTGATCTCAGCCTGCTGACGTTGCAGTTGCTGCTCTTTTTTACGCAAATTCACCCGCAAATTTGCGTCGAGTTGATGTAATTTCTTAATGGTGTCACTTTCAACCGGTTTTATCACCGGTGCCGGTGGTACTTTAGTCTCGGCCAGAGGTCTGGCAGGCGCTGCTTTAGGATTTTGATAATGTTCTGCAAACTGCAACAAGGCAGGAACACTGCTATCAGCTCCATATGAAGGCAGAGATATTACTGCGACTAGACCAACCGGCAACCACCAATGTGGACGCCGTTCTATCATTTAGACAATTCCCCGCGATTAGACAGTGAATCCAGCACCGCTTGGCCAATCGTGGCGCATAAACGTGCCGCTTTGTAATGATAGAGCGCGTCAACCGCGCCTTGCGTGTCGCCATTAACATCTTGGCGGATCCCGGCGTACTGAGCGGCGCCAGACATGATGCGGTCAAACTCATGTTTTTGCACAGTGTAGGTAGCCGGAGCGATAGTTTTTAACGCCTCCAACTCTTGCTGGCATTGCTGTAAGCGGCGAGTTTCAGGATCGGTGCTCGTTTGTACCGTTAATTCTCTCTGTGTCGGTGGAGAAACATATTTTTGTTCTGTCGGTACAACATTTGTCTTAGGCTTTTGTAATGCGCAGCCAGCCAGCGTCGCACAAAATAATATGCTCACTGTTGTCAATAAATTACGCGTTATATTGCTGTTCATCCTTGGTCTCACTTGGAGTAATATCCTGGCTATTATTTGTTAAAATAAAAAATCATTTTAACAACATGATTTTTTATCTACTCACATAACTAAATATGGTTATAAATTGGATATTCAATCATCATTCTCATTGCACCCATGGTTCGAGTTAAATTCTCAAACATGATAAAAATATCCATATTCACGCAGCCCAAACACCACAACAAAACCTATGATTATTAACAATAAAGTCCACAATCATAGTTTTAAAATAAACTATTTTCTAAGGAATTTACGTCAGGCTAGCGGTGAAAATAAACCAGACAATGTCTATTTTCAAGCCCACTATACCGTACTTCCCTTGATTGCCCAACGTTAGGCAATAACCAGAACGGTATTTTCAAAGCCTGACTAAGAAATAGTAAAAACGCCATTAATTATGTTATGCCCAATAACCAATTAATTAACAGAAACGCCGCTTTTATTTATCTAATATGTCGCATACTAGTCAGGTGAAACTGTCACCGTCAGCACGGACTGATATTTCTTAGCCTCTATGCTTTCCTGCTCTCTATTTGGGTTTAACATCATTCCCACCGTTAATTCATGCGTGTCAGTTTGCCCCTCGGACAGCGCGATAGGATGATGTTTTTCAAACCCTAAAATACCCGCCGCCCCATCCATACTCACATCGCTACCTTCATATTTCATTGGCCAGGCAATCGCCCTATCGTCAGCGGTAGTCAGATCTCGGCCATTAGACTCGCAGTAATTGCCACATTTAACCTGCACCGTATAGCCAGAAGTCCCTTGGCAATGGGTTGTGATACCCGCAGTTTTAGATGAAGTCTCACCATTTTTTAGTTTATTAAGGGAGACAGCACCAAAATCTAGCGTTGCCGGTACAGAGATAGAACAAGTAGATAAAGCGGGGATCGTTCCTTGCCCGGTTATTTCAACAAATCCGGCATGATTATTATTAGCACTGCAATCGAACCCAATATCGCTACTCGAAGTACCTAGACAAAGATAAGCGGTACCGATTGGCTGTGGTGAATCAAAAACATAATCTTTACCGGTGGGATTGCTGATAGTGACTTTGATTTGTTCGGCATCGAATCGGTTATCTCCGACAAAAAAGCCACGGTCACGGCGTATCCAGCTTTTACGCTCATAATTTTCGCCAACCCCGACAAATACTTCCATCGCGACGGTCACCGGAAGACTTTCTAAAAATCCTGACTTTTCAGGGATCATCCACACCTGAACCGACTCGTTGCCCTCAGCACAGCCAAAATCTCGCGATGCGCTGTGCGTACCATCAACCGAACCGGCCCCAAAAATCTGGCCATTCTGCGTTTGTGAAAAGGAGATCACGCTGGAGTGATAATCGACCTTGCCTGCCTGGTAAAGACAAGGTGTCGCGAACGCTTTGATTGGAACAAGGCTGCCGAAAAGCATCAGCATAATAAGGCGGAAAAAGTTCGGGTTAGAGATGATGTTTAACATGTTCATATTATTTTGTTTTTTATCGAATTATTGAATCTGTTGAGCCTGTTTCGTTAACAAGCGGCGGGAGGGGCGGCTACTGGTAATCTAAGTAGATTGACGCTGAACTCTTGGCTTCTCCGGCTCGCGGATTGTCCGTAGTCGCCACATATTGAGCGTAAAACAGCAGCGTATTTTTATTACCCGTTACCAGGTTATATGTGGCTAATGCTGCGTCATTGACGGGAATAATATTTTTGTCTTTATCCAGCAAGTAAATAGCCACGCCTTGAGCGGCTGAATCGCCAGCCGACGTTAGCGCCAACGCTTGGGAATTCTGTTCATCGGCAATACCTTTCACCGTGACATTGACGCTTTTTGCCGCATCGCCACACTCTTTCAGATCAAGATGGAAACTTTTTAGCGAAGATGTTTTACCCGTCGTTTGCAGCTCGCGCAGCGCAATAGACCCCAACGGCACAATGACCGATGTGCTATCCAACGTGCAGGTGTTAGCAATAATTTTTCCGCTGATCGTCACCGATACCGGCTCGCTTGACGCTAAGGCTAAAGGCGCATTTATCCCTGCCATTGCCATGGTCAGAAGACTGGCAATAACCTTTCTGGTTATCTTCATAAGGAGATTCTCATGTCTAGGTATTTACGCCTTTTACGAAGGCTCAATGGTCACGGTCAATACCGCAGTATTAGTGCCGGGCTTTGGCGATACCTCACCCACTTGGGGAATAACCGTCACCAGCGTTTCGGCATCATCGAAGCGATCGCTGGCCTGAGTGACTTCATACACCGCACTGCCCGCAGACAAGTCGACATCCGTGTTATCAATACTGAGACAATAATTCAGATGACCGGTATCTGTGCCGATGCAACTACCGCCTTTAATGGCGGGGCTAAAGGTATATTTGTATTTTTGGGTGCCGTTACACGAGGCTTTGAGCAGTAAAGTCGATTTATAATCAGCCAGTTTATCGCCCGCACCTCGACCGCTCAGTTTGCCCATTGGTAAGTCGGGCATAGTTAATGTCGAAGCCATATCAAAGCTACAATCAGCCACAACACTGACCATCAGCGTCATATTTGCCGAATGACCCGCAGCATGCGTTAACGCAGTAGCTAACGTGAAAACCAGCAACAGGCTGCTGCGTAGCACAATAATTTTCAGCCTTTCCTTTAATCTATTCATCACCATTCCATTGAGTATGCTGCCGGGTAAAACACGCTTCTCATCTTTATTAAGAGGCATTACCGACAGTCTGCTGCTATTTGTATCAAGGTTTCTTCGATTGCTTTTTTCGGCAAGTGGTAACTGACCACACACTGCTGACCGGCGTCTTTACCCCACTGCGCTTGCAGTTTTCCGCTCAGCGGTAGCCCTGATAAATAAACCTGGCCGTCATCACCAACAATACTGCCGCTTTCGCCACTGGTGACGGTGGCACCAAATGGCAGAGGCTTACCGTTATGAGTCAAGGTCATCAATACGCGCAGGCCAACACGGGTTTTGAAATCAGCCTTCACTAATGCCCCTCGCGAGGGAACCACGCGGTTCACCGCACCCTCGATATCGGTATGATCATCAAGCGTCGTCGTATCAAGAGCCACGCGGTTTTCGCGGTAAACCATCGCGTAAGGCAAGACCGCATAACCTCGCGAGTCGGTATGAACTCCGGTTTGATTTTCCACCGCCACATTGCCTGCTCCTGGTGCCGCAACCAACACGTTGGTATCTCCCAAAGGCTGACTCAGCGTCAGACCCTCACCATGGACAACGATGCCACCGGATAAACCATAATTAACCTGGCGATAATGACTGCTGTGGCTGTAGCCAACATTGCTATTGCCGTAGGCGCCCTGATAATTGAGGTTAGCATTGCCGCTTTCGCCACCGAGGCTTGTTCGGCCTTGGCTCACGTTCCAGCTCAGATTGTTATCATCAAGCCAAGTACCGCTGATGCCGACTTGCTGCGACGTTGTGCCGTTGTTGTCACGACTGGTGTTGATGTTGGCGTAAACCGGATGATGCACTGACAACCTGTCGCGATCGCCAAACCAGCTGTCCAGAGGTAGAGAAAGCGTCAAGGCGACCGTTTGATCGGCACGCGGCTGGCCGGTAATACGACGATAACCATAAGACAGGCTATAACTTACGCGGCCGATACTGCTGCTAAACCCCGCCTGCAATGAATTATTAGCACTGCTGTTGTTCCAATAGGTTTGACGGCTACCGAGTAAATACACCGAGCCATAACGCCCCAATCGCTGCGAGACATTCGCCTCGAGTCGCTGACGCTTAGTGTTATGTAAATTGTAGTAATCGGCATATGACGGACGAGCCTGTGGTTCATCCTCATGACTATTTTCAGTATCCCAACCAGACATGCGTTTTCTGGCGGTTTCCGCCAGGGTATGGAATCCTTGAGTGGAATAGTGATAACCCGTTAGCTGAAACGTGGTTCCAAGCGAATTTAACGAACGCGCATAGTGAAAATGCAGCGACTGCCCTTGATGCTGACTGCCATCGGCCAAGGTACTATCAGCATGCGTTACATCCGCCGAAACCGCGCCCCATGTCCCTAAATTCAGCCCCACACCAAGATTGAAGGCGCGGTAATTATCTGCATATTGGGCACCGCCATATACCGTCGTATTATGCGGAGTCCCCCAAACCAGAGTGCCCTGCGCAAACGTCGGTGAATCATCCTGATCGCTGCCACTGCGGTATTTTCCCGCCGTTACCGAATATTTAACATGTCCTTCGCGCTGCAAAATCGGTACCGAAGAATAGGGCACGGTAAATATCTGCTTGCTGCCATTCGCTTCCGTTACCGTGACTTCTAAATCACCGCTAGAGGACATGGGATAAATATCATTGATGACAAATGCCCCCTGCGCGACATAGGCCTGATAAATCACATAACCACGCTGGCGAATGCTGACTCTGGCATTGCTGCTGGCTATACCGCGTACAACCGGGGCAAAGCCTCGCATGCTATCAGGATACATATTGTCATCCGAGGCCAGTTGTATCCCTTGAAAGCCAAAGCCTTCGAATACTTCACCGCTGGTCGAGGTATCACCCAGCGTCAATTCACTACGCAGCGGGACAATGGTTCGCTGAAGATAGGTTTTGACATGCTGCCACTGCTGAAAACTGCGAGAGTCGCTGCTATACCGGCTCCAGGTACTGTAATCACGCAGCCGCCAGCCCGACAGATTCAATCCGCTATTGAGGTTTAAATAGTAACGGTCACTCTCACCCTCTTTGCCCTTGCTGCTATCACCGCTAACGCTGTAGTTAAATAAGGCGGCATTGATGCCGTGATCCCACTGTTCCGGTGGAATATAACCACGCGCCTGAGTTTTCATCGCCACCTGCGGAATGCTGATATCCAGACGCATTTTTTGAAAATCAAAGGTGGTCGATGCCCTGGGAATCATTGTCCCTAAGGGGACACATTCATCTGCTGCAAGTGCGGCCAATTCAGGGAATGCCGCCGTATTCACATTAAGCTTTTCCAGTGCCTGAGTAGTAATACAGGCGGTAAGCCCGGTATTATCCATCGCCACGTTTTCTGTCGTCTCAATGCCGGGCTGTGCATCCTTTGAAACTGATTGACTGGCGGTTTCCTCAACCTCATCACGCACCAGAAAATTAATACTTTTAGAGGAAATAAACGCCTTATTGAGATAAACGTCGACAATATAACTGCCGGGTTGTTGACTGCCATTTTTCTCAAAGCGTGAGAGATCGGCAACCTCCTGCGGATCGCCCGATAATAGTGCTGGGTTAAAATATAATTCCGCATGTAGATCAAATGAAAAACCTGACAACATGAATGCTATCGACGGTATTAATTTGGCACGTAAACATTGACTGTTTTTTTGCAGTTTCAACATGATTTATTTTATTACTTCTGGAATTATATCGTCAGCCATCTTACCCATCAGATGAGTTCAGCCATTCCCCTTTAAAGAGAATTAAACGGTAGATATATTGAGTATTTGATTACCAAAAAAATCAGACGGATTTTAATTGCTATAAATTAATGATCCGAAATTATTTGGATGATATTTATGTTATTTCATTACTGCTTTAACTTCAGGTGTCACTGCACCGTAATCATTAATAGTGTGGAAAGTCACTGGACCATTAACACCAGCAGGCAATGCAACCGTGGTCTTATCTTTAGGTGCAACCATCACATCAGATAATTTATGGTTTCCAACTTTCAACTCAGTGACTGTAATGTAGTAAGGAGTCGGATTAGTAATACTTAACTTATTAGCCTGTTTGTGGAAACTTAACTCCGCAGGTGCAGCATCCGCGCTCGGTGTTAATCCATCAGGGCGAACAAAAAGCTTAACTCGAGTTATTGCTGCTAGCATCAACACACTCTTTCCTTCCAATGCTTTTTTATCAGCAGAAGGGACAGCTTTGGCGTTGAAATAATATAAGCTCTCACGATCTTTGGGCAAAATCTTCCCGGTATACATCAGGCGCAGTGTATTCTCGTTTTTCGGACCACTGACAAAAAGCGGAGGCGTGGCAATAAAATCCTTACTTTTTTTCCCGTGCGCGTCTTCCACCCAAGACTGAACAAGAAACGTCGATTTATCAGAGGTATTCTGGATAGAAACGTTGGTCTGCTTTGCATCTTGTGGATAGATAATCCGCGTTCCGCCTAAAGCGATACCACCGGCATATAAATGGCTCGATGCAAGAGATGTCACAGCCAGCAGCAAAGCCAGGCCGGTTTTCTTTAAGGTGAATAATGACATGATAACCTTCTCTTTGGTTAGGTGACGCCAATCATGCCAAAGGCAATGATTGGCGAACTCAGATTACTGATAAGTCACAGTAAAATCGGCATTAGCGTTTGCCAGACCAGCGCTTACATTTTTATCTGTCGAGATATATTGTGCGGTAAAATAGAGTTTATTTTTACCCGTTGCCTGCAGGTTTTGTGCAGGAGCTGGCGTTGAACCATCAACCGCCACCGCTTTACCAGACGAGAGAATTTGAATACCAACGCCTTTAGCCACTACAGTATTGGTATTAGATTCGTCAGTCATACCCAGCGCAAGAATATTATTTTTGCCCGCATCGGTTGGGCCAGAGAAAGTAATTGACGCTTTTTTATAAACATCAACGCTACAGTCGGTAAGACCAATAGTAAAAGGCTTGGCTTCAGACGTCTGGCCTGCGTCAGTAAATTTAGAGGCTTTATATTGTCCCAACTCAACAGTTTGCCCCAAGCTATCGTTATCGACAGCGCAAGGCGCATTAACAATTTGACCGGTAAAATGCACAACGCCGCCATCAACAGTAACAGAATCTTTTGGTGCGGGAATATCATCAGCAACTGCAGCTGTTGATACACAGAAAAGCAAAGGTAGAACTGCCGCGAAAGAAGTTTTTTTATTAATAAAGTCCATTAAAATATTTTCCTGAATTACGATGTATAACCCATATCATTTTCATGACATGGCGATAGGTTAAAATCTAAAAAATAGATATTGCAGGCACTGAAGAAATTGGCCGAAGACACCAATATTCGTCAATAATTAGCTCCCTGTTATGACGTATAAAATACGCCATCCCTCTATTACAGCTCAGCTGTAATGGAGCATTAACTAACATCATTAAAAAACGATAAAAAACTCATTACTTTAATGATCGACTTGATGAAAATAAGTAGCACATCTCTCCGCCTTAAAAGAGTCAATGAAGGCACTTTTACGCGAGTGTGATATAACTCAACTTATTTTAGGTGATGATATGCTTTTGAAGGTATTTAAAAATCGCATCAAGATTAATTAGAGAAAACCATTAACCCCACAAGCTCGACACATTGTTTTTAAAAACAATGCAAAAACCTGTGAAATGCTCTTTTCTTCAAAGCAAGATTGGTGCCTTAGTGTAAGAATCATCATCCATTTCAATTCATGTAACAAAAAGCTTATTGGGATTGAAATATGTGCATCAAAAAATCCGTTATCAACACAAGACTTGACCACAATTTAAAAGATAATTTATTGCGGTGAATCAATATAAGAAAGTCTATACATCACTATAATGAATTAAAAGAAGTTAATACCATTCAATAACCAATAAATCAATAGTTCTCACCTATTAATAAAAAAGGAATTAATCACTTAAATATTTGTTTTATAAAAACAAAATAACTAAATAACGGGTCGTTACTATATAACAAAAAATTTTATCTTTTCCTATAAAGCAAGCGGGATTATTCCTAGAAGTATATTAAAAATAGATATTTTACCCTTTCCTTACATTGTAAATTTTTCTATATTTCCGCTAAAAAATCATTATATCTTCACGTACCAACCAAGAATAAATAATAATTATAACTGTATAAGTTTTATTATTAAAAACCATATTATTGGAATGTGTAATAATGGAGCTCAAAATATTTAATAAATATTTTGAGCTCCATTGCCACGTCATCATCTGGTCATTATTGGACTGATTATGTAAGCGTTGCGCAAATTCGGTCGCTTATCACTACGTATTAATATGTCAGCGTTGCCGAACGCGCCCGGCAAGGGTTTTAGGGCGAAAACCCTTGCATCCTACGCCTGCGCTTAGCTTTCCGGGTCGCTGGCGACTTCCCGCGTTCACTGCTTTGGCCGGACGGGTCGGTTTCAACAATCATCCCTGATTGTTCAACCTAAATCGGCCGTCCTGGCCGATTTCCCCTGGCCTGCATCCGTTCACTTGGCCGACAAGATGCGCTATTGAAGGTCAAAAGATGGCAAACCAAAGACTAGATCAACACCAGGAAAGAAGTAGCTTTCCATCAAACTTAACGAATCAGTTGTTATTCATCCATCTTAAAATGGATAAAAAAAGCCCCGCTTCACATCTGTGAAGCGGGGCTTTTATCGCATATCACTTAACGTGATATTAAATATCGATATTTGCTGCTTTCAGGGCATTCTCTTCGATGAAGGCACGACGAGGCTCTACCGCATCACCCATTAAGGTGGTGAACAGCTGGTCGGCAGCAATCGCGTCTTTAATCGTGACGCGCAGCATGCGACGTTGTTCTGGGTCCATGGTAGTTTCCCACAGCTGCTCTGGGTTCATTTCTCCCAGACCTTTATAACGCTGCACAGACAAGCCACGGCGTGACTCTTTCACCAACCACTCCAACGCCTGCTCGAAGCTGGCAATCGGTTGACGGCGTTCGCCACGCTCGATATACGCATCTTCTTCGATCAAACCACGCAGCTTCTCACCGAGTGTGCACAGACGGCGATATTCGCCACCGTGGATAAACTCGAAGTCGAGATCATAATCGGTGTCTACGCCGTGAGTACGAATACGCAGGATAGGCTCGAAGATCTGACGCTCGCGGTTTTCACGAACGATAGCGCTGTAGCTGCTACCGTGCTGCTCTTTCTCATTGAGTAAGGCGACTAACTGCTCGATCCAGCTTTGTACTTTCGCTTGGTCGGTCAGGTCGCTTTCGCCCAGCGTTGGCTGATAAATCAGATTGTTTAGCAACGCACGCGGGTAACGGCGCTCCATACGATCGATGGTTTTCTGCACGCTATAGTGTTCAGCAACCAGTTTCTCCAGCGCTTCACCAGACAAGGCTGGCGCATGGGCATTGGTATGCAGCGTTGCCCCGTCCATCGCGATAGCAATCTGATACTGCGTCATCGCTTCATCATCTTTGATGTACTGCTCTTGCTTGCCTTTCTTCACTTTATACAGCGGCGGCTGAGCAATAAAGATGTGGCCACGTTCAACAATTTCTGGCATCTGACGATAGAAGAAGGTCAACAGTAGCGTACGAATGTGCGAACCATCGACGTCGGCATCGGTCATGATGATAATGCTGTGGTAACGCAGCTTATCCGGGTTGTATTCGTCGCGGCCAATGCCGCAGCCGAGCGCGGTAATCAGCGTGGCCACTTCTTGCGAAGAAAGCATCTTGTCGAAACGCGCTTTCTCAACGTTAAGAATTTTACCTTTCAGCGGCAGAATCGCCTGATTCTTACGGTTACGGCCCTGTTTAGCCGAACCGCCCGCCGAGTCCCCTTCCACTAAGTACAGTTCGGAGTGGGCCGGGTCGCGTTCCTGACAGTCAGCCAGTTTGCCTGGCAAGCCAGCTAAATCCAGCGCACCTTTACGACGGGTCATTTCGCGCGCTTTACGTGCCGCTTCACGCGCACGGGCTGCATCAATGATTTTACCGACAACGATTTTAGCGTCGCTCGGGTTTTCCATCAGGTAATCAACCAGCTTTTCGTTCATCAGGGTTTCAACCGCTGATTTCACCTCAGAGGAGACCAGTTTATCTTTGGTCTGTGAGGAGAACTTAGGATCCGGCACCTTAACAGAAACGACAGCAATCAAGCCTTCGCGGGCATCATCACCCGTTGCGCTAATTTTGGATTTTTTGCTGTAGCCTTCTTTATCCATGTAAGCATTCAGCGTACGGGTCATGGCGGCGCGGAAACCAGCCAAGTGCGTACCACCATCGCGCTGTGGGATGTTGTTGGTAAAGCAGTAGATATTTTCCTGGAAACCATCGTTCCACTGTAGAGAAACTTCTACGCCGATATCATCTTTTACCGTTGAGAAGTAAAACACGGTTGGATGGATCGGGGTTTTGTTACGGTTCAGATATTCCACGAAAGCTTTGATACCGCCTTCGTAGTGGAAGTGATCTTGTTTGTCGCCACGCTTGTCTTGCAGGCGGATCGACACACCGGAGTTAAGGAACGACAGCTCACGCAGGCGCTTAGCCAGGATGTCGTACTCAAATTCGGTGTGATTGGTGAAGGTAGCAAAACTTGGCCAGAAACGGACGGTTGTCCCGGTCTGTTCTGTCTCGCCCACGACTTTCAATGGATTTTGTGGTTCGCCGTGCACGTAAGTTTGCTCATGCACTTTGCCTTCACGACGAATAGTCAATTCCAGCTTTTCAGACAGCGCATTAACTACCGAGACGCCAACGCCATGCAAACCACCAGAAACTTTATAAGAGTTATCGTCAAATTTACCGCCGGCGTGTAGCACGGTCATGATGACCTCAGCAGCAGACACACCCTCTTCTTCGTGGATACCGGTTGGAATACCGCGGCCATCATCCTGAACAGAGACCGAGTTATCGGCATGGATAGTGACAAGAATATCTTTACAGTGGCCAGCAAGGGCTTCGTCGATAGCGTTGTCCACAACCTCGAATACCATGTGGTGCAGACCAGTGCCGTCATCGGTATCGCCGATATACATGCCCGGGCGCTTGCGCACCGCGTCCAGCCCTTTTAATACCTTGATACTTGAGGAGTCATAAGAATTCGACATCAACGTTTCTCGCTCATATTTAGTCCTTGTGATAGAACGGCTATTTTACCCTGTTCCACGCGGAACATCTTGCCATTTTCACCCACCATATCGGCAACTTGCTCGGCGCTTACTGCGCTGACAAAAACCTGGGATTGGGTGGCTTTCAGGCGATCGGCTAACAACCGGCGACGGCCGGTGTCCAGCTCAGAGGCAAAATCGTCAAGAAGATATAGACAACGCCGCCCGCTTTGTCGGGTGAGGAACTCACCCTGCGCTAAACGCAGCGCGCACATCAGCAGTTTTAGTTGCCCGCGCGATAATAAGTCTTCAACCGGCGTGCCATCAGCACGGATACGGAAGTCAGCTTTATGCGGGCCTGATGCGGTGTAAGTTAAGGCTCTGTCGCGTTCAAAATTCCGCTCCAGCAGCTCGCCATAATGGCTCTCTTTATCCCATCCACGTTGGAAAGAGAAACTTAAGGCAAACTCAGGCAGAAATTGCGTGCAAGTCGCGCTGATATCAGCGGCGATTGCCTCGCTATAAGCTGCCCGCCATTCGCTAATACGCTCAGCCAACGGGATTAATTCCTGATCCCAGGCGCGGATTTGCGCATAGCGTGTTACCTGACGCAGCGCAGCATTGCGCTGCTTGAGTAACCGTCGTAGGTTGCTCCAGGCGATAAAAAAACCGGGATCGTGATGAAAACAGCCCCAATCCAGAAACGCCCGCCGGAACTTCGGCCCGCCGTTAAGCAGAGTGAAGCCTTCGGGTGTAATCAACTGCATAGGCAGCATTTGCGCCAGTTCAGAGACTTTATGGCCATCAGTGCCATCAATGCGCACTTTGCTATCGCCCTGACGACTTTTGCTCAAACCAACGGCCTGCTCACGCTCACCACCGTCATCAATACGGCCGTGTAGCACAAACTCATCTTGTTCGTGGCGAATCACTCGCCCCGCTTGCAAACTGCGAAACGCGCGACCGTGCCCGAGCGTATATACCGCTTCAAGCACACTGGTTTTACCGCTACCGTTCGGCCCTACCAGAAAATTAAAACCGGGCGATAAATCTAAATCCGCCGCCTCGATATTACGAAAATCTTTAATCAGTAAGCGCGTTAGGGCCATGTAAACCAATTTCTTAATCATCGCCCAATCAAGAGCGTTGGCGTCGCAGCCAGTTTGGATACAGTCAGCGCACAGCCCCCGGCGCGTACATCAGTACGTGAGGAGTGCGAGCACTGCCCGAATTCAAACTGGCAAGTAAGGTAGCCCGTTTTAAAGTCTCATAGGCATGACGACATAGGCGGCTGCCTGACTGGCCCCATCCTCAATCTGCACGCTGGAAGTTGAGTCGGTAAGCAGTAAACGCACTTCTTCACATTTAAGCGCATTTAACACGTCTAGCACGTAGCTGACGTTGAAGCCGATTTCCATTTCTGTCCCTTCATAGGCCACATCAAGGATCTCTTCCGCTTCTTCCTGCTCTGGGTTATTGGCGGTAATTTTCAGCTGATTATGGCTGACATACAAACGCACGCCGCGGAACTTCTCGTTGGACAAAATCGCGGCGCGAGCAAATGCCTGCTTAAGCAAATCACAACCAGCTTGCAGCGTTTTATCAGGGTTTTTCGGCAATACGCGGCGATAATCAGGGAAACGTCCGTCAACTAACTTGGACGTAAAGATAAAATCACCAACGTGGGCACGAATGTTGTTACTACCAATCTGTAATTGCAGCGTGTTTTCGCCGCCGTCGAGCAGACGCACCAGCTCCATCACCCCTTTACGAGGCACGATCACCGAATGCGACGGTAATGATTGGCCGATTGGCATCGCACAAACGGCCAGACGGTGGCCGTCGGTTGCTACGGTGCGCAGCTCTTCACCTTCGGTTTCAAACAGCATGCCGTTGAGGTAGTAGCGTACATCCTGATGAGCCATTGAAAACTGTGTCGACTCAATCAGACGTTTCAACGTTGCCTGCGGCAAGGTGAATTCCACCTCGCTCTGCCAATCATCAAGATTAGGGAAATCGGTCGCTGGCAAAGTAGACAGCGAGAAACGGCTGCGTCCAGAGCGCACCAACATGCGATCGCTATCAAGCGCGACAGAAATCTCTGCGCCTTCAGGCAATCCACGGCAGATATCAAAGAATTTCCGCGCAGGTACGGTGGTTGCGCCAACTTCATGGGGCTGGGACAGGGCCACTTTCGCCACCATCTCCATTTCCAGGTCGGTCCCGGTCAGCGACAACGATCCCTCGGTGACCTGCAATAACAGGTTGCCAAGGATAGGCAGCGTTGGTCGTCCACCCAGCGGGCTACTGACCTGTTGCAGCGGTTTTAGCAAATGCTCACGTTCAACAATAAATTTCATAGCGCTAGGAAGATAATGTTCTGATTAAGTTAGAGAAATCTTCTTTGATGTCGTGACTTTCTTCACGCAACTGCTCGATTTTACGGCAGGCATGCAACACCGTTGTATGATCGCGACCACCGAACGCATCGCCGATTTCTGGCAGGCTGTGGTTGGTGAGCTCTTTGGCCAGCGCCATCGCCATCTGGCGCGGGCGAGCGACCGAACGGGAACGCCGTTTAGAGAGCAGGTCAGCGACCTTGATTTTATAATATTCGGCTACCGTTTTCTGGATATTGTCGATAGTCACGAGCTTTTCTTGTAGCGCTAATAAATCACGCAGCGCTTCGCGAACAAAATCGATAGTAATCGCACGGCCGGTAAAGTTGGCGTTAGCGATAACACGGTTCAACGCCCCTTCCAGCTCACGCACGTTAGAACGCAGACGTTTGGCAATAAAGAACGCCACTTCTCCTGGCAGACGAATATCGTTCTCGTCAGCTTTTTTCATCAGGATCGCTACGCGGGTTTCCAGCTCAGGTGGTTCGATCGCTACGGTCAATCCCCAACCAAAGCGGGATTTCAAACGATCCTCAACGCCATTGATCTCTTTAGGATAACGATCCGAGGTCAAAATGATCTGCTGGTTACCTTCTAGCAACGCATTGAAAGTATGGAAAAACTCTTCCTGAGAGCGTTCTTTATTGGCAAAGAATTGAATGTCATCGATAAGCAGTGCATCAACCGAACGATAGTAACGTTTGAACTCTTCAATGGCGTTATTCTGCAAGGCTTTCACCATATCTTGCACAAAACGTTCAGAGTGCATGTAAACCACTTTGGCATTGGCTTTGCGCGCCATAATGCCGTTGCCGACCGCGTGCAACAAGTGCGTTTTACCCAAGCCAGTGCCGCCGTATAAAAACAGCGGGTTATAAGCACCGCCCGGATTGTCAGCGACCTGACGCGCCGCTGCACGAGCCAACTGGTTCGATTTACCCTCAACAAAGTTGTCGAAAGTGTGCTTGGGATTCACATTAGAGCGATAAGAAAGCTCCGGCTGGGCAGGTGAACTATCCCAGCTTGGGCGCGAAGGCGCAGCGCGAGGCAATACTCGCGCCTCTGCCGGTGAACTCACTGTCGCAGTGACGGTTTCATTGGCGCGCTGTACCAGAGGTTTGCTACCGACTTCAAAACGTAATAAAGGAACATCTGAGCCGCAAAAATCATTAAGCAGCCCATTAATGTTATTTAGGTATTTGTCTCGTACCCAGTCGAGGACAAAACGGTTAGGTGCATACAGCGCCAACGTGTTGTCGCTCAGTTCCGCCTGCAATGGGCGTATCCACATACTAAATTCTGTGGCAGGTAACTCATCCTGCAAACGGGCAAGACACTGCTGCCAAAGCGAAAGTGACACGGCGGACTCCACTCGAACAAGACCAAAAAAAGAAAAGGATCAGGATATTTTTCGAATCATGATTATAGGCACACGCCCCGCCCGGCTTGATTTCATACGCGGAGGAGAAGTTTACGAGCTGCCCTGTCAGCAGGATCGAACAACGTGCGAACCGATTATTCGGTTTTATCTATTACGATTTTATCAACAACTGGTTTATCTATAACTTGTTTTTATCTGTAGAAAGACGATACGGAAGTCACCCGTTGTATCTCCGACCTAGGATCTCGATCGGAATGACGGATCATAGCAAAAAGCGCGGAAGAGATCCTCCCCTTCCTGACAGTTTTGATCCTTTTTATCCACAGGCTAGAAACACAAGTGGATAAGCGTAGTCGATCCTAAAATATTTAGCAGGCCTTAAACAAGCTACTGTTAAAAAATAAGCGGACTCTTAGGCCAGCAATGAGGAAGGATCGGAGGATCGCTCGATAAGGATCAAGGCATGATCCTTGCGATTTATTAGAGAGTCCGTATAATCCACAGCCCTACGTGTGATGCCTGTGTTCCTGACGTTATAAAACTTGACGGAATTAAGCGCCGACCACGGGTAAATCTGGTAAACAACTGGCCAAATTTTAGCAATCTGAATTGACTCAGGACTGTACAATTACTACAATCCCGCTTCTTTATGAATTGCGAATAGGGCATCGGTCATTTTATGGTCGTCAGCCTACGCGTTTACTGTGAAGTCAATTAATTTAAGTTTAGGTAGAAATCGCCATGAAACGCACTTTCCAACCGTCCGTACTGAAGCGTAACCGTAGCCACGGTTTCCGTGCTCGTATGGCAACCAAAAATGGTCGTCAGGTTCTGGCCCGCCGTCGCGCGAAAGGCCGTACTCGTCTGTCTGTTTCTAAGTAATAAAAGCTAACCTGTTTAGTGGGTAAGCTCGCTTTTCCCAGGGAGTTACGTTTGTTAACTCCCCGTCATTTCACTTTCGTCTTTCAGCAGCCACAACGGGCTGGCACGCCGCAAATTACCATCCTCGGCCGCCTGAACGAGCTGGGGCATCCCCGCATCGGTCTTACTGTCGCCAAAAAACATGTCAAACGCGCTCATGAACGCAACCGGATCAAACGCCTTACCCGCGAAAGCTTCCGGCTGAAACAACATGCGCTGCCGCCTATGGATTTTGTGGTGTTGGTAAAGAAAGGTGTTGCTGATCTCGACAACCGTGCACTGACGGAAGCGTTGGAGAAACTATGGCGTCGACATTGCCGGCAGGCTCCCGCATCCTGATTGCCGTGATACGTGGGTATCAACTGGTTATCAGTCCATTGCTTGGGCAACATTGTCGTTTTCAACCGAGCTGTTCTCAATACGGTATTGAGGCTATCGGTCGTTTCGGCATGATAAAAGGTAGTTGGTTGACTTTGAAACGCGTATTAAGATGCCATCCTTTGAACCCAGGTGGTGATGATCCCGTACCGCCGAAAACCGACAATAACAGAGACCACTAACGATGGATTCGCAACGCAATCTTTTTCTCATCGCTCTGCTGTTCGTGTCTTTCATGATTTGGCAGGCCTGGCAGACGGACCACGCTCCGCAACCAGCCAACCAAACCACGCAAACCGCGAATACTGCTACTGGCGATGCTGCTACCCAGACTCTTGCTGGAAGCGGACAGGGCAAACTCATTACGGTTAAAACCGATGTCCTCGACTTGACCATCAATACCCGTGGTGGTGATGTTGAGCAGGCTCTGTTGACTGCTTACCCAACCAAACTGGGTTCAACTGAACCATTCCAGTTGCTGGAAACTACCCCTTCTTTCGTCTATCAGGCACAAAGCGGTCTGACAGGCAAAAATGGCCCGGACAATCCTGAAAACGGCGCACGTCCTTTATATAGCGTCAGCCAGGATAGCTTCACCTTGGCCGATGGCCAGGCTGAATTGCGCATTCCGTTGACGTTCAAAGCGGATAACGGTGCCGTTTATACCAAAACTTTCGTGCTTAAACGTGGCGCTTACGCGGTCAATGTTGAATACAACATTAACAATACCACCGCAGCACCGCTGTCTCTGACCATGTTCGGTCAGTTGAAGCAAACTATTGACCTGCCTAAGCATCGCGATGCGGGGAGCAATAACTTTGCTCTGCATACCTATCGTGGCGCGGCTTACTCTTCAAGCGACGACAAATACCAGAAGTATGCGTTTGATAAGAGCGAGCGTCTGGATGTCACCACTCAAGGTGGTTGGGTCGCGATGTTGCAGCAGTACTTTGCAACCGCGTGGATCCCAGCAGGCAAAGATACTAACAAGTTCTATACCCGCGATGACAACGGCGTTTCCTTCATTGGTTTCACCGGCACACCGTTTATTGTGCAACCAGGTGCGCAGCAACAAGTTGCTTCCACTCTGTGGGTAGGCCCAGAAATTCAGGACAAAATGGCTGCCATCGCGCCGCATCTTGACCTGGCAGTTGATTACGGTTGGTTGTGGTTTATCTCGCAGCCGCTGTTCAAACTGTTGAAGTTTATCCACAGCTTCATTGGTAACTGGGGCTTCTCCATTATCGTTATCACCTTTATCGTGCGCGGTATCATGTACCCACTGACCCGTGCGCAATATACCTCGATGGCGAAAATGCGTATGTTGCAGCCAAAACTGGCGGCAATGCGCGAGCGTATCGGTGATGACAAACAGCGCATGAGCCAAGAAATGATGGCGCTGTACAAAACCGAAAAAGTTAACCCGTTGGGTGGCTGTCTGCCGCTGGTTATCCAGATGCCAATCTTCCTGGCGCTGTATTACATGCTGTCAGGCTCGATTGAACTGCGTCATGCGCCGTTTGCTCTGTGGATCCATGACTTGTCTGCGCAGGACCCGTACTACATCCTGCCAGTACTGATGGGTATCACGATGTTCTTCATTCAGAAGATGTCGCCAACCACCGTGACCGACCCAATGCAGCAGAAGATCATGACCTTCATGCCGGTTATCTTCACTGTGTTCTTCTTGTGGTTCCCGTCTGGTCTGGTGGTGTACTACATCGTCAGTAACCTGGTGACCATCCTCCAGCAGCAGCTGATTTACCGCGGCCTGGAAAAACGTGGTCTGCACAGCCGCGATAAGAAGAAAAAATAATTTGCGCTGATAAGACTCAGTGCATAATTGAGAAGGCGGTCATTTGACCGCCTTCTTTTTTAGATGAAGCCCCATAATCTTGTAAGCAAAGGCCTAAACAGTATGAGCACATCAGATACCATTGTTGCCCAAGCCACGCCCCCAGGGCGCGGTGGCGTTGGCATTTTGCGCATCTCAGGGCAAGCCGCCAGCCTGGTGGCTCAGGAAGTGCTGGGTAAGTTGCCAAAACCACGCTATGCCGACTATCTGCCATTTCGCGATATCGACGGCAGTACGCTCGATCAAGGCATCGCGCTGTGGTTTCCCGGCCCAAACTCCTTTACCGGTGAAGATGTGCTGGAATTGCAGGGCCACGGCGGCCCGGTCATTCTCGATTTGCTGTTAAAACGTATTTTACAGTTAAACACTGTGCGCATTGCGCGCCCGGGTGAGTTCTCTGAGCGTGCATTCCTTAATGACAAGCTCGACCTGGCACAGGCCGAAGCGATTGCCGACCTGATCGATGCCAGTTCTGAACAGGCAGCCCGTTCCGCCGTCAACTCATTGCAAGGGGCATTTTCTCAGCGGATCCATCATTTGGTGGAAGCACTTACTAACCTGAGAATCTACGTCGAAGCAGCGATCGATTTCCCAGATGAAGAAATTGATTTCTTGTCGGACGGTAAAATTGAAGCCGCCTTGAATCGGGTGATTGTTGACCTCGATAACGTGCGCGCCGAAGCGCGTCAGGGCAGTCTGCTGCGCGAAGGGATGAAAGTGGTGATTGCCGGGCGGCCAAATGCCGGAAAATCTAGCTTACTCAATGCATTAGCAGGCCGAGAAGCCGCAATTGTCACCGATATTGCCGGGACGACGCGCGACGTGCTGCGTGAACATATTCATATCGATGGCATGCCATTGCATATTATTGATACCGCCGGGTTGCGCGAAGCTACCGATGAAGTTGAACGTATCGGTATCGAACGTGCATGGAATGAGATCGAACAAGCTGACATTGTGCTATTTATGGTCGATGGCACTACCACATCAGCCACCGAGCCTGCACAAATCTGGCCAGAGTTTATTGCTCGCTTACCAGAAGCGTTACCGATCGTTGTTGTACGAAATAAAGCCGATATAACAGGCGAGACGCTAGGCGAAGAGGAAGTAAATGGTCACTCACTTATTCGTCTGTCGGCAAGAACCGGCGAAGGTATCGACGTATTACGTGACCATTTGAAGCAAAAAATGGGCTTCAATCACAATATGGAAGGCGGCTTCCTGGCCCGCCGCCGCCACCTGCAAGCTCTTGAGCAGGCGGCGCAGCATCTATTGCAGGGGAAAGATCAACTGCTTGGTGCCTGGGCCGGTGAATTGCTGGCGGAAGAGCTGCGTCTCTCCCAGCAATCATTAAGTGAGATCACCGGCGAGTTCAGCTCTGATGATTTGTTGGGCCGAATCTTCTCCAGTTTCTGTATTGGTAAATGACAGGCGTTAACTTGCCTGAAGATCGAGTACAATCTCGGCGTTAACGCTATTACGTTCTATACCCGCAACGTTAAATTGTTGGGTATATATCCAAGATAATTAAATGAGGTTTTCATGATCATAAAACCACGTGTACGCGGCTTTATCTGCGTTACCGCACATCCTGCGGGCTGTGAAGCAAACGTTAAGAACCAAATTGATTACGTCACCGCTGAAGGGACTATCGCTAACGGCCCTAAAAAAGTGCTGGTTATCGGTGCATCTACTGGTTACGGTTTGGCTGCGCGTATCACTTCCGCTTTCGGCTGCGGCGCATCTACTCTGGGTATTATGTTCGAACGCGCTGGCGAAGAAACTAAACCTGCCACCGCGGGTTGGTACAACACTGCGGCTTTCCATAAGTTTGCCGAAGCGAAAGGCCTGTATGCTAAAAGCATCAACGGCGACGCCTTCTCTGATGCTATCAAACAACAGACAATCGAGATCATCAAACGTGATTTGGGCCAGGTCGATCAGGTTATCTACAGCCTGGCTGCGCCAAAAAGATTGCACCCAAAAACCGGCGAGCTGATGAGCTCAACGCTGAAGCCAATCGGTAAAGACGTTACCTTCCGTGGTCTGGATACCGATAAAGAAGTGGTCAAAGAGCTGACGCTGCAACAAGCCAACGAAGAAGAAATCGCGGGTACTGTGGCAGTAATGGGCGGCGAAGACTGGCAGATGTGGATCGATGCGCTGCAAGAAGCTGGCGTGCTGGCGGAAGGTGCGACCACCACTGCGTTTACTTACCTGGGCGAAAAAATCACCCACGACATCTATTGGAATGGCACCATCGGTGAAGCGAAGAAAGACCTGGACAAAAAGGTGCTGGATATTCGCAAAAACCTGGCAGCCCACGGCGGCGACGCGCGCGTTTCTGTATTGAAAGCCGTTGTTACCCAAGCAAGCTCTGCTATCCCAATGATGCCTCTGTACCTGTCATTGCTGTTTAAAGTGATGAAAGAGAAAGGCACCCACGAAGGTTGTATCGAGCAGGTTTACGGTCTGTACAAAGATAGCCTGTACGGCACCACGCCACACACCGATACCGAAGGCCGCCTGCGTGCCGACTACAAAGAACTGCAACCAGAAGTACAAGACCGTGTTGCTGAGCTTTGGGATCAAGTCACCAATGACAATATCGATGAGCTGACTGACTTCGTTGGCTACAAAACTGAATTCCTGAACTTGTTCGGCTTTAGCATCGACGGCGTAGATTACGACGCCGACGTTAAAGCAGACGTACAGATCCCTAATCTGATCCAAGGTTAATCGGCTCTGTATAAAGCGCTTTATGAATCAGTTAATCCCCGGCCTGTGATAGGCCGGGGATTTTTTTATGATGCCAAAAACCACCTAAAAACCCCCATTCACCTCTTCACCGGCTCAGTCAATTTACGCATCTCCCTTACCTGTGATATCGAGACTTGTGGTGCCTGGTTGCCCCAGCCGTTACGGATGAAATTGGCTAAATCGGCAATCTGCGGGTCATTCAGACGCTCGGCGAAACCTGGCATGGTTAATCCGGTTGGGCTCTGCTGGGTAAGCGGCGCGCGCGAGCCGCGTAAAATCACCTGCAATAGTGACGAAGGATCATCGCTGGTGATGACTGGGTTTTGCGCCAGTTGCGGGAAGGCATTTTTCTCGCCCTTGCCGGTTGTTAAATGGCAGCCTGCACAGTTATCAAGATAAGTCTGCGCGCCACGCTGCAATACGTCACCTCGCGACAACGCCTGATAGGTTTGCGCATTATATTGTGGTTTCGGCTCCCGACCGCTTTCCGGCAGTGATTTGAGATATACCGCGATGGCGTGGCGGTCGCCATCATTCAAATGTTGAATACTGTCTTGTATCACCGCCACCATCGATCCAAAAGCCGCGGTATTAGCGGTATGTCCTGTTTGTAAGAACTGACTAATATCATCGACAGACCAGGTCCCTAATCCGCTACGCAAATCACCGCGCAAATTGGCCGCATGCCAGCCTTCCAGCGTCCCACCAGACAAATAGGCCGCGTCATGTTGATCCAAAGCTTTCTCT
Organism: Rouxiella sp. Mn2063; assembly: GCF_049319665.1. Taxonomy (NCBI): domain Bacteria; kingdom Pseudomonadati; phylum Pseudomonadota; class Gammaproteobacteria; order Enterobacterales; family Yersiniaceae; genus Rouxiella; species Rouxiella sp. Mn2063. The sequence goes on along the minus strand of NZ_JBMOUD010000002.1, from coordinate 77,135 downwards.
TCAAAAGCAATACCGCGCGGCGTATGGCAGGCGCCACAATGCCCCAATCCCTGAACCAAATAAGCACCGCGATTCCACTCTGCGCTCTTTTGCGGATCGGACTGATATCGGCCTTTATCTAAAAATAGCCGGTTCCATACCGCCAGCGGCCAGCGCATATTCAGTGGGAACGCGATATCGCTCTGCTGATTTTCACGGCCAACGGCCGGCACGCCGTGCATAAAGTACTGGTAAAGATCGCCGATATCGCTATCACTGATTTTACTAAAAGCCGGATACGGCATCGCCGGATAGAGATGCCGCCCATCTTTGGCTATGCCTTTTCGCAGCGCCTGGGTGAAGTCAGCCAGCGTATAGCGACCAATCCCGTTTTTTTGATCCGGGGTAATATTGCTCGAGTAAATCGCGCCAACCGGTGTCGTCATTTTCAATCCACCGGCGTACAACTCACCATTAGGTGCGGTATGGCAAGCGGCACAATCCCCCGCATGGGCCAGATACTCCCCATGTTTGATGCTGGCGGCCTCATCAGCCGCCATTGTCCATGAACTAAAAACCAGTGCGACCAGACTTAACGCCCACCCACAGCGACGCCGCAATGCGTCATTCGTTGACTGCTGCATGATATTCATCCTGATTAAGCTTGAATAAGTGGGCCGGGGTTAGCCAAATACTGAGTTCTGATCGCATGGGCGGCAAAATAGGCCGTCGCCCCAACCATACCGGTGGGGTTATAAGCCAGATTTTGCGGGAAACATGATGCGCCGAGGACAAACAAGTTGGGCACATCCCAGCTTTGCAGGTATTTATTCACCACGCTGTTTTTCGGTGAATCCCCCATGATCGCCCCGCCGGTAATATGCGTAGATTGGTAAGGTCTAACGTCGAAATGATCGCCGGGCTTCAATTGGCTGACAGACAGCATCTTAGGGTTCATCACCCTGGCAATGTCTTTCATCTTGCCGGTAACATAATCCGTCATTTTGTATTCGTTATCCTGCCAGTCAAAAGTCATACGCAGTAGCGGATAGCCATTCACATCTTTATAGGTGGGGTCCAGGTCCAAATAACACTGCTTATAAGGCATAACCGACCCTTCAGAACCGATCCCCATCGAATGCAGATAGCTATCTTTAATCCCCTGCTTCCAAGGGCCGCCCCAATTCGGCGTGCCGGTTGGCAAACGCATTTGCTGGATAGGCCGACCACCGCTATTGCCCGCCGAAATATACGCACCGCCAATAAAACCAAGCTGGGAATGGTCGAAGTTCTCACCGTTAAAATCATCGATGATGGTGGCAATCGCGCCGGTACCGATGAACGGATTAAAATGGCGGTCTTTATCGAAGAATAACGACATGCCGCTATTCATCTGGTAGGCAAAGTTCTTGCCGACTACGCCCTCACCGGTTTTCACGTCGTAAGGTTTACCAATGCCAGAAAGCAGCAGCAGACGCACGTTGTGCAATTGGAAGGCGCTGAGGATCACCAAATCAGCCGGTTGCTCGATCTCTTGACCATACGCATCGATATAGGTCACTCCCGTCGCTTTTTTGCCGCTGGAGTCAGTATTGATTTTGACGACCTGTGAACGGGTACGAAGCGTGAAGTTTTTCTTCTGATAGAGCGCGGGCAGAATGGTGGTTTGTGGTGAAGATTTCGAATAGTTGAAGCACCCGAAACGTTCGCAGTAACCGCAATAGTTACAGGCTCCCATCTGTACGCCATAAGGATTGACGTAAGATTCAGATAAATTATCCGCCGGCCCAGGAAAAGGATGAAATCCCAGGGATTTAGCCGCTGCGCCAAATAAATTGCCGGAATAAAGCTGCTTTTGTGGTGGCGTTGGGAATTGATTCTGTCGCGGACCATCGAAAGGATTACCGCCAGCAATAATATTGCCCTGCACATTCCCCGCCTGGCCTGAAGTACCGCAAACCTTCTCAAACTTATCGAAGAATGGCTCCAGTTCTTCGTAAGTTACGCCATGATCTTGCACCGTCATATCTGCTGGAATAAATTTCTCGCCGTAACGTTCAATCACCGTGGAGCGCATTTTCAAATCGGTTGGCAGCGCGCGCCAATGCATACCGTTCCAGTGCGAACCCGCGCCGCCAACATTGTTGCCCGGCAAAAAAGCGCCGAACTGGCGATAAGGCACCGCAAATTCGGCCGAGGTATGGCGCACCGTGACCGTCTCTTTAGCCGCTTGCTGAAATAGCTTCAAGCGAATGCCATATGTCAGCTCATCGGCCATACGCGGGAAAGCAAAATCGGGGTAAGTATCGCGTTGCTCGCCGCGCTCAAGCGCGACAACCTCTAATCCGGCTTCGGCCAATTCCATCGCCATAATTGAACCGGACCAACCCAAACCAATAACGACAACATCAACCGGTTTCTTTTTTATGATGTTCATTACAAGTTCCTTTTGCTGAAAATACTCACCGGCCCTAATGGATAAACCTGATTCGGCTTATCCACCCAATCGGTGTAATCAGCGCGCGCGCCGGGAAAACCAATCAATTTCCACGAGGCCAGGCTCTGGTTGCCACCGTGAATCGGATCAGACAGGTAGCCTTCCTTGGTATTGGCCAACAGTTGGTCGAAGAAAGCCTTACCGCTGATATCAGGAAAAGTCAGGCGATCGCTTTCCAGTTCAATCAATAATGCGTTTTGCTGTTCGGCGCTAAGGTCGGCAAAGTTTTTCTGAAATCGCTGCTGGCAGTGTTGATTCACCGCTTTGATACCCAGGCGATAGGTGTCACGTGGCGTGAGCTTTGACTGATAGCCCATTTCTGGTTTGGCATCGACGAAAGGGGGATGCATATACCACAATCCTGCGTGGCCATAAGGCAACTCCATCTGCTTATCGATATATTCCAGCGCCCCCTGATCAACCGCTCCCGGACCGTTGCTATCGGTGGGGATCAACCGCTCACAAGCCTGCAATAGAAATAGCCACTCCTCATTATTAAAAAACAGTGGCACATAGTGAGGTGAGACACCTTCAGCAGCGTTGGCATTTTGTGGTTTTAGTACCAAAGTACTACTGCCCGCAGCAGCCAACGGCACCATCATCAATGTTTTCTTTAGGAAATTACGCCGTGATGAGGTGCGACGAGGTGATGAAAAGGGAGGGGTATTATCAGACATTCCATATCTCCAATGGCGGTAAGAGGAGAACAATTACCACACAAAGAATAATGGTTTGTTGATATGTTGTGCCCTATTGCTCAAGGGTTATTTCTTGTTACTTATTTGCTCTCGGGATATTACGATAAACCCGGCAAGAACGCCGGGTTTGGGGGTTTTCGCTCAAATTAGCTACGCGGTTCGATGCTAAATTTTGAAACCGGCGACGACAGATTCAAGCTGCTGAGTTTGTTCCTGCATCGCCTGTGCGGCGGCGGAAACTTGCTCTACCAAAGCGGCATTTTGCTGGGTGGTATTGTCCAGTTGGGTTATAGCGACGTTCACTTGCTCAATACCCAAACTCTGTTCCTGACTCGATGACATAATTTCATTCATCAACGTGGCGACATTATTTACGCCGCGCATCAGCTCTTCCATGGTACTCCCCGCTGTTGCCACCAATTGGCTACCAGAAGAGATATCAGCAACAGAGTCTTCAATCAGCTTTTTAATCTCGCGAGCAGAAGTTGCCGAGCGTTGAGCCAAATTACGCACTTCGGCCGCGACTACCGCAAATCCACGTCCTTGTTCGCCAGCTCTCGCTGCTTCAACCGCCGCATTGAGCGCCAAAATATTGGTCTGGAAAGCAATACCATCGATCACACTGATAATATCGACAATCTTCTTCGACGATTGGGTAATCGATCCCATAGTATCGATGACCTGCTTAACGACATTACTGCCCTTTGCCGCCACGCCGGACGCATCCAGCGTGAGCTGGTTGGCGCTTTCAGCATTGCCAGCATTTTGTTTTACCGTGCTGGTTAGCTGCTCCATAGACGCGGCAGTTTCCTCAATCGAGCTGGCCTGCTCTTCGGTTCTGGCCGATAAATCCAGATTACCGCTGGCGATTTGCCTGGAAGCCGACGCAATCGCCAGGCTGCTATCACCTACTTGTTTGAGAATCGACTGTAAGAAGGCCAGAAAACCGTTAAAGCTCTCATTAACCGCGTTAAATTCTGGGCTTTTACTGGCAGGCAAACGCTGGGTTAAATCGGCACCACCTTCTGATAAACGACGAATATTGGCATTCAACCCCGTTAACTGGCGCATGAACACTTTGATTGCCACAATCAGCAAAATGAACAACAGCAATACCATCGGGATTTGTACCGATGCCAGACTGGCTAAAATACTGTTCGTACGATGCAGAAGCTGGCTGGTTGGCATATCGGTGGCGATAAACCAAGGACCGTTAATCTTATGGATAAACATCGTATGGCTGGTGCCATCATTGTCGTAATCGGCAACCTGATTACTATTGTCCTTCGAGAAATCAGACCTGTCCTTCACTTGATCAAGCATTGTCCGAATTTGTGCAGCCAAGGCGGAGTTAGCACCCAATGAGCTCAATTTCGGCAATTTTTCATCACTTTGATGGCTAGCACCAACGATAGTGCCGTCCTGCTGAACAATGTAAATTGTCGCCTTCAGTTGCTTTTCCATATCAGCGACTAATTTATTGAAGAAACCAACGGTCACGTCAATAGTGGCTACGCCCCAAAGTTTCTCGCCTTTATAAATTGGCATTGCGCAGTTAGTACGTGGTTCAACACTGGCGCTATCTGTATAAGCAGGCGCCCATATACATTGCCCTTTATCCCCTTTTGAAGCAGCAAGGAACCAGGATTGTTCGAAATAATTAGCGGAATCCGCACTATTCCAAAACGTATTTTCAGTCAGTTGGTTATTACTATTACGCGCAAAAAAAGTACTGAACTTTATCTTGGCAGGATCGCGTTGATTTGGCAGCGGCCATATCCCGCCCCCAAACACATTACTATCCCCATATTGGTCAACTAATGCAGGCAACAGATGGTTGATTGTGTCGCTATCCATTAGCGCAACACTTTGCGTAATACTGCGCATTTGTGATTCGACTTTATTCAGGCGGTCATCAACTTCTGCTGCACTATTACTGACTTGAGATGAAACGGAGGTGCTTTCAGATTGTTTTAGTTTTGGTGAGACAAAAATTTGGATCACGATGAACGTAACAATAATCAGCGCAAGAAAAAATAAGCTGATCAACGTGATAAAACGTGATTGCGTTGTTTTTAGCATTTTTCACGATACTCGCAGGCAAAGCAGCGGATTCACTGCTTAACTACTAACGGCATCTGGTTGTTCTTTCTTTATAGAGATGTCCAATATTTGTTCATACATTTGTAAGCTAATAATAATCCTATATTAAATCACAATAATATAACCAGATTAATCTTATGGGTATATTTAATATTTTCGAATATTACGTAAGCGTAGAGTGACACTTTATCAGCGCTAAAGAAGAGGCGATATGGTTTTAGATGGGCTATCTTAATGTTATTATTAAGAAGACTAGAATACTCGTACAAACCATTAATCATGGAGTGAACAATGGCGTGTCATTTTGTTCGGTGGAACGTAACGGAAGCAGAACCTGATACTCATCGCTTATCTAAAGATGTCGTCTTAGCAGCAAACAATACCGCACCTAAACTGCGCAAAACGCTATTGAACAGCCAGATTTTATTGGCTGAGATGATGTTTTATCTCTACGGTATTCCAACATTACCGGAGATCATCACCTTACCGAACGGCAAAAGCAGTTTTGCCTCTTCTGATCTCCCCAATTTCACCTTCGCCTCAGCGGGCACTACCATTGGCGTGATGTTAAGCAGTGAAGGCCATGTTGGTTTAGAGCTTGAGATATTACATGCTCACCGAGCACAAGCTGACTCGCAACAATCACCGCTTTCAGCGGTCGAGCAAATGTGGATTTCTATGCAAAATGATCCGCTTGAATCGACCTCACAACTTTACTGCATTCGCCAAAGCGCCCTCAAATTACTTGGTCAAAGTGAAAGCAGCACCAACACATTAACACTGCACCCAGCATCGGGGCGTTTGCGATCCAGTATTCTTCCAGACGTCCAGGTAATGAGTGATATCGATGGCGCATTAACCTGGGCCTGTGCGCATGCTCCGGCGTTCTCCACACTGCTGTGTTGGCAATATATTCCTGCTCAGGGGTTTATCCGCACGCAAATTCTCTCCCCTCAGCAACAGAATGACTCGCCCCATTTTATGAAATTGACCAGTCTCCCTCCGGCCAAATAAATACGCTGTAGAAGAAGCACTCCGCTAAATAAACACGCAGCCCGCGGAGATTTTCAAGTTAAGGTCATTTTTCGACTAAAATAAGAAATCGTCAGCAAAAGTCTTTTTTAAGCCACGCCACGTTGGCGAAACGCAGTTATTAGCCAGGGTTCATCATTTTCAGTTTAGCCGAACTCAACTGAGCCTCACCCACACCTCGACCAGATTTCGTCCATAAAAGGAGTTTTGTATGTCAGTTAAACCACTGAAGTTCGTTACTCTGTTAGGCAGCCTGCGTAAAGCCTCTTACAACGCGATGGTTGCTCGTACATTGCCTAAACTCGCACCAGAAGGCATCACCATAGAAGCACTGCCTTCTATTGGCAGCATTCCGTTGTACGATGCGGATGTTCAGCAACACGAAGGGATCCCGGCAGCCGTTGAAGAAATCGTAAAAAAAATCCGCGAAGCTGACGGCGTCATTATTGTGACCCCGGAATATAACTATTCGGTGCCGGGTGGGCTAAAAAACGCCATTGACTGGATTTCTCGCGTACCTGAACAGCCGCTGGCAGGTAAACCGGTACTGATCCAGACCAGCTCAATGGGGCCAATTGGTGGGGCACGCTGCCAATATCATTTGCGCCAGATTCTGGTCTTCCTTGATGCGATGGTAATGAATAAGCCAGAGTTTATGGGCGGAGTGATTCAGACTAAAGTGGATGAGCAGGCTGGAGAAGTCATCGAGCAAGGGACGTTAGATTTTCTGACCGGGCAGCTGGGTGCGTTCGCCGCTTATGCCGAGCGAGTCAGCAAGTAACATTTTAAACATCGTGACGAGGAAGAGGCGACATTTCGACACTTCCTCGTCACGCATAGCGGCCGTTATTAGCTTTTGGTTTTTTTATCGCCAGCCAACAAGGTATCCAGTTCATCACCGCCAACGTGACGGAAATCCTGGCCTTTAACGAAGTAGAAAATAAATTCGCAGATATTCTGACAGCGGTCACCGATACGTTCGATAGAACGGGCACACACCAGCGCAGTCAACACGCTAGGAATGGTACGCGGATCTTCCATCATGTACGTCATAAGTTGGCGCACGATACCTTCGTATTCCTGATCGACTTTTTTATCTTCACGGTAAATACGCACCGCTTCGTCCAAGTCCATACGAGCAAAGGCATCCAATACATCATGCAGCATTTGCACCGTGTGGCGGCCTAGTGATTCCAGGCTGACCAGCAATGGCTTGTGCGCATTAGAGAACTGCTCAAGCGCCGTGCGACAGATTTTATCGGCCACATCGCCAATACGTTCCAGCTCAGAGATGGTTTTAATAATCGCCATCACCAGGCGCAGGTCGCTGGCGGTCGGTTGACGTTTAGCGATGATGCGCACACAGGCTTCATCAATCGCCACTTCCATCATATTGACCTTGTCATCGCCCTTAATCACCTGCTGAGCCAGCTGTGCATCCTGATTGTGCATCGCGGTGATCGCATCGGTGAGCTGCTGTTCAACCAGCCCGCCCATCACCAACACTTCGGTACGGATGTGCTCAAGCTCGGCGTTGAACTGGCCGGAAATATGTTTATTTAAGCTCAGGTTATCCATGGTTCGCTCCTATCAACCGTAACGGCCAGTAATGTAATCTTCCGTCTGCTTACGGGCAGGAGAAGTGAATAATGAATCCGTGTCGCTATATTCGATCAGTTCACCAAGATACATAAACGCGGTGCGGTCAGAGCAACGAGCGGCCTGTTGCATATTGTGAGTCACGATCACCACAGTGTAATCAGACTTCAGTTCAGTAATCAGTTCTTCGATACGACCGGTAGAAATTGGGTCCAGCGCCGAGCATGGCTCATCAAGCAGTAACACTTCTGGGCGAATCGCAATACCACGTGCGATACAAAGACGCTGTTGCTGACCACCGGACAGGCTGTAACCGCTCTGGTGCAGCTTATCTTTAGATTCGTTCCACAGTGCGGCTTTAGTCAGCGCCCACTGCACGCGCTCATCCATATCGGTGCGCGATAATTTCTCGAACAGGCGTACGCCAAAGGCGATGTTGTCATAAATTGACATCGGGAACGGCGTTGGCTTTTGGAACACCATGCCAACTTTGGCACGCAGCAGGGCAATATCTTGTTTATCGACCAGAATATTTTCACCGTCGAGTAAGATTTCACCTTCAGCACGCTGTTCTGGATACAACTGATACATCTTATTGAAAGTACGCAACAGCGTTGACTTACCACAGCCCGATGGCCCGATAAACGCGGTCACTTCATTCTTGGCAATATCCAGGGAGATATTTTTCAGCGCGTGGAATTTACCGTAATAGAAATTCAGGTCGCGGACCTGGATCTTAGTGTTGGATGCGTCTGGCTGTTGACTCATTAAGACATCTCTCTTTTATCTTTCGCGCGCCGCATCAGCAACGCCGGGTAATATGTGATGGCGGCTAGCTGCCGCCATCATTCAATGTTTATTGCTTCTTCTTGGCGAAAATAACCCGCGCCAGAATATTCAGTAGCAGCACACACACGGTAATCAGCAGCACGCCTGCCCAAGCCAACTGTTGCCACTCGGAGAAAGGACTCATCGCAAATTTAAAGATGGTCACCGGCAGGTTGGCAATAGGCTGCATTAAATCGGTGCTCCAGAATTGGTTGGAGAGCGATGTAAACAGCAGCGGTGCCGTTTCACCTGCGATACGGGCAATTGCCAGTAATACGCCGGTGATAATCCCGGATACTGATGCCTTCAAGGTAATAGCCGAAATCATCTTCCACTTCGGCGTACCCAAGGCATAAGCTGCTTCGCGCATGCTATCTGGAACCAACTTGAGCATATTCTCAGTGGTGCGGATAACAATCGGGATCTGCAGCAACGCCAGTGATAACACGCCCGCGATACCGGAGAAATGTCCCATGCGGGTAACGACCACCGAGTAAACAAACAGACCAACCACAATCGATGGCGCAGACAACAAGATATCGTTAATAAAACGAATCACTTCGGCCAGTGCGGATTTACGGCCGTATTCAGCCAGATAAACCCCCGCCATAATCCCCAGCGGCGTGCCGACAAGCGTCGACCACAAAATCAGTAATCCACTGCCCGCAATGGCGTTAGCGAGGCCACCACCGGCGGTATTTGGCGGCGGCGTATTCTCGGTAAACAGCGCCAGTGACATGCCATCAACGCCTTTCACTACTGTCGTGAATAAGATCCACACCAGCCAGAACAGGCCAAATACCATCGTTGCCATCGACAACAGCAAGGCAATACGGTTTTTCTGCCGACGCCACGCTTGACGTTTGCGGCGTGAAATCAGCAACGCGTCATTACTTTGCATATCCAGAGTGGTCATCTTAACGTCCCTCTTTCTTGGCTAAGCGCAGGATCATCAGTTTTGATAACGCCAGAACGATAAAGGTAATCACAAACAGAATCAGCCCTAACTCCATCAATGCACTGGTATGCAGAGGAGACGCCGCTTCAGCAAATTCGTTGGCCAGCGCCGAGGTAATGCTGTTGCCCGGTGCATACAGCGAGGCGCTATCGAGCTGGTAGGTGTTACCGATGATAAAGGTCACTGCCATGGTTTCACCCAGCGCGCGACCAAGACCGAGCATAATGCCGCCGATCACGCCGTTTTTGGTGAACGGCAAAACGATACGCCAAATCACTTCCCAAGTAGTGCAACCAATCCCGTAGGCGGACTCTTTCATCATCACCGGGGTTTGTTCGAACACATCACGCATCACCGAAGCAATGTAAGGGATGATCATAATTGCCAGAATCACACCAGCGGCCAGAATACCGATCCCAAAGCCTGGGCCTGCGAACAGGTCACCTAAAATAGGGATGCTAGATAACACATCGCCTACCGGAGCTTGAAAATAGGTGGCAAACAGCGGAGCAAAGATAAACAGCCCCCACATGCCATAAACGATACTTGGAATTGCCGCCAGCAGTTCAATGGCAATACCCAACGGGCGTTTTAACCAGTTAGGTGCTAATTCAGTAAGAAACAGAGAAATACCAAAACTGACCGGCACAGCAATCAGCAGAGCAATGATTGAGGTAACGATAGTGCCGTAAATCGGAACCAGCGCACCAAATTGCTCGTTAGGCACATCCCAGGTTTTGTTCCACAGGAAGGAAAAACCGAATTTTTCCATGCTGGGCAGAGAGGCGATGAACAAGGAGACAATAATGCCACCCAGTAACAATAGCGTAATCAGCGCCGCCAGTTTAACCAGCGCGCCGAAGATGATGTCACCATTTTTTCCTGGTGCTTTAATTGACGGCTTATATTCAGCCATACGACTCTCTTCTTATCAGATTAACTTGCCCTCGGGCAGAAAATAACCAGAGGGCAAGGTGTGCAGACAGATACTTTATATCAAGCCGGTAGTCACAGACTAGTAGAGCGATTTACCGCTGCTGTCTTTGACATTGCTTTTCCACGCAGCATGGATTTGATCAACCACTGATTGTGGCAGCGCAGCGTAATCCAGGTCGGTAGTCAGCTTGGCGCCATTTTTGTAACCCCAGTCGAAGAACTTCAGCACTTCAGCGCCTTTCGTCGCATCTTGCTGCTGTTTGTAGACCAGAATGAAGGTAGTAGAAGAGATTGGCCACGCGTTGTCGCCTTTCTGGTAGGTCAAGTCCTGAGCGAAGGATTTGCTCCAGTCAGCACCTTTCGCAGCTGCACTGAATGCCGCTTCAGTTGGAGCAATGGCTTTGCCATCTGCATCAACCAATTTGGTGTAAGTCAGGTTGTTTTGTTTAGCGTAAGCGTATTCAACATAACCGATTGAGCCTGGCAGACGTTGTACGAATGCGGCAACACCGTCGTTACCCTTGCCGCCCAGACCGGTAGGCCAGTTAACTGTGGTGCCAACACCGATGTCTTTTTTCCAGTCAGCGTTAACTTTAGACAGGTAGCTGGTGAATACATAAGAAGTACCAGAACCATCAGCACGGCGAACAACCGCGATGTTAGTCGATGGTAATTTTACGCCTGGGTTGAGTTTAGCAATTGCCGCGTCATCCCATTTTTTGATTTTGCCCAGGTAGATATCACCCAGAGTTTTACCATCCAGCGTCAGTTCGCCAGATTTGATACCAGGGATGTTAACAGCCAGTACCACGCCGCCGATCACGGTTGGGAACTGGAACAGGCCATTTTTTTCCAAATCTGCATCGCTCATTGGCGCATCAGATGCACCGAAGTCTACAGTTTTAGCGATGATTTGCTTAACACCACCAGAAGAACCGATACCCTGATAGTTTACCTGGCTACCGGTGGCTTTTTGATAGGCATCAGCCCATTTAGCATATACCGGAGCTGGGAAAGTACCGCCTGCACCTGTCAAATTAGTTGCTGCAAATGCAGACATTGCTGTTAAAGAAAAAGTCGCTGCCACAATACTTGCGACGGTTGTACGCATCAGTTTCATGTTCCACTCCTAGTGGTTATTATTTGATTCGACTCGCGTCGAAGCTTGAGTAAAGTAGTTTGGCACACGAGGAAAATAGGACAATTTGATGACAGTAAAATGGTAGTTATATGACAGTTTTATGACACAGCTCACATTTTAATCAACTCGGGCATAAATCATCCATAACGCAAATATCCCCCAGTAGGCCTCGAGTCCCTCCTCCTCTTACGGCGTTAAGCAGCACCAGAATAAGTGTTAAGGCGGCTTTGCAAATTATTTACCCATTCCCTCACAGAATTGACACTAAAAAAGATGCCATGAACTACATTCATTCGCGTGTTATCCCCCTTCATATTTAGCAAAGGAATCGCTGATGAACAAAGTCGTTTTAGTACCCATCCTTGCTTTAACTCTTTTCAGTTCAATTAGTTATGCTAAAAACAGCAATTCAATAAATTCATTAAACGTTAGAGATCAGGATCATATTGTGGTTCTGAAACAAATAGATGGTCAGCTTGGTATCAGTAATTTTAGTTACAGTGATATCAAACAAGGTCAAAAAAATACCGATGATACTTTAGCGAAATTAAACGCCAGAATTAAAAGCCTGGAAGAGTCGATAAACACCCTGAGTAAAGACAACACCTCGGAAATAAATGACAAGATAAAAAGCATTAATGAGTACACGCAAAAACAGTTTTCTGAACTACAAAAACAGATTGAGGAATTAGGTAAAGGTAAGGACAGCTACCAAAAAGAGATCGGCACGCTGCAAAGCCAGATAAAAGATCTGAGTAAAAATAAGGAGGACGATAAAACGCAGATTGCTGCCCTGCAAAAGCAAATAGACGATTCAAGTAAGGGTAATGAGGGCTACAAGAACCAGATAGCCACACTGCAAAGCCAGATGGCAGAGTTAACCAAGAGTAATGACGGCTATAAAACCCAAATTGGCACATTGGAAAGCAAAGTGAAAGACTCGGGCAGCAGCAGTGACGGTGATAAAAAACAGATCGCCGCATTACAAAACCAAATGACGGAGCTAAGCAAAAGTAATGACGACTATAAAAGTCAGATTGCGGCACTACAAAGCAAAGTCAACGACTCGGGAAAAGGCAGCGATAGCGATAAGAGCCAGATCGCCGCACTACAGAGTCAAATGAACGAACTGAGTAAAAGCAATGACAGCTATAAAAATCAAATTGCCGCGCTACAAAGCAAAGCTAACGACACCAGCGGTAACGATAGCTATAAAAGTCAGATTGCCTCATTACAAGGCCAGATGAACGAGCTGAGTAAAAGCAATGACAGTTATAAAAGTGAAATTGCCGCGCTGCAAAGCAAGGCTAATGACACCAGCGGCAGCGATAGCTATAAAAGCCAGATCGCTGCTCTGCAAGGCCAGATGAACGAACTGAGTAAAAGCAACGACAGCTATAAGAGCCAAATTGCTTCTCTGCAAAGTAAGGCCAATGACACCAGCGGCAGCGATAGCTATAAAAGCCAGATCGCTTCATTACAAAGCCAGATGGATGAGCTGAGTAAAAGTAACGACAGCTATAAGAGCCAAATTGCTTCTCTGCAAAGTAAGGCCAATGACACCAGCAGCGCCGATAGCTATAAAAGCCAGATTGCCTCGCTACAGAGCCAAATGAGCGATTTAAGTAAAAGCTACCAAAGCCAGGTTTCTTCGCTGCAAAGCCAGCTGAGCGCTTCAGGTAGCAGCAGCGATGGCTATAAAAGCCAAATCGCCTCGCTGGAAGGGCAGATCAGTAGTTTAAATAGCACCAACTCAGGTTGTCAGAGTCAGATTGCTTCTTTAGAAAAGCAGGTGAGCGACCTGAACCAAAAGGTTAAGTAGCCCACCTGATAGGATTAGGCAGCAGGAATCAATGCATCCTGCTGTCTGATTAATGACACCGTAGCTTTGATTTCTGGCGCTAACCAGCGGTCTTGCGTCCAAGGTGCCACCAAAGTGCGCAAGGCTTGCCAGACTTGGCGCGTACCCGGTGCCAGTTTCTCATTATCAAAGAACTCATACGCCTGCGCAGCCAGCAAGTACTCAATCGCCAGAATATTGTAGAGATTATCAATAAGCTTGAGCAGTTTGATAGCCGAGTTGGTTCCCATGCTCAGATGATCTTCCTGCAATGCAGACGTCACAAAGTTATCCAATACGGCCGGTTGCGCCAGTTGACGGTTCTCGCCACATAGCGAGGCGGCGACATATTGCGCGATCATCATGCCCGAGTTTACCCCCGGCTCGCTGAGCAAGAACGGCGGCAATCCGCTCACTAACGGGTTAATCAGGCGGTCGAGGCGACGCTCGGCCACGCTGCCCAATTCGGCTAAAGCAATCGCCAAAGCGTCAGCGGCCATCGCCACGTTTTCACCGTGTGGGTTAGCTTGCGATACCACGCGCCAGTTTTCACTATCGCCCAAGACCAGCGGGTTATCGGTCGCTGAACGTAGCTCGATATCCACTTGCCCAATCGCGTAATTAATCTGGTCACGGCAGGCACCGTGGATCTGCGGAATAGAACGAATACTCAGCGCGTCCTGGGTACGGATGCCTTCGCTCTCAGCAATAATCTGGCTACCGGCTAATATTTGGCGTAAGCGCTGGCCAACCAACTGAATACTGGCGCTTGGTTTCAGCGCCAGGACTTCCGGGTCAAAGGCCACGACTTGCCCACGCAAGGCTTCAAAACTCATCGCACCGGTCACATCGGCCCAATCGGCCAGACGAGTCGCGTCATCGAGCGCTAACGCGGTTAATCCAGTCATACATGGCGTACCGTTGACCAGACTCAAGCCGTCTTTAGCCGCCAGTGGACAAACTGACAGCCCTTCAGCCTGCAACGCGGCGCTGGCCGCAATACATTGCCCTTGGTAATCCACCTCACCCATACCAATCAGGCATAAGGAAATGTGCGCCATATGGCTCAAGTAACCTACCGAGCCTTGAGAAGGCACCACTGGCGTAATGCCATGATTCAACAAATCTAGCAGCCCTTGCACCAGCACCGGGGAAATACCGGATTTGCCCTGCGAATAGTTCGCCACCGCAGCACACATAATCGCGCGGGTTTGCTCAACCTTCAGCGGTTCACCCACGCCACAAGCGTGGCTCATTAGCGTATTGCGCGACAGCTGACTTAATTGGTCATCTGGCAAAATGATATTACACAGCGCACCAAGCCCAGTATTAATGCCATAAGCCCGCACACCCTGCTGCTGGATACGCGTGACGATATCCCGTGCATTACGAATACGCGCCCACACTTCCTCGCTCAGCGATAAGCGCGCCTGGTAACGCGCCACGGCTGCCACATCTTGCCAGCGCGGAGCCTGGCTTGCCCAAACGATATCTTGTGACTTCATATTATCGATGCCCATTCTCTTAATGATGGCTTGAAATAAACTGACTAAAACGTTCGGACGCCTGCGCGCCAAAGAGATCCTGCGGTGCGCCCTGACAATCAATATTGCCTTGGTGCATAAACACCACGCGGTTAGAGACGTTACGAGCGAAGCCCATTTCATGGGTTACCACCAGCATGGTGCGCCCCTCTTCTGCCAGACTGCGGATCACTTTTAATACTTCGCCTACCAGCTCTGGGTCCAATGCTGATGTAGGCTCATCGAACAGCATGACTTCCGGCTCCATCGCCAATGCACGGGCAATCGCCACACGCTGCTGCTGGCCGCCAGAAAGCTGTGATGGATAATAAGCCCGGCGCTCATAAAGGCCGACGCGCTGTAATAGTTTTTCTGCCAGCTCGATACATTCCTGGCGCGGACGTTTAAGCACGTGCAGCGGCCCTTCAATGACGTTTTGCAACACCGTCATATGCGACCACAGGTTGAAGCTCTGAAACACCATGCCCAAACGGGCGCGAATGCGCTGAATCTGCTGAGGATCGGCAGCCGCGGTGCGGCCATTAACGTGGGGTTTCATTTCGATTTTTTCGCCTGCAACCCAAACCGTGCCGGCATCAGGGGTTTCCAGCAAATTAATGCAGCGCAAAAAGGTACTCTTGCCTGAACCACTGGCACCAAGGATAGAAATGACATCTCCTCTGCGAGCGTCCAAAGAGATGCCTTTCAGCACCTCGTTATGACCAAAGGATTTACGGATATCCGTCATCGACAGCGTAACAGGTGATGTCATGGTTAAGACCTCTCAGCAGATTGTGGTTCAGCAACAGCGGTAGCAGGCGTTGGTCTTTCATTTTTCGACAAGTAACGCTCAAGCAGTTGGAAAGCTTTGATCAATACATAGTTGATCAGCAGGTAAATCACCGCCGCACAGATAAAGACTTCCAGAGTGCGGTAGGTTTCCTGAATAATTTTTTGTGCCACGCCAGTGACTTCCCATACGGTAACCAAGCTGGCAAGCGCGGTAGATTTGACCAATAGAATGGCTTCGGTCGAGTAAGCGGGTAACGCATAGCGCAACGTAATGGGCGCAATAATGCGGCGCAGCAATAACCAGCGCGACATACCGCAGGCCAGACCGGCTTCAATTTGACCCTGCGGAATTGACTGTCTCGCACCGCGTAAGATTTCTGCCGTATAAGAGGCAGTACACAGCGCCAGTGAGAAAATCGCACAGAAGAAAGGTTGTTTGATCACCGGCCAGATAAAGCTTTCGCGAATGACGGCAAATTGGCCTAAACCGTAGTAAATCAGGAATAACTGAATCAGCAGCGGTGAGCCACGAAATACCAGAATATAGGCTTTAGCGGTCATACGCAGAACGCGCCATTGGCTTAGGCGCATCGCCAAAATCCCTAATGCAAAGATCCCACCGAGGATAAAGGAGCAGAAAAAGAGTCCCAGCGTGGTCGGCACGGCGGCCGCCAACTTGAGAAAAGTACTGGTCAAAAAGGTTATATCAATCATTATCTCTCTCCCGCCCTTATTTGCTGCTACCCGGCTGACGAGCGAGCGAACGGTTCATTCGCTCTTCAGCACGGTTAAAGAGGACATTGGAAAAACTGGTGAGCACCAGATAAAGCACCGCACCAGCCACAAAGAAGGTGAAATACTGGCGGGTTGAACCGGCAGCCATCTGGCTGGCGCGCATGATCTCAACAATCCCGGTGACTGAGATAAGCGCGGAATCTTTCAAGCTCATCTGCCACACGTTGGATAAGCCGGGCAGCGCCAGGCGGAACAACTGAGGGATGGTGATATGGCGTAGGATCAGGCCCTTGGGCATGCCAACCGCCATCCCTGCTTCAATTTGACCACGAGGAATAGCCAGTAATGCAGCGCGATACACCTCGGCCTGATAGGAACCAGAAATCAGCCCAATGGCCAGCGCCCCCACAAAAAATGGCGGCAACTGAATAAAGCCATCAGCGCCGAACCATTTACCAATTTCGGTCAAGACGCCTGAACTGCCGAAGTAAAACAGATAAATAATCAGCAATTCGGGAATACCACGAAAGATCACTGAATACCCTTCAGCCACACCACGCAGCATGCGGCTGGAGGATAATTTGGCAGAGGCGACCAGGCCACCAAACACGGCCCCAATAAGCAAGGCGCTGACGGTTAATAACAGGGTGGTTAACGTCGCCGCCAGCAACATGGATGACCAACCATCATCACCAAAACCAAATAATGACAACATGGCAAACCCCTTAATTATGGTGTGACGTCTGTTTTAAACCACTTCTCACTCAGCGTTTTCACCGTGCCATCGGCAATTGCCGCTTTGAGTGCAACGTTCAACTTCTCGCGCAGGTCAGCATCGCTTTTTCTCACACCAAAGGCTTCAACGCCGCCAAGCTCGGTGCCTTTGAGTTTCGGCCCCATGTAATCAAGGTTTTCATAGCCTTTGCTGGTGATCATCGATTGCGAAATGGTTTCATCATCCAAGACCGCATCGATACGCTCAGTTTGCAAATCCAGGAAAGCATCTGCTGAGGTGCTGTATTGACGAATAGTCGCGATGTCGCTGAAATATTTATCGAGGAAGGCGTTATAGACGTTACCGGTAGCAATACCGATGGTTTTGCCTTTTAACGCAGTACGCAGGGCAGCTAGCGCCTGTTTATTTTGATCCGCAGTACCTGAAATAGTCAGCGCCGGTGCATCCGCTTTCGGCGGCGGCAGCAATTGACCTTTCAGGCTAACGAAAGTGGCCGGAGTCGACGCATAAGGAATAGTGAAATCGACCTGTTTTTCACGATCTGGCGTAATCACGATGGAATCCATGATCACATCAAATTTGCCGGCTTGCAGGCCAGCAATCATGCCATCCCAGTTCTGCACTACGATGGTGCATTTGATTTGCATGCGTTGGCATAGGTTATCCATCAGTTCTGGTTCAAAACCACCGATTTTTCCACCCGGTAAGGTGATGTTCCAAGGCTGGTAAGCCCCTTCAGTGGCAATAGTGATGGACTTCCACTCTTTGGCTGTCGCGGAAAAGGCCAGGCCAAGCCCCAGAGCAATGCTTAACATGTTGCGTAGCACTAATTTAGTACGTTGGTGTTCATTTCTCATACATCCTCCGTAAAACCGCATCATCATAAATACTTGTCTATACAACCAATGCAATAAAAATGCCAACAGAACTCGCGAAACAACATTAATATTTATTGATTTAAAATCAGTTGGTTATGATTTTTATTGTTATGGAAATGTTATATGCAATCACCACTATATGAAAATCGAGATGTATATACAGGTAGAAACATGAATTCTTTGGTGCAACGCACAAAATTTGTGCATGACGAGTGAAAACAATAGATGGACGGCGCAAGCGAGCTCACGACAATAAGAAAAAACATCGGTGTGCAAGGTGGGACGAGAACGTCCCACGAAGATTTTACTTAGGGGAGACTATTTTAGTTTTTACGCTGGTGTCCACAGGCCAGTAGCCAGCGTATGGGGAGAGTAGTCGACGTTCTGAGCGCGAAGTGGAAAAGCATTAACGAATCGCCATGCGCGTTCAATATCAAAGCGCCAGTAGCGTTCAGCTCCCTCGACCCACTGATTATCAGGGCTTTGCTGCCACAACACTTGCGTTGTCCCTTGCAGATGCAGAACATCCCCGCGCTCAAAATCAATAAATAGCATCGCCGCTCGTGGCTGTATCAATAGATTACCAAGAGTATTCATATAGCGATTGCCACGAAAATCTGGGATCCACAACGTATTGCCCGCCAGATAAACAAATCCCGGCCGCCCACCGCGATGAGAAATATCGACGCCACCCTGTGCAAGTTCCGCCTGCGAACTGCTGGCGATAAAACAGGTATCGGCATGGCTGATTAATTCCCTCGCGGCCACGTCCAAATGAGCTAATCGTTCAATAGTGACCGGGCCAGGCTCCACCGCCGACAAATCACGAACCTGAATATATTTGGGGCAATTACCGAAACTCTGGTTCACCGCAATTTCAATGCGATTTTTGTCAGTGCGGCTAATCACTCCGTTGGCACGGTTACGTCGCCGGTTGCTAAAATCTAACCCTAGCAGCCCCACCGATTGACCCGGCACCAGCGCTGCCTGCGCCGGATCCTCCTCCCAACGGCGGGCGCTAATCCGCAGGTGGCCAGCGTCAGGCGTACGCATAAACCCCGGCGGGCCGCTAAATACGGTGGCAACTGGCCACTGTTCGTCATCAAGGGTGCCGACAAACACATAGCGCAGTCCAGCGAAAAATTCGCGATGCTGGTCAGGCATTGCCGAATAGATATTGCCACCGACCTCACTAAAACCGGCCAGCGCCTGTGCTTGTAACTCACCTTGATGGAACGAAGCCCGTTGCATGGTGATTAGACTTTTGCCGGGATAGGCAATGCAGGCATGGCAAAGAAGCCCGGCAGAGCTTGAATACGGCTCACCCAACGGCCAATAGCCGGATAACTATCCAAGGAGACTCCGCCTTCTGGCGCGACAGCCACATAGCTATAGCAAGCAAGATCGGCAATGGTCGGTTTATCGGTCGCCAAATAGTGATGCTCGCTAAGATGCTGTTCCATCAACGTCAGCAAACGAGCCGACAGCGTTTGTGCAAAAGCGAGCGGTTCGTCAGTACCAAATTGCATCACCATACGGCATGACGCCGGGCCATAACGCACTTCCCCCGCGGCTTTGGACAGCCATGCCTGTACCTGCGCGGCTGGCACCGCCTCTTCCGGCAGCCAGTGGCTTCCCGCCGCGTAGCGTTTCACCAGATAAACCATAATGGCGTTGCTATCCGTGAGCACCTGTTTAGCATCGACCAGCACCGGTATCTGACCAAGCGGGTTCAGTTGCAGATATTCAGCACTTTGCCGCACGCTGGCAGGCGCATCGACAGTTTCATAAGGTAAGTTCAGCATCCGCAGCAATAACGCCACCCGGTGACAATGGCCAGAAAGGGCTGTTGCATACAATTTCAGTGTTGGTGCATTCAGTGGTGACATCACAATCTTCCTCCAGGTTTTCTCGCATCATACTCTTGCAACTTCGCTTATAAATCAGGCAATGTGGAAATTGATAATTTCAATTACTGGAATAATGTATGGATCGCTTGGATGAATTAGCCATCTTTGTTGAAGTGATTAAACAAGGTAGTTTAGTTGCGGCAGCACACAAATTGCGGCGTTCAGCCCCGGCGATGACCCGCGCTATCGCCTCACTTGAGCAACGCTTTGGCGTGCGCTTGGTAGAGAGAACCACCCGGCGTCTGGCGGCAACTGAAGCAGGATTACGGCTGATGGAACGAGCACAGGTATTGCTCGTCGATTACGATAATGCGCTGCAAGATACCGGTATGATGCAAGTCGGCGGTCTGCTACGAATTACCGCCCCGCTGCAATTTGGCCGTAAGCATTTAGCGCCAATAGTGATGGATTTTATGGATGAGTATCCGCAAATCCAGATTGAGATGCTGCTTAATAATCGCTATCTAGATTTACTCGATGAAGGTATTGATGTCGCGCTGCGCATCGGACATCTGCAAGATTCGAACAAAGTAGCTAAACGGCTGGGAGAGGTCTCCCGAGTATTAGTCGCCAGCCCAGACTATTTAGCGCAACGTGGTGAACCCTCGCAGCCTGCGCAGTTAGCAGAACATGATGTGATTTTGGGTATCCAAACGCCGAATGTCAGTGAATGGCGCTTTGGAGCGCATGAGAACAGCGAGCGGGTACGTTTATCCCCGCGCCTGTTTTTAAATGAAGTGGAAAGCCAACTGCTGGCCGCGCGAATGGGCAAAGGCATTGCCAGATTATTATCCTATCAAGTCACGGAGGATCTGGCGGCAGGTACGCTGGTGCGGCTATTGCCGCAGTTTGAACCCCTGCCCATGCCGGTACAGCTGGTAGTGCAAAACGTGCAACTCATGCCGCAAAAAGTGCGTACTTTTTGGGATTACGCCTATCAACGTTTACGCGTTTTGCCGCAGATTCAGCCGCAATAACCGGGTGCTCGCGATACGTCCAGGCCCGGATTGCGACACATCTTTTATGGCACGGCGTCTAGAATAGGTAATTAGCGAGCCTTATTTTTTCGAACCAGCATCGAATAAAATTCCGCCATCAAACGTTAATATCAAACATCCTATTAGAGAGTCTGCCATGTTGCGTATATTAACTTTTTTAACCCTTTCTATCCTTGCAACCACCACCAGCTTTGCCAAAACCACCCAGTATCAGATCAATTCTCGTAACGCGAATGTGAAAGTCGACTGGACACTGTCCGCAAGTAGTAAGATTTATCATGCCCGGTTATCACAGGTTAACGGCATCGTTACCATGGATCCCGAGCAAGATATGCAAAATAAAATTGTGGTGAATATTCCGATCAACACCTTAGATGCTCACAATATCTTGCTGACTCACGAGCTCAAAAGCCGTCGTTTTTTTGACGAGCTTCTCTTCCCGGTGGCGACATTTCGCAGTAGCCGAATTGTCAGTACCGGCGCGGGACATTATCGTGTTTTAGGCACGCTACAGATTAAAGACGTTCAGCGACCGGTGATACTCGAAGCGGATGTTATGCCAGCAAACCCGCTGCCTGATGTGCCCAAAACACTCATCCTTAATGCGAAGACCACGATTTCCCGCTCATCATTTGGTATGGATAGCTATCTCTTCCTGGTCTCGGACTCGATTGGTGTGGATATCAGACTTGAAGCCAATATGATCCAATAACGCAGCTAGGTAATCCGCGCCTGTAACGTTTGCGCGTTTTTCTCAAGGTCATTAAGCGGATTACGGCCTACTAAAACAAACAGATAGCCCTGAGCACTCCACCAGACAAGGTTCATGCCGTGACGCTTTTCTGATTGCGCAGTAACGACCGCCGCAGAGGGTTGATAAGCGCGAGAAATGCACAGTGCCATCGGGCCTGAATCGACATTAGCCCAGGCAATTTGCGCAATGGAGGTGCTGTCGTATCGCAGCATGCGGACGCTTTTCAATTCACTGTCTGGCAACGCCAACTGCGCCGTATCCAGATGCAGGCCGATGTCCTGCTGGGTTCTTGCCAACCCTTTATCCAGTACAGAGGGAGCACTGTCGGCATCTGCCAAGGTTTCATTGCTGTAGAGCGACATATATTGCGCGACCAGTTCACGCACTTTTTCACTGCCGCTGACTTTCGCTGGCTGACCGCGTAGCAAGTACCCCAGCCCGGCACCTCCGCTCATCCCCACCGCCAGAAAACCGAGCGAGGCGGCCAGTAGCGCACGGCGGCTGGCAGAAGGCCCGGCACTGGCAGCCGTTTTATCTAATAGCGTATTAAGCTGAGATTGCAGTTTTGCCTCGGGAGCATCATCAAGTAACAAGGCAAAGGCCTGCTCAAAAGGCTGATTGCTCTGCATCAGTTGTTCAGTACGGGCGGCTAATTGCTGATCGGTTTCCAGATGACGCTCAAATTGACTGGCATCGTCATCGCTCATCTGGCGATCAATCCAGGCCACGATCGCCTCATCGCTGTAAGGAGCGGTAAATACTCCTGATTTCATTGGCCTTGCTCCTTAGAGGACACCGCGTTAGCCAAGGTTGCCCTTGCCGCAGCCAGACGGCTCATGACAGTACCTATCGGCACCGACAGCGTATGGGCTGCCTCCTGATAAGTGAACCCTTCGACGTACACCAAAAAAACCGTATTGCGCTGCGCTTCCGGCAGATGGCACACCTGCTGCATGATTTGCTGATACTGCACACGGTTTTCGTCGTGACTTTCGCTCACCACCTCCAGCAAGGTGTCGCTCTCGACAAACCCTTGCCCCTGACGAACAGCCTGCGCCCGCAGATCGTTTACCCAAATGGAGTGGAGGATGGTGAACAACCAGCGGTCAATGCGCGTACCGGGGCTAAACTGCGCGCTTTTTTCCAAGGCGCGCACGCAGGTGGACTGCACCAGATCTTCGGCAATATCCCGATTACGTGATAGCACCATGCCATAACGCCATAATCGCGTCAGGTGGGCGGCCAAATGTTGACGCACTTGATTGCTGGTGATTTTCACATCCTCAACGAGATTCGGGCTTACCTACATAGTCGTGCGGCAAACGCACATACTGGCAGATAATAGCCCGACTCTGGCATTGAGATACACCTCAACTGCGTGGCAACATGCGGCGCAGCACATTATCACGTAATACATAGTGATGAAAAAGCGCCGCCAGAGCATGCGCGCTCGCTAAGCCAATTAGCGCCCAGGCGACACCATTATGCAGAGTCGCAAAGGTGTGGCGCATGGTGATATCAACCGGCGCTAAGGTCGGAATATCAAATAAGCCAAAGAAACGGAAAGGCTCTTCCTGCGCCCAGCGGAATAAGAATCCGAGAACAACCTGAGTTACCAGCAGCAAATAGAGCAGTCCGTGAGTTGCATGAGCGATGATACGCATCGCTGGCGACGTCTCTGCTTTCGGCATTTTATAACGGGCATTCCACTGACTGCCGATACGCCACAGCAAACGTAGAATAATCACCGCTGCCAGTAAAATACCGCAGGAGATATGCAACGATTGCAGCTCCTTGCGCAGCGGTGTGCCGCGTTCCAGCCAAGCCCAGATATGGGCGCTGGCAAACATAAAAATAACCGCCGCGGCGGTTACCCAGTGAAAAAACAGCGTTAAAGCATCATAACGTTGACGAACTGGTGCAATGGACGAGTCAAATTGGGGCATGAGTAGCGCTTCCTATGAATGAGATACCTTGTAAACACCTCAGCCTCGGAATTTATTCGCCAAAATTTATTCTTTTTTAACCCTCCACTGTCGACCAAGAGCCTATCCTTTTAATAACCGATCCATCGCACGTTTTATGGCCCGCTATTTGCTTTAAGTTTCACTTGTGCATACAAGTATAGATATTGGTCAGCTGATAACAAAATCATAACAATAGTGATGAGGGAAGAGTGATGCCAAACGTATCAACGCAAGATCCTGCTACCACCAGCGCAAACCGGACTGGCAGCATGATAGAAACACGCAATATCGATTACATCCCCGAAAACGAACGCCACGGCCACGTATTTAGCCAATTTACGCTATGGTTTGGCGCAAATTTGCAAATCACGGCGATTGTGACCGGTGCACTGGCCGTCGTATTAGGTGGCGATACTTATTGGTCGTTGATTGGGCTGTTTATCGGCCAGATCCTCGGCGCATCGGTCATGGCATTACATGCCGTACAAGGCCCGCGCCTCGGACTACCGCAGATGATTTCCAGCCGCGCTCAGTTTGGCGTTTATGGTGCGGTGATCCCTTTATGTTTGGCTTGCGTGATGTACGTGGGCTTTTCTGCCAGCGGTACCGTATTGGCCGGGCAATCGCTGGCTAAATTGGTACAGATTTCCGACTCCAGCGGCATTTTGTTATTCGGTGCGATCATTATTCTGATCACCTTGCTGGGATATCGCATTATTCACGGGTTGGGAAAAGTGGCCAGTCTGCTGGGGATTCTGCTGTTCTTGTATCTGTTCTTCCGTATTTTGGTTGAGCATGACATCAGCGCACTGTTGGCGAATCGCCACTTCTCGCTGTCGATGTTCTTGCTGGCCATTTCGCTCTCTTCATCGTGGCAGATTGCTTTTTGCCCTTATGTTTCCGACTACTCACGCTACCTGCCACGTCAAACCTCGGGTAAAAAGACCTTTCTGGCGGTTTGGGCGGGCACGATTATCGGCACGCAGATATCGATGACATTGGGCGTGCTGGCGGCCACTTTAGCGGGCAAAGGCTTCGCGGGTCATGAGGTGAGTTATATCGTCGGATTAGGTACCAGCGGCACCATTGCCGCGCTGCTCTATTTCAGTATTTTCTTTGGCAAACTGACGCTCACCACGCTCAACGCTTACGGCAGCTTTATGTCGCTGGCGACCATCATTTGTGGCTTTAAAAAAACCGTACGCATTAGTTCTGGCTGGCGCTTTGCTTTTATTTTGTTGATGGTGGTGCTATCCACCAGTATTGCGCTGCTCGGGGAACGCTCTTTCCTACATGCTTTCACCCAATTCCTGTTATTCCTGCTGGCATTCTTTGTACCGTGGAGTGCGATTAACTTAATGGATTATTACGTTATTTCTAAGGGGAAATACGATATTCCGGCCTTGTCCGAGCCGGGCGGGATGTACGGGCGCTGGAATAAAATCGGCATCACAACTTATGCCTTAGGCGTGCTGGTGCAACTGCCGTTTGTCTCTAACGGGTTCTTCAGTGGCCCGCTGGTTTATCTGTTTGATGACAACGATATTTCCTGGTTTATCGGTTGGATATTTACCGCACTGTTCTATTTGGCCATTAATCGTGTGGCCCCCAAACCGGTGCTGACTGCCAGTCGCTATCCGCAATAAACACGGACGATTGCGTCTTTATAACCCCCTCCGTTCACGGAGGGGGTTATCGCTTAAACAAACATTCTTATTGCGCAATACACTAATAATGCTGCCAGCGTCAGGTTAACGATACGACCATGTCGTTGAAACAAAGCCTGAAAAACATGCCCCGCCAATGCCCAGCTGAGAATACCTATTGTGCCGATTAACGACAGCAGTAGGCTTACCGCAATAACCCAGAGCATGTCGTGCGTATATGGCAATACAAAGCTCGAAATCGCCGTAATGCCGTAGAGAATGATTTTTACATTCACAAATTGCAGCCCAAAGCTGGCCCAGAAACTCAGTGGCTGCGTCGAGGAGCCAGACGACGATGGCCGACTCATCGCAACTTTTACTGCCAGCCACAAGATATACGCCGCACCTATCCAGTTAAGCCAAACAGCAATACCAGGATCAAGACGAGTCAGCGTGAATGTAATGGCGGCACATAACAACATCACCGCCAAAAAACCTAAGCTCATGCCTGTCAGCACACGGCGACTGCCACTCAATCCATGAGAGCTTACCGAGCTTAGTGCCAAAATATTGTTAGGTCCCGGGGTCATGGCGGTAATAAAGGTATAAGTAAAAAAAGCGCTGATAATGGCTGGGGTCACGACTCTTCTCCTGTGTTTTGCGAGAAATTACCCCATTCTTTTACTTTTAAAAAATGAATGTTTTGATAGTCTTAATTCGAACATTTCGATAGATATGGGTAATGACGATGGATTTACGGCGGTTTATCACCTTCAAGACGGTCGTTGAGGAAGGTTCATTTGTGCGGGCATCGCAAAAGCTATGCTGCACCCAATCGACAGTGACGTTTCAAATTCAGCAGCTCGAGCAGGAGCTATCGCTACAGTTATTTGAAAAAATTGGCCGGCGTATGTGCCTCACCAACGCCGGGAAGAACCTGCTTGCACACGTACATGAGCTCTCACGCGTCATGGATTCTATTCGCCTTACCGCTCAACAAGATAACGAGCCGAGCGGCGATCTCCGTATCGCCACCGGCGAAACGCTGCTGGCCTATAAAATGCCGCAAGTGTTGCAACGCTTTAAGCAAAGGGCTCCCAAGGTTCGACTCTCTTTGCAGTCACTCAACTGCTATATCATTCGGGATGCCTTGCTGTCTGATCGGGTCGATTTAGGCGTTTTTTATCGGGTAGGGAATGATGATGCGCTAGCCATGCAAAGTTATGGCGAACAAGAGTTAGTGTTAGTAGCTTCGCCTCAGCTTGAAGACATTGACCTTACCCGGCCCAACCAACATATCCCGCTAAGTTTTATCATTAATGAACCGCAATGTATTTTCCGCCAATTGTTTGAAAGCACGCTGCGCCATAGGCGGATCACGATGGAAAACACCATCGAATTGTGGAGTATCGAGAGTATTAAACAGTGCGTAGCAGGTAATCTTGGCATCTCTTATTTGCCTCGTTTTACCGTGGAGCGAGAGCTACAAACGGGTATTTTAAAAGAGTTAACGTTTAGTGAAACGCCGCTGAGCATCACCGCGCTCTGTGCCCACCACGCCGGGAAAGTGGTCAGCCCGGCGATGAAAATATTTATGGAATGTATGCAAGAGTGTTTGTCAGGGCAGACCCTGGATAACGCAGTAAAAAATCCAGGATTACCTCTTGCCGCCAGCCTATAAAAAAACGCCGGGCCGGTATTCACATATCGGCCTGGCGTTTTATATAAAAACGACCCTCATCGCACGTTACTTGTCCGCAATGACCGCCAGCAGTTCGGCGATATGCCCCTCTTTGAGCAACTGATAGTGGTCAGCCTGTAAGGTAACGATACGCGGCGGCTGAACAGAGAAGCTCTCGCTATTTTCCAGGAACGAATAATCGTCGCCCTGCGCTTTAATTACCGTGACTGGCGCGTTGATCTGGCGTTCGCTCAGCTCATGGAAGCTATAAGTAAACTCAAACGTCTGGCTGACAATATCGGTAATACGGGCAATCTGTTCTACCGACATCTCCTGACGATGCTGGGCAATAAAGGCGATAAACGCATCGCGATTTTTCACGCCCTGTAGCGCACTGTCCAACAGCGGATGGTCAATGCTGCCCATAAATACTGAGAACAGAATCGTCAGATAAGCAGGGTTGTCGTAGCGGGCTTCACGCGAATGTTGCAAAGCCTGCTGCTGGCGTACTTTTGGCGAACCCGGGGCAATCAGCAGCAACTGTTCTACTTTTTCACCGGCGCTTTCTAACTGCCATGCGGCTTCGAAGGCGACGCGAGCACCAAAAGAGTATCCCCACAGCGTATAAGGCCCGTGCGGCTGTTTTTGGCGAATAAGCTCGATATCACGTTCAGCCATCTCTTTTATCGACGCGGCGATGGTTTCATCAGCGTTGATACCACTGGCCTGAATACCAAAGAAGGGCCGTGATGATGGCTGAGAAACCGCCAGCGTACGTAAATTCATGCAGTAGCCGCCCAACCCCGGCCAGCAGAATATCGGACTCTGCACACCGCGCTGCTGTAACGGGATAAGCCGGGAAACCGTCGCTGATTGAGTGGTGACCTGCTGTGCCAGTTTTTCAATCGTCGGCGCAGTGAAAATCGTTTGTACCGGTAAATGGCAATGGTGCTGTTTATTGAGTTTGGCGATAAGCGCGACGGCAATGAGCGAGTTACCGCCAACTTCAAAGAAGTTATCATCCACGGAGAATTGCGGCCGTTTCAGCTTCTCTTTCCAAATATCGGCAATTTGCTCTTCCAGTTCATTACGTGGTTCGATAATCGTCTTATGAACCAGCGTCAGTTCTTGTCTGGCTAGCGCCTGAATATCGATTTTTCCGTTAGCCGTTTGCGGCAGTTTTCCCAGGACCAAAATCTGATTCGGCACCATATAAGCAGGTAAGAAGCTCTCAAGGTCATCGCGTAGGATCTCCGCTGGGCCTTTCATGTGCACGCTATCTTCTTTCATGCCTTCGCTGGTTTTCTGCTCCTCGCTAATACGGCCTCCTACACAGAAATAGGATGCGCCATTAAGTGCCGGAATAATTTGTTTCAACGCGACGGCAGAGAGCAAATCATTGCCCGTTTCCGAGCTATAGCCTGAAGCCATCACGCCCAGCAATTTGCTGTTGCTCATCATGCGTTGCATCTGTCTGCCCAAGGTAATGTATTGTTGCCAGCTGCGCTGTTCCTGGCTGACAAGTGCAATACCGAAAGAGGCGTTGTCATAGACCTTCTGGTTAATGGCGATAACGTGATTCTTTCTGATGATGCTTTCGCTCAGCAGCGCCAATTCCCCCTGCTGGTAACGGTAAATACCGGTGGCTAACCCTGACACTTTTTCAGGCATTGCCTGTACCAGCAAGTCTACCGGCAGCGACTGGTATGGCTGATAACTGTCGATACGGCAGCTGGTCAGGTAATAATCTTCGTCCGCCACATCCAACCGTTGTTTCACTTCTGGCAAGCTGAACTGCTCGGCGATGCTCAAACCAAACTCAGGCAGCACATAATCCAATACGCCCTGCATATGCCCCGCTTCGAAATTCAACACCTCTTGCAGATTGTTTTTGTAGATAGGTTCAATTGCCGCCTTTTTACCGATGAAATGGCAAGCAAAATAAGGTTCGCTGCGTGCCTCCGCCGCGCTGCAATATTCCAACTGGTGTTTCACCGGATGATAGTAATAGATGCCACTATCAATCTCGTTAATCCCTGACAGCTCGATATAAAGCTGAGTGGCATACAGCGCCCCCGGAGAAGACCAGGTGTATTTTGGCAAAATGCGCTGTTCGCTGGTAAAAGTACCGAAATAGCGTAATAAGCGGCCTAAACTTGCCAAAGACAGAGCGTTAAGGGACGCAGCAGTACCTTCAGGAGAGCGTTCAGCCAGCAGATCCAGTAAATCCTGTCGCGTGACGTCTCCCCCCTCATAATAACGATAGGTTTTACGGCCAAAGGCCAGTGCTCGTTGTTGTGCTGTTTCCTGCTTACCGGGCAGGCCGATCGCCCGATTGCTTGGTGACGTCTCGCGGCACCCGGCGTTGGAAAGCTGCATATAGACCTGAGCTTTGTTAGCCTTGGACTGGTGATGGCTGTCGATTTTCCCCTGATCCATCAATGCTGCTTCTTTATCATTAAGCTCGACGAAGCTGATCAGGTTTTGATATCCGGTATGGGGATCGTTCTTAACGATCACCGCCGCGTGGCGCACCCACTTGTGCTTTTCAATCGAAGAACGGATTTCATCAAGCTCGATGCGATAGCCGCGCAGTTTGATCTGGCTGTCTGCCCGTCCCATATAATTGACGTCACCCTGCTCGCCCCAGCGCGCCAGATCACCCGTTTTATAGATACGGGCGTAAGGGTTCTGCGGTTGGAAAGGGTCAGGTAAGAAGCGTTCACGGGTCAGTTCAGGGCGCAACAAATAGCCCCGCGCCAGCCCGGCTCCACCGATGTATAACTCACCGGTTTGCCCAAAGGCGACCTGTTGCAAATTCTCATCAAGGATGTAGTACGACGTATTCGCGATGGGATGGCCGATTGAAATGACATCAGCGGATTTATCCAACACGTCCTGCGTCACCGTCAGCGCTGAACTATTGATGGTACATTCCGTCGGGCCATAAAGATTAATCAGCTGGCATGCCGGGAACGTTTCCAGACACAGCTGTGCTAATCTTTTATGCAGTGCTTCTCCGCCGCTAAATATCTGTGTCAGGCTGGCGCACTGCAACACATCATCATCGTCGAGAATCGCCTGTAGTAGCGTGGGAACGCATTGTACTGCGGTCACTTGATGCTGGCGGATAAACTCAATCAACCGTGCAGGGTCTTTATAAATCCCCACTTCCCCCATAATGACCGTCGCGCCACAAGATGGCGCTAAAATCTCCCACTGTGCCGCATCAAAACTCATCGGGGTTTTTTGTAAGATTCGAGTGTCTTGGTTGAGATGATAGTCGTTTGCCAGCCAGGTCATCTGGTTGACGACGCTATGCTGTTCAATCATCACCCCTTTCGGTTTACCCGTACTACCAGAGGTATAAATCACATAAGCCAGGTTATCCGGTTTTACCGTCGAGGCATCAAACTGCTCGGCATGCAGGCCTTGTTGTGCGATGAAATTCTCTACATCCTGCCAGGTAAAAATATGGGTAGTAGCAGGCACCAGCTGTTCAAGCTGGCGGCGCAGATGTGGCTGGGTATAAACAATTTTCGTCAGGCTGTCTTCAAGCATATAGCGCAGACGATCTTCCGGGTATTCCGGCGAGAGCGGCAAATAACCGTTCCCGGATAACATAATTCCCCACGCACCATTCATTAATGATAGCGAAGGGTCAACAAATAAACCGATGCTATGGTCGCTGTCAGCAGCATGCTGCTTAAGATATAAAGCAATAGATTGAGCCTGAAGCCACAACTGTTCGCGGGTCAGAATTTGCTCTTCGCAAATCACGGCCACCGCCTGAGGATTACGATCCTTCTGTGTTTTTAACATATCCGGCAGGCTATTCCACGCCGAATGCTGATAATGATTAACCGCTTTTTTTGTGTCGTTATAAATAGTATCAAGTGTCATAGCTGACTTCCTTACCAGGAGAATTCGCAATGTGTAAAAAGTAAAATTGGCTAATTGAATGCGTTAATCAGTGTGTTAAATGCCGGTGTCTGCCTCTTGAGAAAAACTTTCCGGAAGTTCAGGCGTGGTAGTAAAGTGGCTTGCGACCTGGCGATAAAGTGAAAGGTAATGGGTGCGATACCACAGTTTCTGCGCGACATAGACCAGCTTAGGGTTATGCTCTTCAGCATCGGCCAACGCCGCCGTGATAATCACCTGCCATTGTTGGCTGATGCTGTCATCTTGTGGCGCATCAATCGGCTGATGCCATTGCTGATGCAGTTGGGTCAGCGTCTGGGTGCTTGGGAAATCACCGCTGGATAACACAATGCCGATCATCCCCTGCCAGAAACTCTGGGCAACGCTGCGCTGCTGCGCTTGCGGTAAACGCTTGGCTATCTCTTCCATCGCATGCAAAGAGGTAATCAAATGCAGATTGACGAAATCCCCCGGGCGAGCGAGGTAAATGATTGCCACCGCATAGTAAAGTTGCAGCCATACGGCATCGAGTTCGTCGTTGAGTAACCAACCAGGAATAGCATCCATCGCCAGATGGCCTTCAGCCAATGACATGGCAATGCGATATTGCAGCCCTGAACGTTTCAATTCTGGATGGCAGTTGGCTTTTTCTGGGTCAATTTCTCCGTTCTGCACCCGCTGTGCCCAAGCTTGAAAACCGGGACTATCTTGCTCAAGCAGGGTGCTAATGTGGGTCAGAGAATCGATGGCAGACGTGTGTGCAGCCAGCAGTTGTAAATTTTGACGCTCCGGATGGCAAGAAACCCACGAGAATGCCATATAGGCCAGCCCTTCGGTAATCATGCGCGGATGGCCATAATCCAGCCCCCAGCCAAGGTGAATGGTGGCGTGAGTGAAAGCCCCCGCCCATCCTGGCAGTAAAATGGGTACCCATTTTTCTAATACGGCATCCAAGCCACGTTGGGCGATCAGCTCATCAAAATAGAGGCACCAGCTGGAAAAACTGGTGCGCTGACCAAGTAGAGACAAGCAGTTATTATCATCCACCGTATAACGTGAAGGCCGTTTAGGCTCGAGGCCAAAACCGTAGGTGGTTTCTTTAACGTATTGATAATAATATTCTTCGATTCTATCGGCCGATGCATTCAATCCCGCCAATGCCACAACCGCATGTTTATTATGGTTCGAGAGATGCCCGTTAAATTCAATATGATGGGACGCATCCGCTAAGAGTGCATCAATACGATCTTTGCGAGACAGACAAGTGTTAGCCGTCCCCGTTTCTGGAGAAATAAGTGATGTCATGGTGCGTTATTCCAATTACAGAAGGTGAAATAGCCTCAGCTTAATAAGATATTTCACCGTAAATATTGGTTATCAGGCGGTCAGCGCCTGCTGTGAGACTTTTGCCAGAATCGCGTCTACGGTCTGGTCAAAGGTTGTAGCGATATGCTGAGGTTGCATTTGTGCCAGCTGTTCGTGGCTATGAACGCCCCACACCACACCAAACCCAGCAATTCCAGCCTGACGAGCCATTAAGAGATCGTGGGTCGTATCCCCTACCATGCAGGTGTTTTCTGGGGAGACTTGAAAGGCGGCCATCAGTACTTGCGCCATTTCAGGGTCAGGTTTTGGTCGTTTAACATCATCAGCACAGAGCACCTTGCTGAAAAACGGCAGTAAGCCCGTCGCCTCCAGAAGCGCATGCGCGCTTTTGGACACTTTGCTGGTGGCAATCGCCAGCACTACACCGTGTGCCTTTAATTTTTCCAGACCTGCTATTACGCCAGGAAAGACCAGCTCGCGTGCGCCCGGCAGCACTAATTCACGGAAAGCCTGTTGATAGGCGCTCACCAAAGCCGGGATCCGCACATCATCGGCGCTAATTCCCATCAGTCGATTGAATGCCGTTTCGAGGGGCAGCCCGATCGTCTGGCGAATATCCTCCTCATTTACCGCGGCAAGGCCGTTATCATGCAAAACGCTGGTAAAAGCGCGCACAATCCCTGATGGGGTATCAGCCAAGGTGCCATCAAGATCAAAAATCGCCAGTTGCTGGGCCATCTCAACCTCCATTTTTCAGGAAATGGGCATGCGCTACAGCCAGACGAGCACCCACTGCGGCATTGCTGATAAGCACTGACATATTGGCTTTCACCGTTTTACCTTCGGTGGCTTTTGCCACTGCGCGCATCAGATAAGGTGTTGCACCCGGACCACGAATACCTTCACGCTCGGCTTGTTCTGCAGCGATACGGATAATGCCTTCAACTTCTTCACGATCGATGGCATCTTCTTTATTTACCGGCGCGGTAATAATGACGGAACTGTGGTTACCTAATTTCCAGTGATGTTCAATAACGCTGGCAACTTGCGTCGCATCATCGATGCGATGGGGGCTGCGATAGCCGCTGCTTTCACAGTAAAAAGCAGGGAAGTCATCGGACTGCCAGGCAATCAGAGGGACACATTGAGTTTCCAGGTATTCCAGTGTCAGTCCAAG
This sequence comes from Rouxiella sp. Mn2063, assembly GCF_049319665.1. Lineage (NCBI taxonomy): Bacteria > Pseudomonadati > Pseudomonadota > Gammaproteobacteria > Enterobacterales > Yersiniaceae > Rouxiella > Rouxiella sp. Mn2063. The sequence goes on along the minus strand of NZ_JBMOUD010000002.1, from coordinate 43,480 downwards.
GTCGAGAATGTTTTTAGCGCCGGCGCAAACTACCGCCACTTTAGAGCGGGTAAATTGAATCAGGTCAGCCGAAATATCCATGCTCTTTTCTGCACCACGGTGCACACCACCAATACCCGCAGAGGCAAAGAAAGCAATACCGGCTAAATCTGCCGCCACCAGAGACGAAGCTACGGTTGTCGCCCCCATGCCACGCTGGGCAAGAATGACCGGAATATCTCGACTGGTTGTTTTGGGAATACCTTTCACTGAAGCAAAGCGATCAATATCCTGCGCAGTCATACCAATGACAAATTTGCCATTCTCAATACCGATAGTCGCCGGAATTGCCCCTTCATCTCTGACTGCCTGCTCAATTTTTAGCGCAGTCGAGGCATTATCAGGATACGGCAGGCCATGAGAAATAACGGTTGATTCCAGCGCAACTACCGGTTTCCCACTATTTAATGCATCCAGAACTTCTTCGCTATAATTTAATAAATCAGTATTTTTAAATTTCGACATTTATATCACCTCATCACTATTGTTATAATTAGGGAAAGTATGTGTTAATTCTTTCTTTCCAAGAATTTCATTTTCATAAACATCCTGCATCCATATTTCAGGCTCAACAGGTTCAAATGCAACAGAAATAACATTAGATGGACATTTAACAATATCTTCAACGGCTTTAATAAAAGCGCTGGCGAGCATATTGCGCTGTTCGTCAGATAGTGACGGGAAATGCTTCATATTAATATGCGGCAAGTAAAATACCTCATGTTCCAAGGCTGACTATTTTTAAGCAAAATGAATGTAAAATTATCAGCATTACTTTACTAGATGACATTAAGGAAAATAATAGTTTCCCATTGCTCAACGATTAATAAGACAATTTCCCTATAATTAACCATCGTGGCATATCAACCCCTTACAGGCCTTGATAGCGCAGCGTCTTAAATCTGTCACTCAACGTTTTAATTCTGTAATTTTTAGTTTTAAATTTGTCACTTTCAATACTGAGATGAATTCGTCGTTACTTTTATTAACAATTACCGCGCATTCATAAAGTTAGAGAAAAAATAGATTTTTATAAAACACAAAGATGTATACTAATGTCGTTAATACATTAATGGTATTATAAAGGTAGTATTTAGCTATTAATTGAATTGCAAGATGGATTAAAGAGTGAAAACACAATCTCTTTTCATGAAATGAGAATTAAAATCTGATTTCTCTATAAAGAAAGCACTGAAATGTTTAATCATTCCAGTGTTTAAGATAATCAGCATTATTTTATAACTATTTATTCAGCGGGGGGGATTCAGGGAGGTCACTAGCTTTGCGGGCAGGTGTAGGCCAAACAGCATTCCGTCATACTTTCTTGGTATTTATTAGCAGAAAAACTCACGCCATCTGCCGATAACTCTTCGCTGTAAAAACCTGGAATGCCATTAATAATAACCTTGGCTACTTGCAGCTCTTTCATAAACCTTGATATCAGTTGTTGGTCACAGGTGATCACCGACACATTCCCTGCTAACCCCGCATCGTTGGCTTTACGAATGGCACTTTCAATACTGGTATAGGGGGTGACCAGTGCTACTGGCCCGAATGTAGCTTTTGCCATCAATGGCATGTCAGCAGTCACGCCGGTAAGTACAGTGGCAGTTAACATTGCCCCATCTCGTTGATTACCGGTGACGCAGCATGCCCCCTGATTTACTGAAATTCTAATACGCTGCTCAATTTCTGCCGCGCTAATTTCGTCAATTAAGGTGCCAAGTTTAACATCGGTATCAAGCGGGTTGCCGGTTCGGTAACTCTGTGCCTCCTCAGCCAAACAACGGACAAATGCAGCGTGACAGCGTCTATCGACCAACACACGTCTGATCGCTGAACTGCGCTGCCCTGAACAAGAAAAAGCCCCGCGGGCAGCAAGCGCAGCGGCTTGTTTCAGGTCAGCATCAGCGGCAATAATCATTGTATCGTTACTGTCTATTTCGAGGGTCAGTTTGCAACCTGTCACTTTCCGAGCCACCTCTTCGCCTGCCGCCGGGCAACCGGTGAATGACAGCAAATCAATATAGCGCTGTGCAACCACCAGATTAAGAAATGCGGCAACAGAGCAATTAACCAGAGTAAACATCTTGCTCGGCATCCCAGCTTCACTCAAGATTTTATGAAGTGCCAGTGCACTGGAAGGCGTTTTTTCACAAGGGTTAAGCACAATACGATTATTGGTCACGATAGCGGGCGCGACCTTGCATACCACCTGGGCCAGAGGATGATTAAAAGAGGTGATTGCGGCAATAATGCCAGACAAAGGGGAGCGGCGTGAAAAATGGATATCGGCATTAGTCTCTGAATGACCCGCTGATGGACAATTTTCAGCAGCCATCAGTAATGCTTGCTCTGCGGCATAATGGAGGACTACGCAGGCAATCTCGACTTCATCATAAGTATCTTGCAAACTTAGCCCTGATTCTTCGCTGATTAATACCGCGATCTCAGGTTTGTTTTGCTGCAATAATTGTCTGGCGCGGCTCAAAATATGATACCGCTGCTCACAGGATAGGTTTGGGTGATACGCCCACGCAGCGGCTAACTTCGCTTGCGCCTGTCGTGGGCTATCAACAGCCAATTCTGCCACCACAACATTATTCCATGGATTACGAACAACGGTGGTTTGCAACTGAAGTATATTGCCCATATTATCGCAATGGGTCACAGTCATGAGCATCATCCTTTTAGCACAGACGTTAAGCTTATTTTATCGCTTTGGCTTTTCTACTCGCCGATAATTTAGATACCCAGATACCAGAAATAATCAGTGCTACCGCGATTAATTCAATCCATAACGTATCTTTTGGATGATTAAATTGATCAATGATAACGCCTGAGATCATCTGACCGCTGATAATCAACAAGGCGGCTTGTGTTGAGCCGGTACGCGGCAGAACATAGCTGTTAATAGCGACAAAGAGTGCGCCCATTGCGCCACCAAGCCAGGCAAACCAAGGGGCACTGAGATTGAATGAAGAAAAGCCCTTGCCGTAGAAGAAAATAATTATCGTCAGGAAAATAAAACCGACAATATGGTTCCATAGTGATGCATAAAAAGCATTACGCTCCATGCTCAGCCGCCCATTAATAGAACGGCTTAAACTGATGCAAACGCCATTTAATAACGAAATAAAAATATAAGTTAGCATAATGTTATCTGTGAATTATCAGAAGGGCGCTGCCGCACAGTATTAAGGCAACGGAGAGAAGATCCAGCGCGGAGAATCGGCATTTGATCACACCGAACCAGCCACGCAGATCGGCGAGTAATCCAAAGATTATCTGTCCTGTCATCATCAGTGCCAGTGTACCGGCCAGTTGCAGAGGGCTGTTTACGGCAATAGCCGCCAGCAGAACAGTAAACGCGCCAGGAATACCGCCCAGATAGCTCCATTTCGGAGGCTTACTGGCCTCAGGCGCTGCCTGAAATACTCGCGTTGTGCGAAACCTCAGCATGAGTAGTACCCAAGCAACAAGGGCGCCTGAACCATGGGCAAACCATGAGGCAAGCAGCGGTGAGCTCCAGGTAGCCAGATAGCTATTGGTGGTGATCATAGCGGTGAGTAACACGCCCGCTCCAACCGCCAGTAACAAAATAGTGCCGGTGGTACGCATAACTTAATAGCTCCGTAATAGTTTGGACGCTATTTTAAAAAAATTTCAAATGCGGTATAACCCGCCCGGCAAGAAACTCATTGTTTACGAGAAGTTGACAAAATAATGGATAATTTCGCTACAATCCCCTTTTTTATCGCGGTGGTCGAAACGGGTAGCTTTTCGGGCGCGGCCAAAAAACTGTCTGTCACTAAATCTGCGGTCAGCAAAAGGATCAGTCAGTTTGAGGCAGATTTAGGCATCCGGTTATTAAACCGCACAACGCGTAAGCTGAGCCTGACCGAGGCGGGGCTGAAATATTATGAATATGTCCGCGCTGCGACGCTGCTGGCAAAAGAAGGGGAAGACGCAATATCCAATATGCAGGATAAAGCCCAGGGAATTTTGCGGCTCACCGCGCCAATGGTATTTGGTCGGTTGCATATTTCACCTCTGCTGCCGATTTTCCTGAAAAATAATCCGCAGATAGAATTACATTTATCGATGGATGACAAAGTCGTCGATTTAGTGGAAAACAGTTTTGATATGGGGATCCGCATCGGCCAACTTAGTGATTCCTCTCTTATCGCCCGTCCCCTCGCCCCTTGCAGCAGCGTTCTTTGCGCCTCACCGGCTTATCTACAGAAGTTTGGTACACCAGAAACGCTGGAAGATTTGGCTCAACATAACTGTCTTTTTTATTCTTATTACCGTGGCGGGGCGACCTGGACGTTTGATGGCCCTAGCGGACCGGAGCGTTTTTTACCACGCGGCAATTATCAGGTGAATAACAGTGAAGTGTTGTATGAGGCGTTACTGGCGGGGATGGGGGTTTGTCAGATGCCAAAATTTATCGTCGGCCCGGCGCTGGCAGACGGACGGCTGGTTGCACTGTTGCCTGAATATAAGCTGCCGTTGCACCATATTTTTGCTGTGTATCCGCAAAGGCGGTTTATGCCAGAAAAAATGCGCCTGCTGTTAGAGTTTTTAATCCAGTGTTTCAATGAAGGGTCAGATTACCGGGTTCGCTACGAGAACTGATCTGCTTCAGGCTGCCAGGTATTAATGGCTTGAATCACTCGGCCCATCCGTGGGCCGCGCCCCGATCGGGGCAATCACTACGCGTAATGTGATGTTATTGGTCTTTCGGTAATGGACCTAATTTCACGCCATCCGGGTAATATTCCCAGCCGTCACGGATTTTCACTTTGTCATCCCACGGCAACTTATATTCACCATTTGCCAAGTCCCTTACCCAGGTCAGATAGTTTTCACGAGCGCCCCCCGGCTGGCCCACGTAACCACGGCATCCCAGGTTGAAGATATTGTTTTCCAGCGCCCAATTTTCCCGTGCCTTATCGACCAAGCGAGGGAACAGCTCTGCGGTAACAATTTCCCATGGGTTACGATGGCCCTGCTGAATCACATTGCCGTCGTAATTACAGACGGTACCTTCACCAAAGTAATAGAACACTTCATCATAGCCTGCCAGGTTGACCGATACGGTATACATCAGGTTCTGCCAGGCGTTGGTGCGGTTAGTCCAAATCCATTGGTCATTCACCTGGGTCGAATAACCCGAGATGCGAATATAGACATTACACCCTTTGTAAGCCGCTTCACGCGCCAGCTCTGGGAACATGCCATCATGGCAAATACAGACCGCCAATTTAGAACCTTTAGGCCCATCGCACACTGGCATCCCTTTGTTGCCCGGCATCCAAGGCTCGATTGGCACCCATGGCTGGAGTTTGCGGTAATGCAGCGCTATCTCACCTTGCGCATTGATAATAATGGCCGTGTTGTACGGCGGTAACGAAGGATCTTCGTTACGCTCCATCAGCGAAAACACGCCCCATATATTGTTGCGCTGGCAGGCCTGTTTAAATTGACCGATCTCAGGACTTTCCAGAGTGAGCAACATCTCATCATAGGTCCAGATTTTGGTATTTAACCCTTGGGTGGAATATTCAGGAAATACGATGACATCCAGACCAGGGTATCCCGCTTTCGTCGAATCAACCGCCTTACAAATTTTATCGACTTGAACTTGAATATCTTCCGGCCCTTTAATAACCGGAACGGGATATTGAATAGCTGCAATTAATAAAGCTTCATCCCAAGAACTTACGCTACCGGTGCTGCCCATAATCAACCTCTCTTATTTCACTGAAAGATAGTTACATTGAAAATAAAAATAATTAAATTTAAAACAGAAAAAATAATTACACGGAAAGATAGGATGCTATTTGCTGTTCATTTACTTCAGCTCTTGCTTGTTGATGAACAATATTCCCTTTCTCAATGACAATAATTTTATCCGCGACATCTAATACAAAACTTAATACTTGCTCTGCCACCAGAATAGTTAACCCTTCTGAGTCACGAATTTTACGTAATATTTTCGCCATCTCTTTAATAATGGAAGGCTGAATACCTTCGGTCGGCTCATCTAATAACAATAGCTTTGGGCGACCCACTAATGCTCTGGCCATCACTAATTGTTGCTGCTGCCCACCGGACAGATTGCCGGCCATACGTTTACGCATGACTTTAAGTACCGGGAAATAATCGTAGATATAGTCAGGTATCTCTTGGGAACGCGAGTTTAGCAGGCCCGTTTTAATGTTTTCTTCAACCGTTAAGGTTGAGAACACCATGCGCCCTTGCGGAACAAATCCCATACCGCTCTGTACACGTTGAAAACTCGGCATCGGGACGATGTTGTTACCTGCAACATGAACCTGACCAGAAGCGGAAGGGATCATGCCAATCAGGGATTTCATCAAGGTAGATTTCCCCATGCCATTACGCCCAACCAACGCCGCAATCTCGCCTTTTTCGAGGGTTAAATTCATCCCTGATATCACCAAGCTTTGGCCATAACCCACAGAGTAATCGCTAATTTTTAGCATGATATTCCCCTTAGTGTCCGAGGTAGACGTCAATGACGCGCGGGTCATTTTTGACACGTTCAATACTGCCTTCAGACAGCACTTTTCCCTGATGCATCACCGTGACATGATCCGCAATGCCCTCGACAAACTGCATATCATGTTCAATCACCAGAACCGAACGACCGGTAGCGATTTTGCGTAATAATTGCGCCGTTTTTTCTCGTTCAGCGACCGACATTCCCGCCACCGGCTCATCAAGCATGAGTAATTTAGGGTCTTGAATGAGTAACATGCCGATCTCTAACCACTGTTTTTGTCCATGGCTTAATAAGCCCGCCTCAGTCTGTAAGAACTCTTCCAAGAAGATCTCTTTAGCGATGCTTTTAACTGCCTGAACAATGTCGTCACTGCGTCTGAAGAATATCGCCCCTAATGCACTTCTCGCCGTTGGATAAGATAATTCTAAATTTTCAAATACCGTCAGGCTTTCATAAACCGATGGGGTTTGAAATTTACGCCCCACCCCTACCTGTACGATTTTATTTTCCTTCATCCGACTAATTTCTTTATTTCTGTATTTAATACTGCCGCTGGTTAATTTTGTTTTTCCACAAATTAAATCCAGCACAGTGGTTTTACCCGCACCATTCGGCCCAATAATGACGTATATTTGCCCTTCATCGATATACATTGAGAAGTCATCAACCGCTTTAAAACCATTAAAGGACACGGTTAAACCTTCAACGGCCAAAATAATATCTTTCACCGCTCTCTTCATTTCAGCTCTCCGCGTGCAGATTTAACGTGGCGGAAAGTCTTCCTGCGCCATACTGCATCAATTTTGGGCTGAATATATTGCTGATATAGCCCTGCCAGACCTTTTGGGAAGACCAGTACGACGGAGATAAAGAGCAGGCCCATGGCGATGGTCCACATTTCAGGAAATTGTTCAGAGATAGCGCTTTTAGCCGCATTGACAATCAAGGCGCCATATACCGCACCGAGCAATGAACCCCTTCCGCCAACGGCACAAAAGATCACCATTTCGATAGAAGCCACGGTGCCAATAAAGCCTGGAGACATGAACCCAACTTGCAAGGTGAACATGGCACCACCCAGAGCCGAGAAGAGCGCACTCAGGCAAAACACCACCGTTTTAATATTGGCGACGTCATAGCCGGAAAAACGCACCCGATCTTCTTGATCACGAATCGCCACCATCAGGCGACCAAACTTGCTATTGAGCAGGAAATACCCCACCCAGACCACCAGCAGCAACAAACAGGCATTGATGAAATAGAGGATATAATGTGCCGAATCGGTACGGATATCCCAGCCCAGCAGGGTTCTCAGGTCAGTAATCCCGTTAATGCCGCCGGTATAACCTTGTTGGCCAACAATCAAAATGGTCAAAATCGCCGAGATAGCTTGGGTAATGATGGCAAAATACACGCCGCCGACCCGACGTTTGAACATCGCGCTGCCCAGCACAAAAGCAAACAGCGTCGGGATCACCAAGATGGCAATCAAGGTTAAGGTCAATGAGTGGAAAGGCTGCCAGAAAGCAGGTAATTCCGTGATCTGATTCCAATCCATAAAATCAGGGATACCCGGCGTGGTTTGCATTTTGGTCGCAGCAGCGGTCGATGCCTCAAGCTTGAGGAACATCGCCATACAGTATCCGCCGAGACCGAAAAAAATCCCCTGTCCCAGACTCAAAATGCCGCTATATCCCCAGCACAACACCAGTCCCACGGCGACAAAAGCGTAGGTCAGATATTTTCCGACCAAATTTAAGCGGAAAATATCTAATGTTGCAGGCATCACCACCAGCATCAGAGCCGCCAAAATCAGGACACCTAATACGGGATAGTTTTTTAAGTATTTCATCTCGTCACTCCTATCGGCGAACTCGGCTGGCAAACAGACCTTGTGGGCGCAGCAACAAGATCCCGACCACAATCAGCAAAGTGATCACTTTCGCCATCGAACCACTGAGGAAAAACTCTAACGTCGATTGAGACTGTGAAATCGAAAATGCCGAAGCCAGCGTCCCCAACAGGCTTTGCGCGCCGCCAAACACCACGACCAGGAAGGTATCGACAATATATTGCTGACCCGCGGTAGGCCCGGTTGACCCGATCATCGTAAATGCGCTGCCTGCAATGCCGGCAATGCCGCAGCCGAGAGCAAAGGTCCGGTTATCGACTTTGGCCGTATTAATCCCCACAGCCGCTGCCATCGGACGGTTTAACACCACGGCCCGCACGCTAATTCCCCAGGCTGAGCGATACATCAACCAACCGGTAGCCAAGGTAATAGCCAGAGTCAGCAGTAGAACAAACACACCATTAATCGGAATATCGATGTTGTCAGCAAAGTGGTAGGAACCCATCAGCCAGTTAGGCAGATCAACCCCCACTTCTCTGGCGCCAAACAGCGAGCGGTAGCACTGCTGCATAATCAAACTCAGGCCCCAGGTCGCCAGCAGCGTATCGAGCGGGCGTTTATAAAGGTGGCGAATGAGGACTTTCTCCACCACCGCACCTAATAAAGCGGCGGCAATAAACGCCAAGATAATCGCGACAAAGAAGTAGCCGCCGTATAACGAGGGCAAGTAGGCGGTGAAGAATCGGCCGGTAAGCCATGTCACATAAGCGCCCAAGATCATGAATTCGCCGTGGGCCATGTTAATGACGCCCATCTGGCCGAAGATGATGGCAAGTCCTAAAGACATCAGCACAAAGACCGCGAACAAACTCAGGCCTGAAAACCCCTGCATCACAAATATCGATGCCAAATTGGCAAAACTATAATCACTGAACATTGTCATTTCCTCGGCGAAGTCAGCCAGGTTACGCCCCCACCCAAAGGTGGGGGGAGTGGATCAATCTTTGGGGAAAGGATTAGGTTCGATCAGTTCTGGCGTTTGATAGATAACGTCATACTGACCATCGCTACGGGCACGACCGATGACAGTTTTGGACCAGAGATGGTGGTTTTCATGGATACGCACATAGCCTTCTGGCGCATCTTTTAGCTCAATGCCAGGCGAGGCCGCGCGAACTTTGTCGATATCAAAGGAACCGGCTTTCTCAACCGCCGCTTTCCATAACCAAGGGCCGAGATAGGCCGCCTGAGTGACATCGCCTATCACCATGTCGTTGCCCCAACGCTTTTTAAAGGCGGCGACGAATGCCTGGTTAGCCGGGTTATTCATGCTTTGGAAATATTTCATCGATGCATAAGCGCCGACAATATTTTCACCCCCGATGCCACGGATCTCATCTTCAGTGACCGAGATAGTCAGCACTAATGGCTTCTCTTTGGTCATATCGATACCGGCGGCCTTCAATTGCTTGTAGAAGGAGACATTCGAGCCACCTACCACGATGGCGTAAATCACATCTGGTTTTTTGAGCTTAATTTTGTTGATAACGGAGTTAAATTGCGTGTTACCAAGCGGGTAATAGTCTTCGCCGACCACTTGCAGTCCGAGCTTTTCGATATGATGACGGGCGATTTTATTTGCCGTTCTCGGCCAAATATAATCTGAGCCAATTAAGTAAAAACTTTTGGCGTGTTTGTTTTTAACCACCCAATCAATGCCTGAAATGATCTGCTGTGTTGCTTCCTGACCGGTGTAAATAACATTCGGCGATTGCTCCAAACCTTCATAGAAGGTTGGGTAATAAAGCATGCCGTTGTATTGCTCCAATACCGGCAGCATGGCTTTACGTGACGCCGAGGTCCAGCCGCCAAAAATAGCCGCGACTTTGTCACTGACGAGCAGCTTTCGCGCTTTCTCTGCAAAGGTCGGCCAGTCGCTGGCACCGTCTTCTTGCACATAGTCAATCTTGCGCCCTAACACACCGCCCTGCGCATTGATCTGGTCAATGGCCAGCTTCTCGGCTTGAATCGAGCCGGTTTCGCTGATAGCCATCGTCCCGGTGGATGAATGCAGGATACCGACCTTCACAGAATTATCCGTCACGGCCAATCCGGTAGTATCCACCGCTGATGTCGCGGGTGCAGCAGCCATCGCACTCTGCATAGCCATCATCAAACTGGCGGCGGCGAACAGCTTCAATTTACGGTGGACTTTACAGCGATACTGCGGGGAAAAATAAGCAATGTTCATAGTAGCCCTCATCATCCGATACGGTTAATCTCACTGAGGGACATCATGGAATTAGTGACGAGATCCAACAATGCGTGAGGTAACGCAAGGATTACGTCATTTAACGTATTGGAGAAAAGAGAACGCAGAGCGATTATCACGGGCGCAAGCTAGATAAAGTGCTGCTATGGAAAGTCACGCTCAACGGTTGAATTGGCCCTTAACATTACTTGGCCCTGACACATTGACTGGGGAAGGCGGATGACAGTTCAGCAAAAAGCATTTAAGTCGCGCCGGCGATATAACCAGTGGGTGACTAATCAAACGCTGGAAGACTTTGCTCTGCGTTATACGCCGACCTCGGCACGCCGTTGGCGCGCACGACGTGTGGTGATAACAGCATTAAGCGCCATTACCTTTCTGGCATTGGAGGCTATCGGCGGAGCCTTAACCTTAACCTATGGCTTTAATTATGTGGTCCTCGCCGTAGGTTTAGTCAGCGTTATCATTTTTTGCCTCTCGATTCCTATCTCAGTTAACGCGGCTAAGTATGGCTTAGATATTGACCTATTAACGCGGGGAGCGGGCTTTGGTTATCTCGGCTCCACTGTCACCTCGCTGATTTATGCCACCTTTACCTTTATTTTTTTCGCCCTCGAAGCAGCAATCATGGCAATGGCCTTGCACATGCTATTTGGCCTGCCCTTGCATCTGGGCTATTTGTTCGGCTCGGTGATTGTCATTCCGTTAGTCACCTGGGGCTTTACTTTTATCTCCAAATTTCAGCAGTTGACCCAGCTGTGCTGGCTGGTTTTACAGTTACTTCCTTTGGTATTTATTCTGCTACGCAATAGCGGAGCCGTCGAAAAGTGGACTCATTTTCAGGGCATTATTACGCCTGATGCCGGTGGATTCGACCTGCTGCAATTAGGCGCGGTATGTTCAGTACTGCTCTCGCTGGTTAGTCAGGTGGGGGAACAAGTTGATCAAGTACGTTTCCTGCCTAAATCGAGCCATAAAGGGCGCTGGAAGTGGTATGTGCTGGTATTAATGGCAGGTCCAGGTTGGATTATCATCGGCGCGCTAAAAATTCTGTTGGGTTCATTTTTGGCGGTTCTCGCCTTCGATTATGGATTGAGTGCCGATGTCGCCAGCGAGCCAACGCATATGTATCTGGTCGCATTCAGTTACGTCACCCAGTCGCCGTCGACGCTGCTAGCTCTCACCGGGATATTTGTGGTGTTGTCGCAGCTTAAAATTAACGTGACCAACGCCTACGCAGGCTCTATCGCCTGGTCTAATTTTTTCTTGCGTCTCACCCATCGCCATCCAGGGCGCGTGGTCTGGCTATTTTTTAATGTCGGGATCGCGCTGTTGTTGATGGAGTTGGGAGTTTATCGTGTATTTAGAGATATTTTGGGGCTGTATGCCGTTGCCGCAACCGCGTGGTTGGGCAGCGTAGTGGCCGATCTGACGATTAATCGTTGGCTGAAACTACGCCCCGATCATATCGAATTTCGCCGCGCTTACTTATATGACATCAATCCTGTTGGGATAGGTTCGATGGGCTTCGCATTATTATGCGGACTCAGCGCCTGGATGGGCTGGTTTGGTCATACCTTACAGGTATTTGCCTCAATGCTCTCATTGAGCCTCACCTTTGTCGCCGCTCCCGCTATCGCCTGGCTAACTAAAGGGCGCTATTACTTATCGCGCGCCTCCGCGCAGCCAACGTCTACGGAATGCTGTGTCTGTGGTACCCATTTCGAAAAACCGGAGATGAGTTACTGCCCGTTCTACCAAGGCAGCATTTGTTCGCTATGTTGCTCATTGGACGTGCAGTGTAACGATGCCTGTAAACCACAGGCGCGGTATAGCGAACAAGCGGCACAATTTATCCGTTTGTTTATCCGCGAATCGATATTGCAAAAAATCGATCCCAGGATATGGAGTTTTATTAGCATATTGGCGCTATTTAGCTCCATTATTGGCATGATTTTAATGCTTATCTACGCACAGATGCGGGGCGAGTTTTCTGGTGATGAAGAGTTGCTGGCGGCGACCTTGTGGAAGGTGTTTTTTATTCTGCTGATCATTACCGGGGTGACAACCTGGCTGTTTGTGCTAACCAATAAGAGTAAACAAATCGCTCAAGAAGAGCTGCGCCTGCAAAGCGATCGCTTAATGAAAGAGATCATTGCGCACAAAGCGACGGACCGACAGTTACAGCAGGCCAAAGAGGATGCCGACGATGCCAATCAGGCTAAAAGTCGTTATCTCACCGGGATCACTCATGAACTCAGAACCCCGCTCAATGCCATGTTGGGCTATGCGCAGCTACTAGAGAGGGCCAATGATATTCCACCAGCGCGTCAACGCGGCATCAGTATTATGTTGCGTAGCGGCGAGCATCTGGCCAACTTGATTGAAGGATTGCTGGATATCTCCAAAATTGAGGCTGGGAAATTAGAGATTCATCGCGAAGAAGTTCGCATTGGTGAATTGGTGCAGCAGTTGGTCAGCCTGTTCGAGCAACAAGCCAAAGATAAGGGATTGACGTTCAGCTATAACCCCCCTCATTGGTTACCTGATGCCGTGATGACCGATGAAAAACGTTTGCGGCAAATCCTCATCAATTTACTGTCGAACGCCATTAAATTCACCGATAAAGGCGGCGTTATTCTCGATTTTCAGTACCGCAGTGAAGTGGCCTTTTTCTCGGTGCATGATACGGGAATCGGGATTGCTCCTGAAAATCTAGAACGGATTTTCCAGCCCTTTGAACGCGTCTCAGGTGACTCGCGGCGCTCAGGAACCGGCTTAGGCTTAACCATTACCCAGCTACTGACTTATATCATGGGCGGTGATTTGCAGGTAGAAAGCCTGGCTGGCAGCGGTTCGACGTTCAAGCTTACGTTGATGTTACCCAGCCACAGCGGTCAGATGTACCAAAATACCGAGCCGGAAAAAATCACCGGCTATCCCGGCAGGCGTCATACGTTATTGGTGGTAGACGATGATGAATCACATCGATTATTGATGAACGATTTGCTCTCGCCGCTCGGATTCACGGTGCTAATAGCAGAAAACAGTACAGAAGCTCTGGCGCTTATCGAACAACAAGCACCGGATCTTTTTATGTTGGATGTCAATATGCCGGGGCTGTCAGGCTGGGAACTACTGAATACCTTACGCCGTGCAAATTATCACCAACCCGTATTGATGATTTCGGCTGAAGCAGAAGAAGGAAAATGTCAGCGTGCAGAAGGACAAGGCGAAGTGAGATTTTTAGGCAAGCCAGTGCGTTTCACCCAACTACTGGAAAATATTGGCGAAATGCTAAGTTTCGAGTGGGACACTGAGCGCGGTGAGTCCCCAGCTTCTGCCGTCAGCGCAGTTTCCGCTGCCGATTCTCAGCCGTTAGAAAAACTCAAAGAGATGGCTCACTTAGGCTATGTGCGTGGATTTAGGGATTTACTGAAAATCTATGTCGCTGCCAATCATCTCAGTGATGAAGAGGGTTCAGCACTGGAAGAACTCGCGCAACGTTTTCGATTTGATGAGGTTATTGCACACTTAGCACGCACTGGAGACGAAAATCATGACACAGAATAAACCGACAGTGCTGATAGTGGATGATGATATCAACACCCTAAGTATGCTTAACGACACTTTGGATGATGCGGGATTTACCGTGTTAGTCGCCTTAGAAGGCCAGCAGGCATTATCCATAACCCAACGGATCACCCCAGACATCATTTTAATGGATGCCATCATGCCGCATTTAGATGGCTTTGAGACCAGTAAACGCTTACGTGAAAACCCGGGGCTGCGCCACACGCCGGTTATTTTTATGACCGGACTCAGTGATACCGAAAACGTGGTCGATGCCTTTGATGCTGGCGTCGTGGATTACCTGGTAAAACCCATTCGAACGCAAGAGCTGTTGGTGAGGATGCGCACCCACCTGCGCAACTCGCAATTAACGACCAGCGCCTACAGTGCGATGGATTTAGTCGGCCAAACGCTCTGCGTTATCAGTCAGGAAGGCAAGCTGTTATGGGCCACGCCCAATGCATGGCAACTGTTCAACACCTACTGCGTAGAAGGTTTTGAACCCCAACAAAAGTTTGTTAAACGTGTGCTCGGGTGGCTCAATAGTACCGATGGTATCAAGCTCCCGCTTGATCTCTCCTCTGTGAATATCCCACTAAAACTCTATTTTTCTCACTACAATGCCAGTGGCGAACGGCTGCTCAGAATTGAAGAAATTAAAGAGCATGCAGAAGATGAAACCATCCTACGTCTTAAAAATCGCCTGGGTCTCACTCATCGCGAAACGGAAGTTCTACTGTGGATAGCTCGCGGGAAAACAAACCGTGAGATTGGACATATCCTCAATCTCAGCCCAAGGACGGTGAATAAACATCTAGAAATCGCGTTCCCTAAACTCGGGGTAGATAACCGAACGGCCGCTGCCGCGGTAGTTATCGCCGCCCTTGCGGTGAAAGAATTCTAATGAATGCTGTAATTTAGGTATAAAAAAATCCGGTGTGCGAGTTAACGAGCATCACCGGATTTTTATCATTAAGAATCAGTTATTGGGTCAAAAAAGCGTGGCTATTTACTCAACGGTAACTGATTTTGCCAGGTTACGTGGCTGATCAACGTCAGTGCCTTTAATCAGCGCAACGTGATAAGACAGTAATTGCAGCGGAATAGTGTAGAAAATCGGTGCCACAATCTCTTCGACGTGCGGCAACTGAATAATCTTCATTCCTTCGCTATCGGTGAAGCCCGCATCACGATCGGCAAACACATACAGCAGGCCACCGCGCGCACGCACTTCTTCGATATTGGATTTCAGTTTTTCCAGCAATTCGTTATTTGGTGCCACAACAATTACCGGCATATCCGCATCGATCAACGCTAACGGGCCGTGTTTCAACTCACCCGCGGCATAAGCTTCAGCGTGAATATAAGAAATCTCTTTTAGCTTCAAAGCCCCTTCCATCGCAATCGGGTATTGATCGCCACGGCCAAGGAACAGTGCATGATGTTTGTCAGAGAAATCTTGCGCCAATGGCTCGATGGTTTTATCCAGCGATAGCATTTGTTCGATGCGCGCAGGCAGAGCTTGCAGAGCATGCACAATATCGTGCTCCACTTGCTCGCTCATCCCTTTCAGGCTGCCAATGCGAGCCACCAGCATCAACAACACCGTAAGCTGAGTTGTGAACGCTTTGGTCGATGCCACGCCAATTTCGGTACCGGCTTTGGTCATCAGTGCGAGGTCAGATTCGCGAACCAATGATGAACCCGCGACGTTACACACCGCCAGAGAACCCAAATAACCCAGTTCTTTCGACAGACGAAGCGCAGCCAAGGTATCCGCTGTTTCACCCGATTGAGACAAGGTGATAATCAGACTATTTGGACGCACTGCGGATTTGCGGTAACGGAATTCAGAGGCAATTTCGACATCGCAAGGCACGCCAGCGAGAGATTCAAACCAATAGCGGGCCACCATCCCAGAGTGATAAGAGGTACCACAGGCAATAATCTGCACATGTTGTACGCGGGACAGTAATTCGTCGGCTTTCTCACCCAGTTCGCTAAAATTGATTTTGCCGTGGTTAAAACGCCCTTCCAGGGTGTTCTTCAGCGCCTGTGGCTGCTCATAAATCTCTTTTTGCATGTAGTGGCGGTATGCACCTTTGTCACCAGCGTCATACTGGGCGTTGGATTCGATTTCAGCACGTTCAACAGGGTTACCCTGTTTATCGAATACGCTCACCGCACGACGGGTAATTTCTGCTACATCGCCTTCTTCCAGGAACATAAAGCGACGAGTCACCGGCAACAGTGCCAGCTGATCGGAGGCAATAAAGTTCTCGCCAACGCCACGACCAATAACCAATGGGCTGCCTGAACGCGCGGCTACCAGCACATTCGGGTCACGTTTATCCATAATAACCGTGCCGTAAGCGCCGCGTAACTGTGGGATGACGCGCAATACAACCTCAAGCAGCGTTCCGCCTTGCAGCAGTTCCCAATGCACCAGATGCGCGATAACTTCAGTATCAGTCTCAGAGTCAAATCGGTAACCGCGTTCGATTAATAACTCACGCAGCGGCTCATGGTTTTCAATAATACCGTTATGAACCACGGCGATATAATCAGAAACATGAGGGTGAGCATTTGCCTCAGAAGGTTCGCCATGCGTCGCCCAGCGGGTATGTGCAATACCAATGCCGCCATGCAGAGGATGTTCGTCCAACGCATCGGAAAGTATTTTCACTTTACCCACGCGGCGTAAACGTCCCATGTGGCCTTCGTTATCCACTACCGCCAATCCGGCAGAGTCGTAACCCCGGTATTCCAGACGACGTAATCCTTCAACAAGGATTTCAGCAATATCGCGTTGTGCTACTGCACCAACAATTCCACACATCAGTTTGATTCCTTTAGGAGATCTGTTTCCAGACCTTTTGATGTCTTGACCTGATTGATAGCCGGTCAGGTCTTGCGAACAAGCCCGCCGGTTCCCCGAGCCTTGTAGAGGGTGGGGTTATTATGTTTTGGTGTGTATTTGCTAGATGATCGCAGCAAATACACACCAAAACACAATGATTGTGATACTAAACAGGCGCATGTTTGCGCCTGTTTAACGATAGCACTGGCTACAACATTATGGCTTTTTCTTTTGCGGGCGCTGCCAGTTTGGCTTATGCACCTGCGCTACGCGGCTCAATAACAGGCCGTTATCTGGAACATCGGCAGTTACCGTAGTGCCAGCAGCAATAGTCACGTTATTACCAACCTTAACAGGAGCAATCAGTTGGGTATCCGAGCCAACAAAAACATCGTTGCCGATAACCGTCTTGAATTTATTCACACCATCGTAATTACAGGTGATGGTTCCAGCACCAATATTGACGTTATCGCCAATCTCAGCATCGCCCAGATAGCTGAGATGTCCGGCTTTTGAACCTACGCCCAAGCGTGCTTTTTTGATCTCAACGAAATTACCAACGTGTGCGCCTTTTGCCAGCTCAGCGCCTGGACGCAGACGAGCAAATGGCCCGACAGTACATTCGTTTTCCAACGTGGCGTTTTCAAACACGCTGTAGGGGCTGATTTCACAATCATCACCGATAACACAATTCTTCAACACACAGCCAGCGCCAATTTTCACCCGTTCGCCTAACGTCACCTGACCTTCGATGATGACATTAACGTCAATCTCTACGTCAATCCCGTGCTTAAGCTCACCACGCAGATCAAAACGCGCCGGGTCTAGCAGCATAACGCCGGCTAATAGCAAACGATCCGCCTGCTCACGTTGATAAACGCGTTCGAGACGCGACAGCTGTAGGCGGTTATTTACGCCATCAACTTCGCTATTGCGCGATGGGTGCACCGCCACAACCTCATGGCCTTCAGCATGGGCCATCGCGATAATATCGGTGATGTAATACTCGCCCTGTGCGTTATTGTTGGTCAGTTTGCTTAACCAACGTTTTAACGACGCGCCATTCGCAACCAGGATGCCAGTATTAATCTCCTGGATTTTCAACTGTTCTGGGTTGGCATCTTTCTGCTCAACAATACCGGTTACCTGGCCATTTTCGCGCACAATGCGGCCATAGCCTGTCGGATCATCAAGCACCACGGTTAACAATCCAATGCCGCCAGCAGGTTTGCTTTTTAACAGCGTTTGTAGCGTTTCGACCGAAATTAATGGCACATCGCCGTATAACATCAACACATCTTCGTCATCGGCAAAGTACGGTGCTGCCTGTTGCATCGCATGGCCGGTACCCAATTGCTCGGCCTGTAATACCCAGTTTAGCTCGCTGGCAGCCAGACGTTGCTTGAGCAGGTCGCCACCGTGTCCATAAACCAGATGAACGGTTTGCGCGCCCACATGCGTCGCCGCATCAATAACATGCTGCACCATCGGTTTACCCGCGATCGGGTGTAGCACTTTAGGCAACTGGGAATACATACGTGTACCCTTGCCTGCGGCAAGGATCACAACACTCAATGCGCTGTTAGACATAAGCAACCTGACACATCCATTTTAGTAGACAAAAGTAACCCGTTAGCTCTGTGGATTACTACATATTTTTCAGCAAAAACTACGCGCAGACCGCATCCCATAAGGGGTGAACACTCTGTAAGCGACCACAAACAAATCTAGGTAATATTGTCGCTTATCACCACAAGTATTCCAATAAAATCGGTCTGGAAACATCTGGAAATGGCAGTTGAAAGGGCTTTTTTAAAGGCAAAAAAAAAGCGACCCGAAGGTCGCTCTTATCACTCATCTCTGTCACACCAGTAAGATGATAACACCCTACAAGTGTGACATTGATTCATGTTACATCGCTTTCCTGGTCAACTCGATAACGCGAAGTTTCGCAATCGCTTTAGCCAGTTCAGCTGACGCCTGAGCATAGTCGACGTCGCCGTGAGAACCGTTAATGTGTTCTTCCGCTTTACGCTTAGCTTCAAGCGCTCGCGCTTCGTCGAGGTCTTCCCCACGGATTGCAGTGTCAGCCAGAACGGTGGTTGCATTCGGTTGCACCTCAAGGATGCCCCCGGAGAGATAGATATACTCTTCTTCACCGCGTTCTTTGACAATACGCACCATGCCAGGCTTGATGGCGGTGAGCAACGGAGCATGACCAGGGAAAATACCCAGTTCACCTTCGATGCCCGTCACCTGGATTTTTTGCACCAGACCGGAGAACATTTGCTTTTCCGCACTGACAACATCCAGATGGTAAGCTTTTGCAGCCATGTCACCTTCCTCTATTCAGACTATAACACCTAGAGCCACAAGGGCCGGGCATTACAGTTTTTTGGCTTTTTCCACTGCTTCGTCAATGGTACCAACCATGTAGAACGCTTGTTCTGGCAGGTGGTCGTAGTCGCCGTCCATAATGCCTTTGAAACCACGAATGGTATCTTTCAGCGATACGAACTTGCCCGGAGAACCGGTAAAGACTTCAGCAACGAAGAACGGCTGTGACAGGAAGCGCTGAATCTTACGCGCACGGGATACAACCAGTTTGTCATCTTCTGACAACTCGTCCATACCCAGAATCGCGATGATGTCTTTCAGCTCTTGGTAACGTTGCAGAATAGACTGCACGCCACGCGCCACATCATAGTGTTCTTGACCAACAACCAGCGGATCAAGCTGACGGCTGGTGGAATCCAGTGGATCTACCGCTGGGTAAATACCCAGAGACGCGATCTGACGGCTCAGTACCACGGTCGCATCCAAGTGGGCGAAGGTGGTCGCTGGAGATGGGTCAGTCAAGTCATCCGCAGGAACGTAAACGGCCTGAACAGAGGTGATAGAACCATTTTTGGTAGAGGTGATACGCTCTTGCAGAGCACCCATCTCTTCCGCCAACGTTGGCTGATAACCTACCGCTGATGGCATACGGCCCAGAAGTGCAGACACTTCGGTACCGGCCAAGGTGTAACGGTAAATGTTGTCAACGAACAGCAGTACGTCACGGCCTTCATCACGGAATTTCTCCGCCATGGTCAGGCCAGTCAGCGCAACGCGCAGACGGTTACCTGGTGGCTCGTTCATCTGGCCATAAACCAGAGAAACTTTGTCGATAACGTTGGAGTCGGTCATTTCGTGGTAGAAGTCGTTACCCTCACGAGTACGCTCACCAACGCCTGCAAACACAGAGAAACCAGAGTGCTCAATCGCAATGTTACGAATAAGCTCCATCATGTTTACAGTTTTACCAACACCAGCACCGCCGAACAGGCCGACTTTACCGCCTTTGGCGAACGGACACATCAGGTCCATTACCTTAATACCGGTTTCCAGCAGTTCCTGGGAGTTAGCCAGTTCTTCATAAGAAGGTGCTGCACGGTGGATACCGCGACGCTCTTCTTCACCGATTGGACCTTTCATGTCGATTGGTTCACCCAATACGTTCATGATACGACCTAGGGTCGCGGTACCAACTGGCACTTCAATTGGGTGTTCCAGGTTGTTCACTTTCAGATGACGGCGCAGGCCATCTGAGGTACCCATAGCGATACAGCGAACAACGCCGCCGCCCAGCTGTTGCTGAACTTCCAGCACCAGCTTCTCAGTACCGTTTTCTACCTCAAGAGCGTGATACACATTCGGTACCGCATCCTGAGGGAACTCGACGTCCACCACGGCGCCGATTACCTGGATAATCTTTCCAGTAGCCATCTTGAATCCTCTACGTAATTCGTAAACCTAGCTTAAACCGCGGAGGCTCCCCCGACGATCTCGGTGAGTTCCTGAGTGATGCTGGCCTGACGAGCCTTGTTATAAACCAACTGCAGCTCTTTGATCAGGCTGCCGCCGTTATCGGTGGCGGCTTTCATCGCTACCATTCGCGCGGCCTGTTCGCTGGCCAGGTTTTCTACGACGCCCTGATAAACCTGAGATTCCACATAACGGCGCAGCAGGGTATCCAGCAGCGCTTTAGGATCAGGCTCATACAGGTAATCCCAGGATTTCTTCGCCAGCTCACCTTCTTCCGCAGGCGGGAGAGGCAGCAACTGTACGATTCTTGGTTCCTGAGACATGGTATTGACGAATTTGTTGCTAACAATACACAGCTTGTCTAAACGACCTTCGTCGTAGGCTTGCAGCATGACTTTAACCGGACCGATCAGATCAGACAGGGAAGGGTTATCTCCCATGCCAGTCACTTGGGCAACAACGTTGCCGCCCACGGAACCGAAGAAAGAAGCGGCTTTAGAACCGACAAGGGCCAAGTCAACCTCAACACCTTTTTCGGACCAGCCTTTCATCTCTGCAAGTAGCTTTTTGAACAGGTTAATGTTCAAACCACCACAAAGACCACGGTCGGTAGACACCACCAGATATCCAACGCGCTTAATATCACGCTCATCCAGATATGGGTGCTTGTATTCCAGATTCCCTAACGCAAGGTGACCTATCACTTTACGAATGGTTTCTGCATAAGGACGGCTGGCCGCCATGCGATCCTGCGTTTTACGCATTTTGGAGGCGGCGACCATTTCCATCGCTTTAGTGATCTTTTGCGTGTTTTGCACGCTACCGATCTTACTACGTATCTCTTTTCCGCCGGCCATCTCTGCTTCTCCTCATTACCAAGCGAAGCGGCCTACCGCCTATCTGTTATCAAACAGGGCAGCAGGCCCGCTCAGTGTTACCAGGACTGGGTTGCCTTGAAGGTTTCGAGGATATTTTTGAATTTCCCCTCGATCTCATCGTTGTACGCGCCAGTTTGGTTGATTTGTTGCAGAAGTTCGCCGTGTTCACGTTCAGCATAAGCTAACAGTGAAGCTTCGAAGCTACCGACTTTGGCCAACTCAACGTCTTCCAGGAAACCACGTTCTGCAGCAAACAGAATCAGAGACTGCGCAACGATAGACATTGGCGCGTACTGTTTCTGTTTCAGCAGTTCAGTCACTTTCTGACCATGGTTCAGCTGTTTACGGGTTGCTTCATCCAAATCGGATGCAAACTGGGAGAACGCAGCCAGTTCACGATACTGTGCCAGAGCGGTACGGATACCACCGGACAGTTTTTTCATGATCTTGGTCTGTGCAGCACCACCAACACGGGATACAGAGATACCCGGGTTAACCGCTGGACGAATACCGGCGTTAAACAGGTTAGATTCCAGGAAGATCTGACCATCGGTAATCGAGATTACGTTGGTCGGAACGAACGCGGAAACGTCACCAGCTTGCGTTTCGATAATTGGCAGCGCAGTCAGGGAACCGGTTTTACCTTTCACTTCACCTTTGGTGAATGCTTCAACGTAATCAGCGCTTACACGCGCAGCACGCTCCAGCAAACGGGAGTGGAGATAGAACACGTCACCAGGATAAGCTTCACGACCTGGCGGACGACGCAGCAGCAGGGAGATCTGACGGTATGCAACAGCCTGTTTAGACAGGTCATCATAAACGATCAGGGCATCTTCACCGCGGTCACGGAAGTATTCACCCATTGCGCAACCAGAATATGGTGCCAGGTATTGCAGTGCAGCAGATTCTGATGCAGTTGCAACAACAACAATGGTGTTAGCCAGTGCGCCGTGCTCTTCCAGTTTGCGAACCACGTTAGAAATAGTGGAAGCTTTCTGACCGATAGCAACATAAATACATTTGATG
The DNA here is from genome assembly GCF_049319665.1 of Rouxiella sp. Mn2063. Taxonomy (NCBI): domain Bacteria; kingdom Pseudomonadati; phylum Pseudomonadota; class Gammaproteobacteria; order Enterobacterales; family Yersiniaceae; genus Rouxiella; species Rouxiella sp. Mn2063. The sequence continues at coordinate 20,635 of NZ_JBMOUD010000002.1, read as the reverse complement.
CCGGAATCGCGCTGGTTGATGATCGCATCAATTGCCAGAGCAGTTTTACCGGTTTGACGGTCACCGATGACCAATTCACGCTGACCACGACCGATTGGGATCATGGCATCAACGGATTTGTAACCTGTCTGCACAGGTTCATCAACGGATTGACGGTCGATAACGCCAGGTGCGATAGCTTCAACAGCAGAGAAGCCATCGTGCTCAACCGGACCTTTACCGTCAATTGGTGCACCCAGGGTGTTAACCACACGTCCCAGCAGGCCGCGGCCAACTGGAACTTCCAGGATACGACCAGTACATTGTACTTTCATACCTTCGGCGAGATCTGCGTAAGGGCCCATAACAACGGCACCTACAGAGTCGCGCTCCAGGTTCAAGGCGATTGCGAAACGGTTGCCCGGTAACGAAATCATTTCGCCTTGCATGACATCGGCCAGGCCGTGCACGCGGATAATCCCGTCACTGACGGAAATAATAGTACCTTCATTGTGAGCTTCGCTCACCACATTGAACTGAGCAATGCGCTGCTTGATCAGTTCGCTGATTTCGGTGGAATTCAGTTGCATGCTCCAGTCCCCTTAAGACTGCAAGACGTCTGCCAGGCGTACTAGACGACTGCGAACGCTGCCATCAATCACCATATCACCTGCACGGATTACGACACCGGCAAGAACAGACTTGTCAATTTTGCAATTCAGCTTAACTTTGCGAGACAGACGTTTTTCCATCGCAGCAGCAATTTTTGCCTGCTGTTCTTCGGACAGTGGGCTTGCAGAAGTCACATCAACTTCGGCAATTGCCTCTAATGCATCACGCAGTTCAATAAACTGTGCCAGCACGTCCGGAAGCGCACGTAAACGTTTGTTTTCAGCCATAACCTTAATCAGGTTCTGACCTGCTTGGTCGAGTTGTTCACCACATACTGCGATAAATGTCGCAGAAAGATGCTCTGGTGCCGAAGCACCAGCAAGCAGTTCCTGAATATTTTTATCGCGTGTGACTTCAGCCGTGAACGCCAGCATGGACTGCCAGCGATCTAAGCTTTGGTGCTCAACGGCAAAGTCAAAAGCTGCTTTGGCGTAGGGGCGAGCTACAGTAACAAATTCAGACATCGGCCCCTCCCTCCTTACAGTTCAGCGACCAGTTTATCAACGATGTCGCTGTTAGCAGCTTCATCTACGGAACGTCCGATGATCTTCTCGGCGCCAGCAACAGCCAACATGCCGACTTGTAGACGCAACTCTTCACGAGCACGTTGACGTTCTGCGTCGATCTCTGCCTTCGCTTGCGTCACGATTTTACTACGTTCCTGCTCGGCTTCTGCTTTTGCTTCATCAAGGATTTGAGCTCTGCGCTTGTTAGCTTGCTCAATAATCACCTGGGCATCTGCTTTGGCTTTTTTCAGTTGGTCGGTCGCATCGGCTTGTGCTAAGTCCAGCTCTTTTTTAGCCTGTTCAGCAGAAGATAAGCCATCAGCAATTTCTTTCTGACGCTTTTCGATGGCAGCCATAATTGGCGGCCATACATACTTCATGCAGAACCAGACGAACAGGACGAACGCGATAGCCTGGCCGAGGATTGTTGCGTTAAGATTCACAGCACAATGCCTCTTTCAAAGTAAATAATTAATGGTTGTCGATTAACTCAGAAATAAATCTGTGTTACTTGGCGACAGCAAACATCACGTACAGACCCAGACCTACAGCGATCATCGGGATGGCGTCGACCAGACCCATAACGATGAAGAACTGAGTACGCAGCAAAGGAATCAGGTCAGGTTGACGCGCAGCGCCTTCCAAGAATTTACCACCCAGGATGCCGATACCGATCGCAGCACCGATAGCCGCCAGGCCCATCATCACAGCGGCAGCCACGTACAGCAGATCCATATTCAGGTTTTCCATGACAGTCTCCAGTTTGTTTCAGTTATAACGTAGTTGTGTTTTAAGAAAATCAGTGTTTTTCAGATGCCATCGACAGATAGACAATCGTCAGAACCATGAAGATAAAGGCTTGTAACGTAATGATCAGGATGTGGAAGATTGCCCAAGGCAAGCTCAGAATCCACTGTGACCACCACGGCAACAGGCCAGCAATAAGGATGAAGATCAACTCACCCGCATACATATTGCCAAACAGTCGCAGACCGAGTGAAACTGGTTTGGACAGCAGGCTGACACCTTCAAGAATCAGGTTAATAGGGATAAAAACCGGATGATTGAATGGTTGCATTGTCAGTTCCTTAACGAAACCGCCAACGCCTTTCATCTTAATGCTATAGAAAAGAATCAAAATGAATACGCCCAGCGCCATCGACAACGTAATGTTTACGTCAGCGGTTGGCACAACACGCAGAGCTGGCAGACCAAAGATGTGCTCGCCGATATAAGGCAGCAAATCAATTGGCAGCAAGTCCATCAGGTTCATTAAGAACACCCAGACGAACACAGTGAGCGCTAAAGGCGCGATCACTTTGCTTTTGCCGTGATACATGTCACGCACGCTGCTGTCGACGAAACCAACAACCAGCTCTACAGCTGTTTGTAGTTTCCCCGGAACGCCACTAGTGGCATTTCTGGCGACGCGATGGAAAATAACCAAAAAGAGTACACCGAGAGCCACGGAGAAAAACATCGAATCGATGTTAATCGACCAGAATCCCTCTTTCGCCCCGACCTGAAGCTGAGTCAGGTGGTGACCGATATACTCTTGTGGAGTAGAGATTTCTCCTGTTGCAGACATGATGCCTCTTACCCTTTAGTAGTTAAGTACGGTTATCTATGGTTACGACCGATTAATAAAGGCCGGCGCCACTATCTGTGTAATCAACACCGATAAATAGGCCAGGCCAAGAGGAACAAATGCCGCCTTGAAAAGTCCTAGCGCAATGACGAGCAAAACGATGGTCGTCACAACCTTCAGCGCTTCTCCGATGGCAAATGACCAGGCAACCCGACCAGAGACCGTTTTTTGCGCCTGTTGGCGCCAGGCATACAACATGAACAGTGCATTAGGTAGCCAAGCAGCCAATCCGCCTAAGAAACCAGAGGTTGACCATGTCAGGCTTTTGAATCCAAATGCCGCACTAACGAGAACAAAAGTCAATAATTGCAGGATTAACAACTTCTTAGCTGCTTTCCCACCACCCTTACCGTATAACAAAAAGGACACTGACATGACGTCTATTCTCTCGTACCTAGCTGGAGGTATGTTGAATGCCGTACAACGCTGCTTTACTCAGTTGAGCCAAGCAGTAAAAACCGAGCAAATTATACGGGCCACTCAATGGAATTCAATGAATAAGTAGCGAAAAGGTGAACAATTATTTAAATTCGCGACTCTGTGACTATTTTTATAAGCCAAGTCTCAGAAATTTCCTTTCAAACCCCAAGTATGGTTATTCATCGGTCTCTTTTAAAATCGTGAGTGAGATCACAAAATTAATTTTTATCAGCCTAAACAAACTCACTAACCAGGCTATTACTCATCTTGGAAAACGATAAAATCCATTAAAAATCAATAAAATGAAAACATCATTTCAAACCAGGCAATGTATATATAATAAAAAGACCATTGCAGATACATTAACCCAACAAATAACAACATTTTCATTACATGCTAAATAGAGCGCTTCGTAATTGATATTGGTTTTCAATAGCAACTATTCCACTTTTGACTAAAATATCAACGCCAGATTATGCCGTTAAATGTCTCTAGTAGCAGAATATTTATCGTACTTCAGGATTTAGTTAGCTTGCTTATTTCTTACCTTTTTAGCACAGCTTTCGCCGTTATATTATTGACGTAAAACAAGGTTAACTTGCTTTTAAAATAACCAGATGACGCTCACCTTCTAATTCTGGCACCTGAAGTTTTATCACCTCAGTTAACGAAATGCCTTCCGGTAATACAGCCAGTTCATCATCAGGCCGGACGCCTTTTAATGCATAAAAATGGCCTGACTCTTTTGCTGGAAGGTGGTGACACCAAGACAGCATATCTTGTAAAGAGGCGAAAGCACGACTGATCACACCATCAAACGGTGGCTCGGGAGCAAACTCTTCAACGCGGCTCTGAACCGGCTCAACGTTCTTCAATCCTAACTCATGCTGCACTTGTCTTAAGAAGCGTACACGCTTGCCTAAGCTGTCTAGCAAGGTGAAATGGGAATCAGGGCGAACAATAGCCAAAGGAATACCGGGTAAACCTGGACCGGTACCGACATCGATAAAGCGGCTGCCTTGTAAGTGAGGATTCACCACAATGCTATCCATGATATGACGCACCAGCATTTGCATCGGGTCGCGTACCGAAGTCAGATTGTAGGTTTTGTTCCACTTATGCAGTAGGTTGACGTAACCCAGCAGTTGCTGTTTTTGAAGATCGGGTAGCGTTATACCAGCCGCAGCCAGCAGCGAGTCAAGTTTCTGTTGCACGTTAGCGTCCTTTGACAAAGCGTAATTCAATAATATTTTGGCTTAAATGATAAAGCAGCCAACAAGGCGGGAAAAGGGAGAGTTAGCCATCAGCAAATTTATGCCGATGGCTAAAAAGTCTGTCAATCAGGCACTGCGACGCAGCAAACCTTGTTTTTTCAACCAGATCAGCAAAATAGAGATCGCCGCCGGTGTAATTCCGGAAATACGTGATGCTTGGCCAATTGAATTTGGGCGGTGATCGTTGAGTTTAGCGATCACTTCGTTAGATAAGCCATTAACCAGTTTGTAATCCAGCGTGGCAGGCAGCAAGGTGTTCTCATTGCGCTGCTGTTTTTCGATCTCTTCTTGCTGGCGAGCGATATAACCTTCGTATTTAACCTGGATTTCTACCTGCTCTGCCGCTTGCTCATCAGCAACACCTGGTGCAAAAGCTTCCAGGCTGGTCATCAGTGCATAAGTCATCTCTGGGCGACGCAGCAGTTCTTCAGCACTGGCTTCTTTTGATAGCGGTGCTGAGAGATGCGGGTTAATTGCATCAACCAACGCATGGTTAGGATTAACCCAGATCCCACGCAGACGTTGACGCTCTTGCTCGATCATCTCTAATTTTTGGTTGTAACGCGCCCAGCGCAGATCGTCGACCAAGCCAAGTTCACGGCCTTTTTCGGTGAGACGCAGATCGGCATTGTCTTCACGCAGCATCAGGCGATATTCAGCACGTGATGTGAACATACGGTACGGTTCTTTTGTTCCCATGGTGCATAAGTCATCCACTAGCACACCAAGGTAAGCCTGATCGCGGCGTGGCGCCCAGCCTTCTTCTTCGCTAGCACAACGTGCAGCATTCAGACCAGCCAGCAATCCTTGTGCGGCTGCTTCTTCATAACCGGTGGTGCCGTTGATTTGTCCAGCAAAGAACAAGCCAGCGATAAATTTACTTTCCAGCGTTGGTTTGAGATCGCGTGGGTCGAAGAAATCGTACTCAATGGCATAACCAGGTCGAACGATGACGGCATTTTCCATGCCCTGCATCGAGCGAACGATCTGCATTTGCACATCAAACGGCAAGCTGGTGGAGATTCCGTTTGGATAAATTTCGTTACTGGTTAAGCCTTCAGGCTCAAGGAAGATCTGATGCGCATTGCGATCGGCAAAGCGCATGACTTTGTCTTCGATCGATGGGCAATAGCGTGGGCCGATCCCTTCAATGATCCCGGCATACATCGGGCTGCGATCCAAATTATTACGGATCACATCGTGCGTTTTTTCATTGGTATGGGTGATATAGCAAGGCACCTGACGCGGGTGCTGACCTGCATTACCCATAAACGAGAATACTGGCGCAACGTCATCGCCGTGTTGCTGTGCCAATACGCTGAAATCGATAGAACGTGCCTCAATACGCGGTGGTGTCCCGGTTTTGAGACGGTTAACGCGCAATGGTAACTGACGTAAACGCTGTGACAGCGAAATGGCTGGAGGATCGCCTGCACGACCACCGCTGTAGTTTTCCAAGCCGATATGGATCTTGCCATCCAGGAAGGTACCGACAGTCAGGACAACCGCTTTAGCGCGGAATTTGAGTCCCATTTGGGTCACGGCACCAACAACGCGATCGTTTTCTACGATCAGGTCTTCAACCGGTTGCTGGAAGATCATCAGATTTGGCTGGTTTTCCAGAGCGGTGCGAACGGCCTGACGATACAAGACGCGGTCTGCTTGAGCACGGGTCGCTCTCACCGCTGGACCTTTGCTTGCGTTTAGTATCCTAAACTGAATACCGGCATGATCGATCGCCGTTGCCATTAGGCCACCGAGTGCATCGACTTCTTTAACCAGATGTCCTTTGCCGATCCCACCTATCGCTGGATTACACGACATTTGTCCTAGCGTGTCGATATTGTGGGTCAATAACAAGGTTTGACGCCCCATTCGTGCAGAAGCCATTGCCGCTTCTGTACCTGCATGGCCGCCGCCGATGATGATGACGTCAAATTGATCCGGATAAAACATGGTACTGCACCTCAGGGTTGATGCGAACGATCGATGTGTTGCGTTGGGAGGAGGGATTCTACCCGAGTTTGGTTGTTCCACAAGCCCCAGGGGATCGTCACTAATTAAAAGAAGATCTTTTTTATTTAAAGATCTCTTACTACTATCTCTTATTAGGATCGCGATCCTCTGTGCATAAGTCGTTATTGCTTAATAAGATCAATATGCTAAGGATGATCCTTTGCTGTGAATGATCGGTGATCCTTTCGCGTATAAGCTGGGATCTAAATGGCTATTTATGCACAGGTCAAAAAGAGAACAAGGGTTGTTATATGGATAACTACCGGTTTTACCCTGCTTTTAAGCTTAGTTATCCACAGTTGATCGCCTGAAATTTACACTTATTTGAGTAAATTAATCCAATTTAATGCCCAAATACCGGCTGGATCTTCAGGAATGTCATGTTGTATGACGTCGATCTCAAGGCGATCGCCGATCCTTTTAGCCCCTAAAGAGGTCAATTGCCGATCGAGTTTTTGGATCGCACCACAAAAGATGTCGTATTCGCTATTACCCAGACCAACGGCACCAAAACTGACTTGGGATAAGTCCGGCTGCTGCTCTTCGAGCTGTTCTAAAAAGGGTTGCAGGTTATCAGGCAGTTCACCCGCGCCGTGGGTTGAACAAACCACCAGCCATTTCCCTTCTAATGAAACTTCATCGAGTTCTGGGCCATGCAAAATTTCACAAGAGATACCGGCTTCTTCAAGTTTCTCTGCGATATGGTCAGCGACATACTCAGCGCCGCCAAGCGTACTACCTGTGATCAGTGTGATGTCAGACATTTACCGATTACCCAATAAAGCTGCTGCTAATAAAATTGATCGGCATTGTACGCTGTGAATGAGCTGGGATCTACCTGTGGATAATAGGGGTACTACTATTTAGTTTCAAGGATAGATGCATTTAGTTTTAGGGCTGGATGGTACGCATAATAGGGTTCTGCAAGGAGATCAGCGTTTCTGTTGATTGGATCTCATCAATTGTTTGCACCTTGTTGATAAGTACATGCTGCAAAGAATCGATGGACCGACACATCACTTTGATAAAAATACTGTAGTGACCGGTGGTGTAATAGGCTTCAACTACTTCCTCCAGGCTTTCCAGCTTGGCTAATGCGGAAGGATAATCTTTCGCACTCTTAAGAATAATGCCGATAAAACAACAAACATCATATCCCAGACGCTTCGGATCGACGTTGACACAGGCACCGGTGATGATCCCTGCCTGCTTCATTTTCTCTACTCGAACATGAATAGTGCCCGGACTCACGGAGAACGCTTTCGCCAGTTCAGCATAAGCAGTACGAGCATTTTCCATCAGCGCGTTAAGGATGCCACGGTCAAGATCGTCGATTTGATAGACTTCTGTCATTTTTATAGCCCTTATATTAGTGAGTCACTATTTATATGACGATAAAAATGATGGAAACCACAGTTAATGGCAATCCCTATCGCGACACAATAGGGAAAGATAAGAGATGACGTGTTATGAAGATCGTTGCCAATTGCGTTGTACCCGGCTTTTGATACCAGTATCAAAGCGCCAGATATGGTCGAAAATACGCAGTATGCCGGGCTTACCATATTGCGACATGGCGAGGGCGTGGAAGCGATGGTGATGCTGTAGTTGCTGCTGCTTAACCCGTTTTTGTGTCTCATCGGGTATGCGTTGGGCGATAAAGTCAGAAATGATCACTGCATCTGCATCTTGCCACTCGGGGGTAGCAAGCATATCTAAGGTGTCATTAAGGCAGGCATTTAAATCAGTACCACCACGAAAATGTTGGCCAAGGAAGCGTAATGCTTGTTCCAGACCGCTGGAGGCGGTGAGTTCATAGTGGATCACTTGACTGGCGAACAACATAATGTGGCAGCGACGGTTATCAGCCAGCGCTATCCTAAGCAGCGCCAGACAGAAGGCTTTCGCACACTGCTCATTAAAGCCGCCCATAGAACCCGATGTATCGACACAAACCACAAAAGGACCGCGAGGCTGAGGCTCTTGTTGCTGATGGGCAACCTGACGCATCACCACTTTTTCGCGCCATACATCACCTTGCAGTTGGTAGGTCATCAAACGCTTTTCTAGCAAACGGCGGTAAAACTCATATTCCAGCTCAGGAATACCTAATGTGCCCAACTCTGTTGGCAGCAGACGCAGAATATCATCGCTTTGATTAATCCCGTTGACTTGCTCGGGCACAATCGCCGGTTCGCGCACTCGCAAAATCTGTGGTTCTAACGTGACATCATCGTGGGAGCTGGTTTTGGCAACCTGACTGCGTCCCAGTAGTTCTGCCAGTTGTTGTAGTTCGGGCTGCTGTTGTAAAAAGGCACCGTAGCGTACTAAGGATTGGTAATCGCCTTTTTGCAGCTTGCCTTTACTCATATCCCATAAGCGCCCGGCGGCGGCATCATTATCGGCTAATAAAGGAGAGAGTTCCCCGCTTAGCTCCAGGCGCTGTTCTAATTCGGCCTGTAGCTGTTCTTGTTCCTGCTCGAGCAACTGATGATGCAAAGTGACGGTCTGGAAGGTCATATTCAGACGCCAGCGCTGAATAAACAGCGTCTGAAAACTGTTATTAGCGGCATGGTTAACTGAACGGTCCTCAAAAATATCGGCCGCCAGCGAACGGGCTTCGGTGACAAAAGGTGACTCGAGCTGTTCTAGTTGTTCGATAATTCCTGCCAACTCTTGTTTAAACTGGGTTGGTGCCGATTGTTGGCTGTGTTGATAAAGATAAAACTCTTTAGCCAGCGTTGGTGGCACGGGCGTATCGTGGATCCGTTGTTGTAGGCGAGCCTTCCAGGCTGGAAGATCCTTGGTCAGCGCTTGTTTCAGGCGCGGGAATTTTTCAAAGAAGACAGCCAACTGCGGTGTTGCCAGCAGGGTGAGGATCATCTCATCAATAATGTCCCCTTCTTTAATCGCCAAGAGCACATCAAGAGTTTCCAGACTAAACATAGGCTAGACGCCATTAAATAATTGCTGTTGGACACGAATCTGTTCGGCTACCTGCAACAGACTGGCTTCAATCTTCGCCGTCCATTCTGCGGGGACAAACAAGCAATGCTGATGCTGAGCAAAATCCTGTCGCTGCTGTGAAAGTGAGGACTGCAAATCGCTGAGCTGATTTTTCAGCTCTTCCGGCACGCTAATGTGTTCTTTGCCAGGCAGAGAGAGCAGTGAAGGCTGGCGGCTGATATCTCGTACCACCAGCTGCATTGTCTCGTCGACTTCTGCATCAATAACTTGCGGGAAACCTATACCGTTTAGTTTGGCCTTTAGCTGGCCCTCTTTGACTAACCAATCGGCTAATGTATTGCGTTCGAGAACGATATGCGTCACTTGAATTTCATGCAGATGTAATGGCGTTTGCAGTAACAGAGTCAGGCTGTTTGCGCTAAGTTCATCAGGTAATTGATATTGCGGTTTACGGCTGAACATCCCGGCTTTTTTACTCACTTTGACCGCTTTTTGGCGGCTTTGCTGTTGCTGGTGCTGCATCCACTGCTGATTGAGCTGCTGCACTTTAAACGTGAGGTTTTGTTGCTGATAGGCATGTTCAGTAATGGTTTGTTCAATATGCTTTTGTAGCAAATGGTAGCTGTCCAGATCGTGCCATAAGCAATCTTTGAGCAGGATAATATCGACTGGGGTGATAGCCTGACGCCCGCTGAAGAAGGCGCTGGCTTGTAGCAGACGTAACGCTTTTTTCCAACGACGGTCAGAAACGTAAGGAGCGGTTTCTTGCGCATCAAGTCGCTGACGCAGCTCGAAAATTAGCTCAAAACAGGATTCACTGAGCGTGATTTTTTCTATCTCAGTTTGCCACTGCAGATACTCTTCATCACTGATACTCAATGATTCTGTTACCGGGTTAGCGTTGTCGCTGTTATGGCCGGTTAGCATGGAGCGGAAGTTATTTTTATCTTGAACTTTATCGAGCCATAAACGGACTAACATGCGGTCATAAAGTGCTTCGAGACTGCCCTCTGCTTCGGGGAGTTCGTTGGATGCGCTAATCAGGATGCGCATCGGGATACTTTCTTCTTTATCCCCGTTGCGAAAACGTCGTTCGTTGATCGCCGTAAGTAAGGTATTGAGGATGGCCGGTCCGGCTTTCCAAATCTCATCGAGGAAAATGATTTCAGCGTCGGGTAAATAGCCTTTTGTCAGGCGGATATAGCGCCCTTCATCTTTCAGTGCTTGAATAGATAAGGGGCCGAAAACTTCTTCCGGCGTTGAAAAGCGGGTCATCAGATATTCAAAGGCGCGAGCGTTACGAAAGGCATATTTCAGGCGACGTGCAATCATACTTTTGGCTATACCCGGTGGGCCGAGCAGAAAAGCACTCTCTCCACACAATGCGGCTAATAAGCACAGGCGAATGGCATCTTGTCGTTCATAGAGGCCTTTTTCCAATGCGTTGGCTAATCGGGTAATTCTTTCTGCCAGAAGTGGTGATTGCGCCATAAATATCTTTAAATTTCCCAAAGTAGTGTCGTAAGTAAATGAATATTAATTCGCTGTAGGATAATAAACCATGAAAACTACTGACAGTATACCCGGGTGATTTGTAAACCTTGTTGATTCATAACAGTATGCAATTTGTCTTAAAACCTTTCTGTTTATACGTGTTAACGGTTAACTCGGCATTAAGGGGTAGGCAATCTTTTTTATTCGTGCATACTGTGCGTTTTTCGTGGGGATCATGGATTGAGCACACGTATGGCCCATGGAATGTATCTAGCCCACAAAGAAACATCAAAAGACACCCATTATGAGTACAGAACATAAACGGCCATTACCCGCAATCACCTTAGCGGCAATTGGCGTGGTATATGGCGACATTGGCACCAGTCCTCTTTATACCTTGAGAGAATGCTTTTCTGGCCACTATGGTTTTAACGTTGAACCTAGCGTGGTATTTGGTTTTCTCTCTCTGATTTTCTGGATGTTAATCCTTGTTGTTTCTCTGAAATATCTCTCTTTTGTGCTGCGTGCAGATAACGCAGGCGAAGGCGGTATTTTGACCTTGATGTCCTTATCTGGACGCAATACCAATGCACACACCACAGCAATACTGGTTATTCTTGGTCTGATTGGTGGCAGTTTCTTCTATGGCGAGGTGGTGATTACCCCGGCAATGTCAGTGCTTTCAGCGATGGAAGGCCTGCAAATTGCGGCACCGAACCTTGATCACTTTATTGTGCCACTATCGGTTGCCGTTCTGACGTTGCTGTTCTTCATCCAAAAGCATGGGACTGGTTTGGTTGGCAAGATGTTTGCGCCGGTCATGCTGCTGTGGTTTTTAGCCCTGGCTCTGCTTGGTATTAATAGCATTATCGGCAACCCCGAAGTGCTGCAAGCGATGAACCCAATGTGGGCGATTAACTTCATCATCAACTACAAATTCTTTGCTTTCCTGGCACTTGGCGCCGTGGTGTTATCCATCACCGGGGTTGAAGCTCTGTATGCTGATATGGGGCACTTCGGTAAATTGCCGATTCGTTTGGCTTGGTTTAGCGTGGTGCTGCCTTCATTAGTGCTCAACTATTTTGGTCAGGGCGCGCTGTTGCTGAAAAACCCGCAGGCGATACAAAACCCCTTCTTCTTGCTGGCCCCTGACTGGGCGCTTATCCCGATGCTGATTTTGGCAACGCTGGCGACAATTATTGCCTCGCAAGCGGTGATTTCAGGGGTATTCTCGCTGACTCGCCAAGCCGTTCGTTTAGGGTATTTGCCGCCAATGCGCATTATCCACACCTCAGCGATGGAAGAAGGACAGGTTTACGTTCCCGCGATTAACTGGACGCTTTATATCGCGGTAGTTATCGTTATTGTCAGCTTTGAGCATTCGAGCAATTTGGCCGCGGCATATGGTATTGCGGTGACTGGGACGATGGTATTAACCAGTATCCTCTCTTGTACCGTGGCATATAAAAACTGGCACTGGAAAGGCTTCCTGGTTGCTCTGCTGGTTTCGGTCATGCTGTTTATCGATGTGCCGATGTTTGCTGCGAATGCGACCAAGTTACTTTCTGGTGGCTGGCTGCCGCTGACGTTGGGTCTGGTGATGTTTGTTATCATGACTACATGGAAGAGTGAGCGCTTCCGCCTTATGCGTCGTATGAATGAGCACGGTAACTCGCTTGAAGCGATGATCGCCTCTTTGGAGAAATCGCCACCGGTGCGAGTCTCCGGCACGGCGGTTTACTTATCGCGCGCTATCAATGTCATTCCATTCGCGCTGTTGCATAACCTCAAGCACAACAAAGTGTTGCACGAGCGTGTCGTCCTGCTAACGCTGCGAACAGAGGATGCGCCTTTTGTGCATAATGTCCGGCGTGTGACTATCGAACAGATGTCGCCAACTTTCTGGCGAGTCGTGGCAAGTTACGGCTTTAAAGAGACGCCGAATGTTGAGGAAGTATTCCATCGCTGCGGTCTGGAAGGCTTGTCATGTCGGATGATGGAAACCTCGTTCTTCATGTCACATGAATCGCTGATCCTGACTAAACGCCCTTGGTACCTCTACTTCCGCGGCAAGTTGTTTATGGCGCTCAGCCGCAATGCGCTGCGCGCACCTGATCAGTTTGAGATCCCACCTAACCGGGTTATCGAGCTGGGAACCCAGGTAGAAATATAATGATATCGAGGCACCTTCACGGTGCCTCGAGTGTTTTTATTTGCCGATTGACTCCCTTAAGCTAAATCCTCTCAGCGTCCTTTTTTACTGTTATCGAAACGTTTCGACGGTGATCACATTTCCGCTACTTTTCCATTGCCAAGCCGCGTCATTTTTTTAAAACTCCTTGTGAGCGAAACGTTTCGCTAACGGAGTCGATAATGAAAAAGAACATGTTGCTGAATGCCGAAATCTCCCATGCAATCGCCAAGCTTGGCCATACCGATATGCTGGTTATCGCTGATGCCGGGTTGCCGGTACCCGCGACGACACAGCGTATTGATATGGCGCTGACTGCGGGCGTGCCGACTTTTCTTCAGGTGTTCAAAGTCATCACCGAGGAGATGCAGGTAGAACAGGCTATCCTTGCTGAAGAGATCGTCAAACAAAATCCAAAACTTCATGACGCTCTGCTTTTACAGTTAGAACAACTTGAGCAACACCAGGGAAATACCATCACTTTGCAATACATCAGCCATGAATCCTTCAAGGCGCAAAGTGCCAACAGCCGTGCCGTGATCCGCAGTGGAGAGTGTTCACCTTATGCGAACATTATCTTGTGTGCTGGCGTAACCTTCTGAGGCCTCTATGCAACCTTTGATGCAACTCTCAGGAATAGATAAAGCTTTCCCCGGTGTTAAGGCGCTGTCAGGCGCTGCGCTAAAGGTTTATCCGGGAAGAGTTATGGCGTTGGTCGGCGAAAACGGTGCCGGCAAATCGACCATGATGAAAATCCTGACCGGCATCTATCAAAAAGACGCGGGTTCGGTGCAATTTTTAGGGAAAGAGGCTTCTTTTTCTGGCCCTAAAGCTTCACAAGAAGCCGGCGTTGGCATCATCCACCAAGAGCTAAACCTGATTCCACAACTGACTATCGCTGAGAATATTTTCCTCGGGCGTGAATTTGTTAATGGGTTGGGACGTATCCAGTGGAAGAAGATGTATGCCGAGGCCGATAAATTACTGGCTCGTCTCAATCTTAAATACAGCAGCCACCGGCTGGTGGGCGATTTATCTATTGGCGATCAACAGATGGTTGAGATTGCCAAGGTGCTGAGCTTCGAATCTCGGGTGATCATTATGGATGAGCCCACCGACGCGTTGACTGATACCGAAACTGCCTCATTGTTTGCGGTAATCAACGAGTTAAAAGCCTCAGGATGCGGTGTGGTGTATATCTCGCACCGTATGAAAGAGATTTTTGAGATTTGCGATGACGTAACGGTATTTCGCGACGGACAGTTTATTGCCGAGCGCCCGGTCAGTGAATTACAAGAAGATACGCTGATCGAAATGATGGTAGGGCGTCGTCTGGAAGAGCAGTATCCACGGCTCAACCAGCCACGAGGTGCGCTACGCTTACAGGTGAAAAATCTCTCTGGGCCTGGTGTAGATAATATCTCGTTTGATTTGTACTCAGGAGAGATCCTCGGCGTTTCAGGCTTAATGGGCGCAGGCCGTACCGAGTTGATGAAAATTATTTATGGCGCACTTAAACGCACTAACGGCGATGTGCTGCTCGATGGGCGAGACGTTATTACCCGTAGTCCGCAAGATGGTTTGGCTAACGGCATTGTTTACATCTCTGAAGACCGTAAACGAGATGGCTTAGTTTTAGGCATGTCAGTGAAAGAAAACATGTCGCTGACTGCACTGCGCTATTTCAGCCGGGTTGGCGGCAGTTTAAAGCATGGGGAAGAGCAAATTGCAGTCGGAGATTTCATTCGCCTGTTTAATATCAAAACGCCTTCCATGCTGCAGCCGATAGGGTTGTTGTCCGGGGGGAATCAGCAAAAAGTCGCGATTGCCCGCGGATTGATGACACGCCCGAAAGTTTTGATCCTCGATGAACCAACGCGCGGCGTTGATGTTGGGGCCAAGAAAGAGATTTACCAACTTATTAACCAGTTCAAGCGCGAAGGTTTGAGCATCATTTTGGTCTCTTCGGAAATGCCGGAAGTTATTGGCATGAGCGATCGTATTTTAGTGATGCATGAAGGACATTTAAGCGGTGAATTCCCGATAGAACAGGCGACGCAAGAAGTGTTGATGGCAGCAGCCGTTGGCAAGCAATACGGCGTGAAGCAGGAGTATCAGATATGAGTTCTCAAACGTTACCAGCCAAAAAGCGTTGGATCAGCAAACAGTGGTTGTTAGAGCAAAAATCACTGATTGCCTTGCTGGTGTTGATAGCCGTGGTCTCCTCAATGAGCCCGAATTTCTTCACCGTTAATAACCTGTTTAACATTCTGCAGCAGACTTCGGTCAACGCCATTATGGCGGTGGGAATGACGTTGGTTATCCTGACGTCGGGGATTGATTTATCCGTAGGGTCACTGCTGGCACTAACCGGCGCAGTGGCAGCATCGGTAGTCGGATTGGAATCCAGCGCTTTGCTGGCTGTTGCTGCCTCTTTGGCACTAGGTGCCGCGGTAGGTGCAGTCACCGGAGTTATTGTGGCCAAGGGCAAGGTTCAGGCATTTATCGCGACATTAGTGATGATGTTACTGCTACGTGGTGTCACGATGGTGTATACCAACGGTAGCCCAATTAGCACCGGTTTTAGTGACGTTGCAGATACCTTTGGCTGGTTTGGTATTGGTCGTCCGCTGGGCATTCCTACACCCGTGTGGATTATGGCTATTGTGTTTGCTGCGGTGTGGTACATGCTCCAGCACACGCGCTTGGGCCGTTATATCTATGCGCTTGGCGGTAATGAAGCGGCAACGCGTTTGTCAGGTATCAGCGTTGATAAAGTAAAAATCATTGTCTATTCCCTGTGTGGCCTATTGGCGGCATTGGCTGGGATTATCGAAGTCGCACGTCTTTCTTCGGCTCAACCGACCGCAGGTACTGGCTATGAACTGGATGCTATCGCCGCAGTTGTACTGGGTGGTACCAGTTTGTCTGGGGGGAAAGGGCGAATTATGGGTACGCTTATTGGGGCACTGATCCTTGGTTTCCTCAATAACGGCCTGAATCTGTTAAGTGTTTCTTCTTACTATCAAATGATCGTCAAAGCAGTGGTTATTTTACTGGCGGTATTGGTAGACAACAAAAGCAACAAATAAACCTCCCCTACAGGAAACATGATTATGACAATTTCAATGAAAAAACTGGCGGCATTAGTCTCTGCCGCAGCCATTACCGCCACTTTCAGTGCTAGCGTATTGGCAAAAGATACTATCGCGCTGGTGGTTTCCACACTGGATAACCCGTTCTTCGTTTCTATGAAAGAAGGGGCGCAGAAAGAAGCGACCAAACTGGGTTACAACCTAGTGGTGCTTGATTCGCAGAACAATCCGGCCAAAGAGCTTGCTAACGTACAAGATTTAACGGTGCGCGGAACCAAACTGTTGCTGATCAACCCAACAGATTCTGATGCCGTCGGCAGCTCAGTTGCCTTGGCTAATCAGGCGAAGATCCCAGTAATCACCCTTGACCGCCAGGCTAATAAAGGACAAGTCGTAAGCCACGTTGCTTCCGATAACGTACTGGGCGGAAAAATGGCTGGTGACTACATCGCTAAGAAACTCGGCGATAATGCCAAAGTGATTGAACTTGAAGGTATCGCAGGGACCTCTGTTGCTCGTGAACGTGGTGAAGGGTTCAAACAAGCGGTTGATGCGCATCATTTCTCCGTGCTGGCTAGCCAACCGGCTGATTTTGACCGCACCAAAGGCTTGAACGTCATGCAAAACCTGCTGACTGCTCACCCAGACGTGCAGGCCGTGTTTGCTCAAAATGACGAAATGGCATTAGGTGCACTACGCGCCTTGCAGACCGCCGGTAAATCTGATGTTCTGGTTGTCGGATTTGACGGTACCGCAGATGGCGTGAAAGCAGTAAATAGTCACAAGCTAGGTGCAACAGTAGCGCAACAGCCTGAGCAAATCGGTGTTATTGGTGTAGATACTGCTGATAAAGTGCTTAAAGGCGAGAAAGTGCCAGCGACTATCCCGGTGGATTTGAAATTAGTTGCTCAGCCTTAATACCTGTAATGCTTCGGGGGGCTGGCGTGTTGGCTGCACCAAGAAGTCTATAGGGTAGATGTCTTGTTAATTGATTCATAAGAATATTGTTTAATTAAATTGGCTTTAATCTTATCTGCGCCGCCCGCATCGGGCGGCGCAATATATTGACTCAGGAATGAATACGATGGCTACAGGTAAACTGGTTGTGTTAGGCAGCATTAATGCTGACCACATTCTTAACGTCAGACATTTCCCGCAACCGGGCGAAACGGTGATCGGTAAGCAATATAATGTTGCTTTCGGTGGTAAAGGGGGCAATCAGGCAGTGGCCGCAGGTCGTAGCGGTGCAGATATCTCTTTTATTGCCTGCGTGGGAGATGACGATGTTGGGGAACGTATTCGCAAGCAGCTAGCCAGCGATAACATTGATACTCAACCCGTCCAAGCCATTAAAGATACGACAACCGGCGTGGCACTTATTTTCGTCAATGCTGATGGTGAAAATGTCATTGCGATTAACGCCGGTGCTAATGACGAATTGACGCCTGCTTATATGCAGCAGTATCAGCAAAAGATAATAGATGCTGATGCACTGTTGATGCAGCTTGAATCTCCTCTTGAGACAGTTACCGCTGCGGCGAAACTGGCAAAAGCGCATCAAACCCAGGTTATCCTCAATCCAGCCCCTGCTTGCGAGTTGCCTGATGAGTTGTTGTCGCTGGTGGATATCATCACCCCAAATGAAACCGAAGCCGAACGTTTGACCGGTATTCAGGTAAAAGATCAATCTGACGCTGCGCGTGCAGCAGACGTTCTGCATCAAAAAGGCATCGATACCGTCATTATTACCCTGGGTAGTAAAGGTGTGTGGTTGAGTCAAAAGGGTCAGGGCAAACAAGTACCAGGATTCCGTGTGAAAGCCGTTGATACTATCGCCGCTGGTGACACGTTTAATGGTGCTTTAGTGACGTCGTTGCTCGAAGGTAAAGAAATGGATCAAGCTGTGCGCTTTGCCCATGCTGCTGCTGCCATCGCTGTAACTCGCCCGGGCGCGCAACCTTCAGTGCCTTGGCGTCAGGATATTGATGACTTTTTAGCTCATCAGGAGAGCTAGTGGCTACAATGAAAGATGTCGCCCGCGAAGCGGGTGTCTCGACTTCTACAGTCTCGCATGTGATTAACAACAATCGCTTTGTCAGCGAGGCTATTCGCGACAAAGTGAATGCTGCTATCGACCAACTCAACTATGCGCCTTCTGCATTGGCGCGTAGCTTGAAGCTCAATCAAACCCGAACAATTGGTATGTTATTGACGGCCAGTAGCAACCCTTTCTATTCTGAAGTAGTGCTAGGCGTTGAACGCAGCTGCTATGAACGCGGTTATAGCTTGATCTTGTGTAATACCGATGGTGATGAAGAGCGTATGAACCGCAGTATTGAAACGCTACTGCAAAAACGCGTCGATGGGTTGATTATGATGTGTACCGAAAATCATTGCCCATCGCAGGATGCCTTAAACCGCTATCCTTCTTTACCTATCGTGATGATGGACTGGTCGCCGTTCGATGGAGCCAATGACATTATTCAAGATAACGCCCTAATCGGCGGAAAGATGGCGACCCAGTATTTAATTGACCAAGGGTACACCCGCATTGCCTGTATCACCGGGCCTTTAGATAAAACGACCGCGCAACAACGTTTGGCTGGTTTTCGCCAGGCAATGCATGAAGCCAATTTGGATATTCTCCCTGGTTATGAAGTCAGCGGAGATTTTGAATTTGCGGGTGGATTGTCGGCAATGCAGCAGCTGCTAGCTTTAGCCGCGCCGCCTGATGCGGTATTTGCTAGTAATGATGCAATGGCGGTCGGTGTTTATCAGGCTGTTTATCAGCAGGGGCTGAGTATCCCAGGCGATATTGCGGTGATGGGATACGATGACATTCAGCTTGCACAATATATGACGCCACCGCTGACAACGATTCATCAACCTAAAGATGAGTTAGGCGAACTGGCGATAGATACCTTATTACACCGATTGCAGGCGCCGGATACAGAAGCTCAGGTTTTATCACTAACACCTGAACTGATTATTCGCGGCTCGGTGGACAAGTCCTCGCGCTAGTACTCTTTACTCCTCATCCTTTAATAAGGTTTGGCACGCCAATAAGGCATCATTTGTGTTGCCAGCCAGAATTGCCTCAACCAATCTTTGGTGCTGGTGGAGTTTGATGACAGTATTTCTGGTAATTGAACGGAAATAGCTTTGATAAACCGGACTCAACAGGTTAGCAAAAGAGGTCAGGAATGGATTCCTGCTGGCTTGATAGATCAAATGATGGAATTGTGTGTCTACGGTAATCCAACGCTCGCGGTCGAAGCTTTGATGTAAATCCCGCATTTCTGCCATATATATAGCTAACTGTTCTTTTTGTTCCTGACTGGCATTAATCGCCGCGAGGGCGCAGGCCTGTGGTTCAAGGGTAAGACGCAGTACTACAAAATGCGCCGTGATATGCTCAATGTTTTCCCCGTTGACCCACCAGGTTAAGAGCTCTTGGTCGAGAAAGTTCCATTGGCTTTGCGGCATCACGCGGGTACCTATGCGTGGACGCGGTAATAGCATTCCCTTGGCCGTCAGCGTTTTGACCGCTTCACGTACCGCCGTGCGGCTTACACCAAATATCTCACCCAACTCCATCTCACTTGGCAGAATGCTGCCAGCTATATAAGTAGCGGAGAAAATCCTTTGTGCGATTTTCTCCGCCACAATATAAGAAAGGTTGCGTTGAGCGGCTTGCTGTTGGGCAGTCAGTGGCATCAATATCATCCTGGATAGGTTTCTATCATCATTTATAACCATATTTATCCGGCATGCAGAGGGTTTCTTGCTGACCTGGATAGTCTGATAGGCTTATTTTTCGGGTTTAGTGATGAGAATTAGGTCTGATTGTCTTCTACCAGCCATTCAAATGAAATGAGATAAAATCAGTTTACGCTGGGATTTTGCAGTGGAAGCGGTATTTTTCATCATAAAGTGGCTGAAAATCGTACTAATTACAGAGGTTTGTAGAAAAAAGAAACGGTCAGATAATTATTTGCGATTATTTAGCAAAAGGGGGTTGCAGGCTTTCTGAAACTCCCTATAATGCGCCTCCACTGACCGGGAACAACGACTGACAAGTCGCCGGGTTAGGAAGAGAAAAGAAAGATGTTCGAATGAATAATCTCTTGACTCTTCAGCGGGAAAACGTAATATACGCCTCCCGCGCCGCATAAGATTCCTAGCGAACAGCGGCACTGCTCTTTAACAATTTATCAGACAATCTGTGTGGGCACTCACAGGACGATATCAAGCTACTTCGGTAGCGAAAATATTAAAGTCTCAAGAGTGTCTAAGCAGTAATTCATTATGAATGATGTGAAGTAACTTTGAGCATCGCTGAACTTGTTTCAGCAAATCGAACTTTTAATTGA